>CALMYE010000176.1 GCA_937873425.1 uncultured Sphingopyxis sp. | reverse complement strand
GCGGCACGCCCCATTTCAGCGTCTCTTCGGCGCCCGGCGCATGGGCATGCACCAGGTCGCGCAAATGGGTCAGGATCGGCCGGGCGAAGGGCTGGGCCTTCGCGATATAGGCGTCGACGCGCGGGTCGCGGCCTGTCATCCCGGCCACCGCGCCACGACCAGATAGTTGAGCGCCTCGCTGCCGCCGAGCTTGAAGCCGCGCGCTGGCGACGGCGACAGGCCGGTGCGGTCGATCACCTCCAGCCCCGCCGCTTCGAGCAGCGCGGTCAATTCCTCCGGCTTCAGGAAGCGGTCCCAGTCGTGCGTGCCGCGCGGCACCGCGCCGATCCGTTCGGCCGCCTCGACGAGCAGCAGCTTCGACAGCGCCGTGCGGTTGGGCGTCGACAGGATCATCAGCCCGCCGGGCGCCAACCTCGCGGTCAGTTCCGCGACGAAAGCGGCGGGGTCCGCGACATGCTCGACGACCTCCATCGAGGTGACGAGATCGAAGGTCGCGGGCGGCAGCGCCGCGAGTTCGCCGGCATGATAGGCGATATCGAGCCCCTGCCCCGCCGCATGGGCGCGCGCCGCGGCGATATTCTCGGGTGCCGCATCGACGCCGGTCACCGCCGCGCCCATGCGCGCCAGCGGCTCGGCGAGCAGCCCGGCGCCGCAACCGACGTCGAGCGCGGTGCGGCCCTTCAGCGGATGGCGCTCGCGCGCATCGCCGTGCCAATGCGCGTCGACCTGCGCGCGGATATAGGCGAGCCGAACCGGATTGAGCCGGTGCAGCATCGCCGACGAGCCATGCGGGTCCCACCAGTCGGCGGCGAGCGCGCCGAAATGGGCGGCTTCGTCGGGGTTGATCGTCGCGGCGTTCATGCCCCGCGATGTGGCACCCCACCCGATCCGGCGCAAGAAATTTGCATTGCATAGGAAGCCGCGCTTGCCATCGCCCCTCCCCTTCCCTAACAGCCGAGCGCCGCGGAAAACTTGGAAAGTTGCGGCCGAAACCAGTTCGGAAAGCGGGGCGAGATGGCGCGGATCGTGATGAAATTCGGGGGCACGTCGATGGCGGGCACCGAGCGGATTCGCACCGTGGCGAAGCTCGTCGCGCGCGAAGTGGGACAAGGCAACGAGGTCGCGGTCGTCGTTTCGGCAATGGCAGGCGAGACCGACCGGCTGGTAGGTTTCTGCCGCGAGGCCAACCCGCGCTACGACCCCGCCGAATATGACGTCGTCGTCGCGGCGGGCGAGCAGGTGACGTCGGGCCTGCTGGCGCTGACGCTGCAGGCGATGGGCGTGCCGGCGCGCAGCTGGCTCGGCTGGCAGCTCCCCATCCGCACCGAGGAGGCACATGCCCGCGCGCGCATCCTGGACATCGAGACCGGCGCGCTGCTGGCGGCGATGGGACGCGGCGAGGTCGCGGTGATCCCCGGCTTCCAGGGCATGATGGACGACGGGCGCGTCGCGACATTGGGCCGCGGCGGGTCGGACACCAGCGCGGTCGCGGTCGCGGCGGCGGTGAAGGCCGACCGCTGCGACATCTACACCGACGTCGACGGCGTCTATACCACCGACCCGCGCATCGTCGCGCGCGCGCGCAAGCTCGACTATGTCACCTATGAGGAGATGCTCGAACTGGCGAGCGTCGGCGCCAAGGTGCTCCAGACCCGATCGGTCGGCCTGGCGATGAAGATGGGGGTGCGCGTGCAGGTGCTGTCCAGCTTCGTCGACGGCGACGAGGCGCCCGCCAAAGGCACGATGATCGTCAGCGACGAGGAAATAGAGGAACATGAGATGGAACGGCAGCTGATCACCGGCATCGCCCACGACAAGAATGAGGCGAAGATCATCGTCACCCGCGTGCCCGACAAGCCGGGCGGCGTCGCCAACATCTTCGGCCCGCTCGCCGCGGCGGGGATCAACGTCGACATGATCATCCAGAACGTCGGGCGCGACAAGGGCGAGACCGACGTGACCTTCACCGTGCCGGGCGCCGACCTGCTGCGCTCGATCGACCTGCTCGAGGGCGCGAAGGACAAGATCGGCTTCAACCGCATCATCAGCGACGACAAGGTCGCCAAGATCAGCGTCGTCGGCGTCGGCATGAAGAGCCATGCGGGCGTCGCTAGCACCATGTTCCGCGCGCTGGCCGACCGCGGCATCAACATCCAGGCGATCTCGACCAGCGAGATCAAGGT
The DNA here is from genome assembly GCA_937873425.1 of uncultured Sphingopyxis sp. Taxonomy (GTDB): domain Bacteria; phylum Pseudomonadota; class Alphaproteobacteria; order Sphingomonadales; family Sphingomonadaceae; genus Sphingopyxis. The sequence goes on along the minus strand of CALMYE010000176.1, from coordinate 30 downwards.
CAGCGTGCTGATCGACGAGGACGAGACCGA
>CALMYE010000175.1 GCA_937873425.1 uncultured Sphingopyxis sp. | reverse complement strand
GCGGTCGCCGTCTGGCCGATCGCAATCGGGTGGACGCCGGTGATCGCGCCCGCCGAAATCCACTGGCCGGAGGCAAGGCGGATCACCCCGTCATGATGCAGGCCGACGAGGAAGCGCAGCGACCCCCACGGCCCGTCGAGTATGTCGCGGGCGCGGCCCGTGCCGACGCTCTCGCCCGCGATCCTTGTCGTCACCTCCAGCCCGTCGAAGCCGTCGGCGGGCAAGTCAGGGCCGAGCAGCAGGCCGTTGTTGATGCCGATGTCGGCGATGATACCGAAGGGCGCATGGCTGTGGACATCGGGCGCGGGCGAGCTGGCGATCTCGAACCCCGCACGTATGGCGTCGATCCATTCGGCACCGTCATCGCCGTCGGTCAGGCGCCGATCGGGAACGGCGGCGAGGCGCAGCATCACCTCGGCCTCGATCGCGCCGGCGCCGCCGTCGAAGATATGGGCTTCGCCCGGCGCGGCGCCGTCCAGCCCGGCGATGCGCAGCACCGGACCCGCCACCCGTTCGGCGCCGAGCGTTTCGATCATCGCGGGCGGGATGCGCCCGACCTTCCACCCCAGCACCGGCGCGCCGAGCGCGGCGGTCAGGCGCCGCTGCGCCGCATAGGCATCGGCGAGCGTCGCCGGGACGGGTGCGGGAAAGGCGGGAAGCGCGCAGCCCGACCGCCGCGCCTCGAGGAGCGCGGCGACCGCGTCCGGTGCGCCGGACGGCGCGCTCATGCCCGCACCCGCCCGGACATCAGGCGAGCTTCGCGCTCAGCAGATAGCGTTCGCGGCTTTCGGCCGACTGGCGGCGCAGCTCGTCGAGCGCGCGCTCCTCGGTCTCGTCGAGCATCGATTCGAGCAGGCGGTTGAAATGGCGCCGCATCGCGAGCCGCGCGCCCGCCGCATCCCGCGCGCGCAGCGCCGCGACGACATCGGCATGCTCGGCCTGCCGCGCGCTGCCGTCCTTGCGGCAGACGAGCGAATGGCTGCGCTTCACCTCGGGCAGCTCCATGCGCATGCGCCACAGGCTTTCGATCACATGGATGATCGCCTTGTTGTTCGACGCCGCGGCGATGGTCATGTGGAAGTCGCGGTCGATCGCGCTGATCTCTTCCTCGCTCGCGCCCTCGTCGGCCATGGCGGCGAGCAGTTCGTCGAGCTTCTCCAGCGTCTCCGCCGCGATCGTCGGCGCGGCGAGCGCCGCCGCCTCCGCCTCGAACAGCGAGCGCGCCTCGGTCAGCTCGAAGGCGCTGACCTGCGGCAGGATGCTGTTGTCGCCGGGCAGCTCGGCCGCGACATAGGCGCCCGCGCCGGTGCGGATGTGAATCCACCCCGTCGCCTGCAGCGCGATCTCGGCCTCGCGGATCGTGACCCGGCTGACCTCGAAGCGCTCGGACAGCTCGCGCTCGCCGGGCAGGCGGGTGCCCGGCGGCCAGGTGCCGTCCAGGATCAGCCGGCGAATCGCATCGGCGACATCTTCGAAAAGGCGGCGTTCGGCCATGATTCAATCGTCTCCCCACACGCTTGTCGGGAAGGTCATACAATGTGGTATGACAAGTTTGAAGCCCATCGCCGCGCCGCCGTTCAATTTTTGCACGCACGCGCCGCGGGCAGCCCGTGCGCGCAGAGGAAAGCGAGGGCGCGCGCGGTCATCGCGGCGCGCGCGGCGGGCTCGAAGCGGCCGTGGCCGCCGCCCGCAACGATGTGCAGCTCTGACGCGACGCCGAGCGCGTCGAGCCGCGCCTTGAGACCTTCCGATTGCGAGAGCGGCACCACAGGATCGGCGTCGCCATGCGCGATGAAGACCGGCGGGCTGTCGGCGCTGGCCCATGTTACGGGCGACATCAGGCGGATCATGGCATCGGCATCCCTGCGCGGCCCGATCCAGTTCGCGATGGTCGGATGGACGCGCCCGCCCGCCGCGCGCGCCGCCGTCAGGTCGGCGGGGCCATAGAAATCGACGATCGCCGCCGCGCGCGGTGCATCGCGGCACGCTTCGAGGTCGATGCCGCTCTTCGGCGGCAGCAGCCCCGCCATCAGCGCGAGATGGCCACCCGACGAGGTTCCGGTGACGACGATCCGCCGCGGGTCGATGCCCAGCCGTCCGGCGTTGGCGCCGAGCCAGTGGAGCGCGCAGCGCGCGTCCTGCACCGCCGCGGGCGCGCGACCCTCGCCCGCCAGCCGATATTGCACCGTCGCCAGCGAGAAGCCCGCGTCCACATAGGCGCGAAAGCCGGTCCAGCTTTCGGGCCGCGTCCCGCGCGCCCAGCCGCCGCCGTGGAAATGGACGAGCAAGGGCGCGGGCGCCTTGCGCGCGTCGGGATGGAGATAGAGGTCGAGGTGGAGCGCCCGGTCGCCCGCGGTCAGATAGACGACATCACGCACGATCCGGTCGGGTTCGACGCCCCCGGCCGCCGCCAGGGGCGTCGCGGTCGCCGCGGCGAACGCCGCGACGGCCATGCGAAGAAAGGCCATGACCCGGACAGGCCCGCACACGGCGGCCGCGACCCTGGCGCCGACGGTGGGATATCCTGAGGTCATGGCCGGCGTTCCGGTGCGGACCTAGATCCGCGCCCGGATGCCGAAGAGATATTTCGACCCGTAATAGTGGAACTGGCGGCTGCTGCCATAGACGGGCATATAGGTCGCCTTCGGCTCGTTGAAGAGGTTGAGCGCTTCCACCCGCAGCGACACCGCGCGGGTCAGCTTGAACGAGGCGCGCAGGTCGAGCGTCTCGTTCGGCGCGACATAGCGCAGCTGGTTGCCGCCGCCGACGAAGTCCTGATAATATTTGCCGCGGTAATTGTAGATCGCCTGCAGCGACACCGGGCCGATCTCGTAATAGGCCTGCGCCGATAGCACATGCTTCGAATAGCCGGAGATGTTCGCGGGCGGGATGATGCCGGTCGAGACGGTGTCGGTCACCGGATCATATTGGTCGCCGAGCCGGATGTCGTGGGTCACGAAATTGGCGTCGGCATAATTATAGCTGATCTTCGCGCCCAGCCCGTCGAGCGGTTTCGGCAGGAAGCTGAAGCGCGTCGCCGCGGTGATCTCCAAGCCATAGATGCGCGACGTGTCGTCGCTGTTACGCGTCTGGGCGACCGGAATGGTCACTGCCTGCCCGTCGATCGTGAAACCCTCGTCGATGATCACCGGCTGGAAGCCGCCGTTGAACTGCTTGTAATAGAAGGTCGCCGACAGGAGGCTGTCCTTGTTCGGATACCATTCGAGCGCGACGTCGGCGTTCCACGACATCAGCGGCTTCAGGCGCGGGCTGCCGTTGGCGATGATGCTGCGGATCGCATCCTCGACCGAGGTGAAGCTGTTGCCATCCTCGAGCTGGATGGTGCGGCCGGCGCCGAGGTCGCTGGGCGCCGGGCGCGACATGGCGCGATAGACGGCGGTGCGCAGCAGCGTGTTCGGCGCGACCTCGAAGATCGCGTTGACGCTGGGCAGGATGCGCGTGCTCTGCGACTTGATCGTCACCGTCTCGAAATCGCCCGAGGTCACAAGCCGGATCGACCCGTCAGGGTTGTTGACGATGCTGAGGTCGCTGCGCAGCCCGTTCGACGTGACGCGGGTGTTGACGATGCGCACGCCGACATTGCCGCGCACCGGCATGGTGCCGAGGTCGCCGGAATAATCGGCCATGACATAGCCGGCGAACACCTTTTCGGTCACGTCGCGGTTGGCGACCGACCTCTTGTCGGGGAGCGCGCCCGGATCTTCGGTCCCCATATATTCGCGGAACAGGCAGTCGAGGTCGAAGGTCGCCCAGCTGGTGATCGTGTTGCCCTTCGCCGCCGACAGGAAATTCTTCTGCGGGAAAGGCGCGGCGCACAGGGCGTTGATGCGCGCATCCTCGGTCATCGGCGGGTTGAAATTGAAGTCGCCGTTGCGGACGTTATAGTCGTCGAACTTCAGCTCGGACAGGCGCGCGCCGGCCGACAGCGTCTTCAGGAAGCCGTCCATTTCATAGACGAGGTCGAGCCGCCCGGCGACGATCTTGTTGTCGCGGCGGCTTTCGTCGCGGCGGAAGCGTGCATCGTCCCAGAAGAGCGCATGGTTGTTGAGGTCGAAGCGCGGGTCGATGGTGATGACCGGCACGAAGCTGCCCGGCGCCAGCTCATAGACATAGGGAACGCGCATGTTGTTGGTCGCGAAGCCATTGGCGGCGACGGCGAAGAAATTGCGGTTGTTGTTGACGTCGAACGGGTCGGTGCGCAGGCGCGAGTTGCGCTGGGTCTCGACGCGGACGGTGCGCGAATAGGACCCGTCGAGCAGCACGGTCAGCCGGTCGCTCGCCTTCCATTCGGCGGAGATGCCGCCGCCCAGATATTCCTCGGCGCGGTTGAGGTCGGTGCGGTTCGATTCGATCGCGCTGCGGCCTTCGAGACGGCGGATGATGCCGTTTTCGTCATATTCGACGTTGGTCAGCGAATGGCGCGCCTCGGACAGGTTCAGGTCGACGCGGTCCTCGGTATAGCTGCGGTCCGAATATTGCACGTCGATGTTGAAATTGAAGCGGTCCGACGGCCGCCACTGGATCGCGCCGAACACCGCGTCGCGCCGGTCGGTCTCGGTGATCTGCCGATATGTGTATGCGTTGGGCACCAGATAGAAGGGATGGTTCTGGCCATATTGGGCGCGGGTATATTCGGTGCAATTATTGTTGTTGACGACGATGTCCGCGCGGCAGGCGGTCCAGGTCGTGCTGTTCGCCATCGTTTCTTCGGGATTGTTCGTCTGGTTGCGCTGGACGCCGATCGCGATGCCGATGGTGTCGTTCGCGAACTGGTCGACATAGCTGAGCGTGCCGCGCCAGCCGAGGCCGTTGTCGTCGATGATGCGCGCGCCATAGGGGTTGTATTGCAGCTTGAATTCGCCCTGCAGGCGCGTCTTGCCGAAATCGAGCGGGCGGATCGTGCCGATCTCGATCGTCCCGGCGACGCCGCCCTCGGCCAGATTGGCCTGCTGCGTCTTGTAGATCTTGATATTGTTGACCAGTTCCGACGGGAACTGGTTGTAGTTGACCGAGCGGTCGCCGCTGCCGTTGGTCGCGTCGCGGCCGTTGAAGGTCGAATTGCTGAGGAAGGGGCCGAGGCCGCGCAGCGCGATTTCCGACGCGTCGCCCTTTTCGCGGTGCGTCGTCGCGCCGGTGATCGTCTGGATCGCCTGGCCGACCGAGATGGCGGGAATGTCGCCAATGTCGTCTGCGGACAGCACGTCGACGATCGCGGTCTCCTCGCGCTTGGCATTGATCGAATTCTGGATCGTCTCGCGGATGCCGCTGACGACGATCGCGTCGTCGTCCTCCGGCACGGCGTCCTGCGCGAAGGCGGGCGCCGCGATCAGCAGCGCGGGGCCAGCGCCGGCCAGCAAGGCGGCGCGCAGCGCGCGCAGGCGGGTCTGATGGTGCGAGGTCACTTCGTCTCTCCCTGATATGCCGATTCTGTTCTGACCACTATGGTCGAACATCGTGATATTATTGTCAACCATTTTGTAAGCCAGATTGGACTGACCAATTATTCAGGCCAATTATCGCCTTAGCGGATCAACTGGCTCCGCAGCCCCGGCACCGCCTGCGCGAGCGCCTGCGTCACCAGCCGCGCGGTCACCTGCGCCCCGATGTCGCCGAGGTGGGTATGATCGAACTTGCGGGTCACCTGCCCGCGCGGGCCGTTGCCGGCGATCGGCGGCGGCGCGGGCGGGTTCGGCGGCGCGGGCAGCGTCGTGCCCGCCTTCGCGGCGGCGAGCTCCGCCGCGCTCGGCTCCTCCTGCGCCAGCTGAGCCGCCATTTCGGGGCCCAGCTCCTGCATGTGGCGCGCGCTCAGCGCGTTGAGATCGACCAGCGGCACGTCCATCGCCTTGGCGACGCTGCGCACCTGGTCGGACCAGCTCGCCAGCGTGTTCCTGAGCTTGCCGTCCCTGAACTCGCGCCGCACCAGCGGGGTGACGAGCACCGGCGTCGCGCCGGCGGCGCGCACCTCCTCGACGAAGCGCCTGAGGTTCGCCGGGAATTCGGTCGTCTCGTCGGTCCAGCGCTCGGGCTGGCGCGACTGGTCGTTGTGGCCGAACTGAATCAGCACATAGCTGGCGCGATAGCCCGGCACCTTCGCCTCGGCGAGCGCGATGTCCCACGATCCTTCCTGCCGATAGCTGCGCGTCGAGCGCCCGCCGCGCCCGGCGTTGACGCAGGCGACCGACGATTTGACGTGGCGGGCGCAGAAGGCGCCGCCCCAGCCGCTGTGCGGCGCCATCGTCGAATCGCCGACGAGGATGATCTTGTAGGGCTGCAGCGGTTCGGCGTCGGTGCGCTCGCGCTGCTGCGCCTGCGCCGCGCCGCTCCATGCGGCGGCGGCGATCAACGTCGTGGCAAGAAGCTTGCGCATGTCTATCCCTCCCGGGTTTTCGTCAGGAAAAGGCGAGGCCGCCGTTCACGTCGAGGCACACGCCGGCCAGGAAAGCCGCGGCGGGCGACGCAAGCCAGGCGATGGCGTCGGCGACCTCGTCGGGATGGCCTTCGCGGCGCAGCGGCGTATTGCCCGCGGTCGCGGCGCGCCCCTCGGGCTTCGAGAAGATGTCGTGGAAGCTGGTGCCGATCAGGCCGGGCGCGACCGCGTTGACGCGGATGCCCTGCGGCCCCAGCTCCTTCGCCATCGCGCGGGTCCAGGTGATCATCGCGCCCTTCGCGGTCGCATAGACCGACGCGCCCGGCCCGCCGCCGTCACGGCCCGCGAGCGAGGAGACGTTCACCACCGCCGAGCCTTCGCCGAGGAAGGGCAGCGCCGCCTGGAGCACGAGGAAGGCCGATTTCATGTTCAGCGTCATCACCTGGTCGAAGAAAGCCTCGTCCATCTCGCCCAGCGTCTTGCGCGCGACCATGCCGCCCGCGAGGTTGACGAGAATGTCGAGCCGGCCGCTGAAGGCGATGCCGACCTCGTCCAGCATCGCGCGCACCGCGCCGCCGTCGGTGACGTCGGCCTGGATCAGGAAGGCGTCGCCGCCTGCCTCCTTGACCAGCCGCAGCGTTTCCTCGGCCGCCTCGCGCCCGCTGTTATAGTTGATCGCGACGCGCGCGCCGGCGCGGGCGAGCGCGATCGAGACCGATCGGCCGATATCACGGCCGCCGCCGGTGACGAGCGCGGTTTTCCCCTGGAGATTCATGTGATGCAGTTCCTTATGCTTTGCTGTCGTCGGGTTTGAAGGCGACCGGTTCGACGCGGCCGCCGACCAGCCGGAAGGCGAGGAAGGCGAGCGGGACGATCGCCGCGGAGAGCGCGAAGATCGGCGCGTAGCTCGTCTTGGTGAGCACGGGCACGAGCCAGGTGGTGATCAGCGTGCCGGCGACCGCGGCGGTGCCGCTGATCCCGGCGAGGCTGCCGACCGCGCCGCCGCCGAAATAGTCGCTGGGCAGCGTCTGGATATTGCCGATCGCCATCTGGAAGCCGAAGAGGATGCAGGCGATCAGCAGCACCGCGCTGAGCGGATCGTCGGCGCGGATCGTGAACAGCAGCGCCGGCAGCATGATCGCGCAGCCGATGGCGATCGCGGTGGTGCGCGCCTTGTGGACGCCGCCGCCCGCGCCGATGATCCGGCCCGACAGCCAGCCGCCGAACAGGCTGCCCAGCATCGCCCCGACGAAGGGCACCCAGGCGAAGAGGCCGATCTGCTTGACGTCGAAGCCGAAGGTTTCGGCGAGATAGATCGGCAGCCACGACACGAACAGCCACCAGACGGGATCGAGGAAGAAGCGCGACAGGATCACGCCCCAGCTCTGGCGGTAGCGGAGCAGCTCGCCGAGCGGGATGCGGCGGCCGTCGTCGCGGCCCGCCTCGGTGCGGCCCGAGAGGATATAGTCGCGCTCCTCGGCGCTGATTCCCGGATGCTTTTCGGGGTCGGCCTTGTAGAACCACAGCCAGGGGATCAGCCAGACGAAGCCGAGCAGGCCGATCAGCACGAAGGTGCCGCGCCAGCCGAAATAGACGAAGAGCAGCGCGATCAGCGGCGCCGAGACGATGCCGCCGAGCGAGGCGCCGGCGTTGAAGATGCCCTGCGCCAGCGCGCGCTCGCGCGAGGGGAACCACAAGGCATTGGCCTTGGCCGCGCCGGGCCAGTTGCCCGCCTCGCTGACCCCCAGCGTCGCGCGCAGGAAGCCGAGCAAAGGCAGCGAACGCACCAACGCGTGCGCGGCGATCGACAGCGACCAGATGACGATCGACAGGGTGAAACCCATGCGCGTGCCGATCGCGTCGAAGATGCGCCCGAAGATCGACTGGCCGAAGGCGTAGAAGACCATGAAGATGGTCACCAGCAGCGCATAATCTTCCTTGGTCGCGCCGATCTCCTTCGACACTTCGGGCCACATCACCGCGAGCGCGTTGCGGTCGATATAGTTGATCACGGTGGCGAGGGCGATCAGCCCGATCACGCACCAGCGGAAGCGCCCCTTGATATTGCTCATTTTTTCGTCCCGGTTGCGGTGAGGTCGAAGCGGCCGACCGGGCCGGTCCATGAAAGGGTGCGGCCGTCGAGGGCGACGCTGTGTTTCGCGTCCGCCGCGACGTCGGCGGCGACCGCCACCGCGAAGCGGTTGCCGTCGATCAGCGTCACCATCACCAGATCGACGCCATCCGCGCGCCGATGCTCGAGCGCTGCGACGCGCGACGTGCTGGCGACGACGGTTTCCGCCGACGCGTCGTAGCGGCCGTGCGGTTCGAGGAGGCTGACGAAGGTCGTGTCGGACACGTCGTCGATGCGCTGGATGATCGCGGGTTCGCGGCGCAGGTTGAATTCGGGGTCGTTCGCCCCGCTTTCGGCGAGGATGAAGCGCGCCCCGGCGGGGGGCAGCATGTGATAGGAATAGAAGCGATTGCCCTGCATCCAGGTCAGCCGCGCCTTGCCGTCCTTCGCCCCCTCGCCGTCGACCCACAGATGCTGATAGCCGTTGGCCCTGCCCAGCACCGGCCGCTCGGCGAGGTTGCGCCGGAAACCGATGTCGCTGTCGATGATATGGCCCGAAAAATGCAGCGGCAGGTCATAGCGATGCCTGCCGCTGCCAGTGGGATGGACCAGATCGAGCGCCAGCGGGTTGGCAAGACCCGCGACGTCGAGAAGCAGGAGCGTGCGGCGCACGGTCACGCCCTTCCACGCGGTATCGATCTCGGCGATCGACCAGCGCGTCGGGCCGTCGAGCCCGGCCGAAAGCTGGCGCGTGCCATGCTCCTCGGCGAGTTTCCACCTGCCGCCGAACTGATTGCCCTCGTCGACGACCAGCGTGTTGTGCGCGACGGTCGCCTTCGCCCAGCTCTCGTTCTCGGGCAGGTAGCGCCCGCCCTGCTTCGCCTCGACATTGAGGAAGCGCGCGGCGCCGTAATCGGTGACCACCGGCCCGGTCTCGTCATAATAGAGCCAGTTCAGCCGGTCGAAATGGCCGTGTCCCATGCCCTGCACGCCGTTCTTGGCGACGAGCAAAGGGCCGGTCGCGGTCGGCTTGCCGCGGAGCAGCACGAGAGCGCCGCCCTCGCCCTCCGGACCGTCGGACAGACGCCGCGAGGCGAAGGGCCAGGGCCTGGCCCCGCCCGCCGCGAGCGCGGCGGCGAGCGCCTCGCCCTCGGCGGTCAGCACGGTGCGCCCCTGCCATTCGGCGATGCCGAGGAGGGCGGGGTCCCTGGTCGCGCCATAGGCGATGGCGACCGCGTGATAGAGTTCCTCGGTGCGCAGGCTCTTGTCGGGCATGGCGTCGTTGAGCGGCAGGAAATAACCGTCGTGCGTCACGTCGATCGCGGTGCGCACCGCCTTGAGCACGATGCCGCCCCGATAGCCGAAAATGTCGCGCCCCGGATCGTTCGCCGCGATCGCCGCGGCGAAGACGACGAAGGGCTGGAGCGCGTAGCGCTGATAATAGGGCCCTTCGGCATAATAGCCGTCGGGCGAGAAGAGCAGGTCGAGCTGGCGCAGGAAGCCCGACTTGCCGCTCTTGTCGAGCCCGAGCAGCGCCTTGTCGACGAGGTCGCGGTCGCCGAGCAGATAGCCCGCGAGTCCGACCCCGGCGCAGGCCCAGGTCGCGTGATTGTGAATCCGGCCGATGACCTCCGGCGAGCCGTCGGAGAGGAACTTCGCCATCGGCCGGATCGCGCCGTCGTCGATGCGACGGCGCTCGTCGGCGGTCAGCGCGTCGCGGATCTGGGCATAGCCCTGCGCCGCGTTGACGAGGAAGACGCTGTCGTTGAGGCTCTGCCAGAAGAGCCGCCCCGGAACCTGGTTCGCGGCAGCGGGGTGCGGGCCGAGCTTCGGATAAAGCGCCGCATAGGCGAGCAGCAGGTCGCGGACATGGTCGCGGTAACGCACGTCGCCGGTCAGGCGGTAGAGCTGCCCGCCCTCGAAGATGGTGCGGTAATTGCGCTTATGCTGTTCGTGGGTGACGCCGCCGCCGGCATCCTTCGGCACCGGCACGTCGATGCCGGCGCGGATCGACGCCTCGACGCCAACCTTGGCGCGCTCGATCTCGGCGGCGAACAGCGGCGCGCGCGATTCGGCGGTCGCCGCCGTCTGCGCCGCAGCGGCCCCGGCGGGCAGCGCCAACGCCGCTCCCGCGAGCAGCAGGGCGAGCGCGCGGGTCACGGTCGCGCCCCCACGACATTGTCGGTCAGGATCGCGCGCGGCGCGCCGGTCCAGTGCAGTTCCTCGATCCGCGGCGCGGGGGTGGCGGCAAAGGCGTTCGACGCGATGCGCGTTTCGGGCGCGCCGACCGAATGGATCACCTGCACCGCCCCGGAACTCGCAAAGCTGTTGCGCGCGATGTCGGCGTGCTGGACGCCCGACAGGCGCAGCGACACACCGTCGGCGCCGCTGTCCGCGACGCTCGACCCGGTCATCGCGAACCAGGGGCCGAAGGTGCTTTCGTCATTGCCCTTGCGCAGCAGGTCGGCGACCATCGCGACGCCGGTGAAGCTGCTGCCCGTAATGGTCAGCCGCTCCATCGGATACCAGCCCTTGGGTTCCTGCTCGCCGGTGCCGACGACGACGGTCCGCATGCCGGCGAAGCGGCTGTTCACGATCGTCACGGCGTCGGCGAAGGTGCCGGGCGCCATGACGATGCCGTCGAACGCGCTCGCCTTGCCCGGCCCGGCGACCGCCACGCCCTCCAGCAAGAGGCTGTAATTGGGCGCCGCACCGCCGCCGACCGCGATCAGCGCGCCCGCGCCCCGCGCCTCGACGCCAAGATTCTCGAGCCGCAGCCCGCCGCCGCCCTCGATCCGCACGAGGCCGGAGGCGACGCGCAGCACCGGCTTCGCATCCTTGGCCCCGGCGATGGTCAGGCGATGGCCGATGCGGAGCGGAGCGGCGAGCTCATAGGTGCCGGTCGCGAGCGCCAGCGTGTCGCCCGCCCGCGTCGCGGCGACCGCCTCCGCGAGCGCGGCACCAGACGCGACGGGCAGGGTGCGGCCCGCACCGAACGCCGCCTCGGGCGCGTCGGGACGATACCAGCTTGCGCCGACCTCTTCGCGCGTGACGGGCTTCAGGTCGCGCGGCGCGCCGACCGCGGCAAGCGCCGGGTCGACCGGATAGAGCAGGCCGTTGGCGGCGCGTTCGAGCGCGACCTCGCGCTGCTCGACACCCGCCGTCACCGGCTTCGCCGCCTGCGCCGCGACATTGCCGGCGAAGGCGATGCCCGAAATGTCGCCCTCGGCGCGGAACGGGTCCGCGCCCTTCGCGCCGGCGATCAGGTTGCGCTCGAAGCGGCTGTCCACCGGCGCCGCCGAGCGCTCGTCGTCGGCCCCGGCGGCCAGCGTGATCCGCGCGCTGTCGATGATGCTGTTGCCCTCGATCCGCGCGTTGGCGACCTGATGATAGCGGTTGATGACCGAGTTCGGCACACCGTTCATCACGCTCAGCGCGCTCTTGAACGAGGTGCCGGCGAGCCCCTCGAAATAATTGTCGCGCACGATTTGGTCGCGGTTGACCACGCGCACGCCGCCGGTGTCGGCGACGCCCTCGCCGAGGAAGATGTTGCGCTCGACGAGGTTACCGTTGCCGTGGCGCAGCACGAAGGCGCCCTGCGACGCGATCACCAGATTTTCGCGCAAGATGTTGCCGCCCGCCTTGACCGAGACGATCTCGACCTCGCCGCTGCAGCGGTCGAAGATGTTGCGTTCGACGATGGTGTGCGAATCGGACAGCGATTCCTCGCTGGTGCCGATGCGGATCGTCTCGCCGCCGTTCGAGCCGAGCGGCGGGCGCGGGCCGAAATAATTGTGATCGATGCGGTGGCGGTTGTCGAGCGGATCGCCCGCGCGGCGGATCACCGCCAGCGTCACCCCGGCGTTGGTCTTGCCCTCGAAATGCGAATGGTCGACGCGGTTGTTCGCGCCATAGAGCGACACCCAGATATCCTCGGCGCGGCGGTCGGGGTTGCTGTAGCCGTCGATCACCACCTCGGTGACGCGCGAATCACTCGCCAGGGTGCGCGAATCGCGGCGGAAGCTGATCACCTCCTTCGTCGGGCTGAAGCCGCCTTTGAAGACGAGGCCCGAGACGAGCAGGTGCCGTCCGCCCATGCGCAGGTTCGACCGGCCGGTCAGCACGACCCGGCCCCTGGTCTGCGCGGTCAGGGCGATCGGCTTGTCGGCGGTGCCGGTGCCGGTGAAGACGATCTGAAAATCGCGCCATTCGCCGTCGGCGAGGATGATGGTGTCGCCCGGCTTCGCCTTCTTCACCGCCTCGCGATACTGCGCCTGATCGGCGACGAGCAGGTCGCGCGCCAGCGCCGGCTGCATCGCGGCCAGCGCCGCACATCCCATCAAAGCAGCCCGCAGCAGCATCGCGTCCCTCTCACCTGGTTTCTGTCTTATGTCGCTTTGGCCTATACAAGTGGTAGGACAATATCAAGATATTTTGGCAATCCAATTGTCAAACCAATTTCGGTCCGCGCCGGCCGCGCGAAAAAGCGCCTTGCCGCCGGGGCGGAAGCGCCGGTAAGCGCTCGGGCGCAACGACGACAAGGAGAGGAAGGCCGGTGTTCGACACGCTCACCCTGGCGCGGCTGCCTGCGGCGGACGAGGCGCTGCGCCCCGCGATCCGCGCGCTCGCCGGCGAAGCGGCGGCGCGCGCGCCCGCCGACGTCCGCGCGCGCTCCTGGTCGGGCTTCGACCGGGCGTTCAGCCGCCGGCTCGGCGAAGCGGGCTTTCTCGGCCTCACATTGCCCAAGGCTTATGGGGGGCGGGAGCGCGGCCCCTTCGCGCGCTTCGTCGTCGTCGAGGAGCTGCTGTCGGCGGGCGCGCCGGTCGCGGCGCACTGGATCGCCGACCGCCAGAGCGCGCCGCTGATCCTGAACTATGGCAGCGAGACGCAGCGCCAAACCTATATCCCGCGCATCTGCCGCGGCGAGCTCGTCTTCTGCATCGGGATGAGCGAGCCCGGATCGGGCTCCGACCTCGCGAGCGTGCGCACCCGCGCGGAGCGCAGCGCGGGCGGCTGGCGCGTCAACGGGCAGAAGATCTGGACCACCAATGCGATGCACGGCGACTATATGATCGCACTCGTCCGCACCTCGGGGACCAGCGAGGACCGCCACGCCGGCCTGTCGCAGCTGATCATCGATTTGAAGGCCCCCGGCGTCACCGTCCGCCCGATTCCCGACCTCGCGGGCGACGCGCATTTCGCCGAAGTCTTCTTCGACGATGTCGCCCTGCCCGCCGAAGCGCTGATCGGCGAGGAGGGCGAGGGCTGGAAGCAGGTCACCGCCGAGCTCGCCTTCGAGCGCAGCGGGCCCGAGCGCATCTATTCGAGCGTCATATTGCTCGACGCATGGATCGCGCATCTGCGCGCAGCGGGCCGCGACGATCCCGCGACGCTGGCGCTGGTCGGCGACTTCACCGCGCGGCTCGCGACCTTGCGCGCCATGTCGATCGCCTGCACCGCGCGCCTCGCGCTCGGCGAAAGCCCGGTGACCGAGGCGTCGCTGGTCAAGGATCTCGGCACGAGCTTCGAACAGGAATTGCCGGTGGCGATCGGCGACGATCTCGCCGCGCATCCGGACGAGGCGGTCGATGCCGAGCTTTATCGCACGCTGATGTTCGTGACGCATGTCGCGCCGAGCTTTTCGCTGCGCGGCGGCACGCGCGAGATTCTGCGCGGCATCGTCGCGCGCGGCATGGGTTTGCGGTGAGGGGGCTGCGATGATGAGCGAGTTTCTGGAACCGTTCGAGCGGATGCTCGAAGATGTCGCCACCCCCGCCGCGGTGCGCGCGGTCGAACAGGGCGGCAGCACCGATGCGATGTGGGCGGCCTTCGCCGAATCGGGTTTCCTCGACGCGCTGGCGCCCGAGGATCGCGGCGGCGCCGGCCTGCCGCTCGCCGAGGTGCAGCCCTTGTGGATGGCGCTCGGCCGCCACGCGGTGCCGCTGCCCGTCGGCGAGACGATGATCGCGCGCGCGCTGCTGACCGAGGCGCCCGGCGGGCCGGTCGCATTGGCGATCGCGGCGCCGGGACAGGCGGTGGTCGTGCCGTGCGGGCTGGTCGCGGCGCATATATTGGTCGAAGCGGACGATGCGCTCCATCTCGCCCCCGCCACGGGCGCGCCGACCGGCGTTCCGGCCAGCCTCGCTGCGCGCCTGCAATGGGATGCGCTGCCAGCCGCCGTCGCGCCCGCGCCCGAAGGCGGGCTGCGCGCGCTCGCGGCGGTGCTGCGCGCGGCGCTGATCGCGGGCGCCGCCGAGCGGGCCACCGCGATGACCGCGGCCTATGCCGGCGAGCGCGTCCAGTTCGGCAAGCCGATCGGCCGCCAGCAGGCGCTGCAGCAGCAGATGGCGGTGATGGCCGAGGAGATGGTCGCCGCGCGCATCGCGTCGCAGCTCGGCTGCGCGGGCGCCTTCCCGCCGGGCCTCGCCGCCGCCGCGACCGCCAAGTCGGTCGCGAGCAAGGCCGCCGCGCGCATCGCCGCGACCGCGCATGCCGTCCACGGCGCGATCGGGATCAGCGAGGAGCATGATCTCCAGCTTTTCACCCGCCGCCTGCACGAATGGCGGCTGGCAGACGGGTCGGAGACCTATTGGAACCGCCTGCTCGGCGCGGCGCGGCTCGATGACGAGGGCGGGTCGGTCGATTTCGTGCGCGAGCGGCTGCCGGGCTGAGCCCTCAGCCCACCGCCGAAAGCAGCGCGCGAAAGGCGGCGATAGTCGTCGCGATCGCCGCCGGATCGACGCAGCGCGCATCGTCGCTTTCGACATGGTGGAAGCGGTGGAGGCCGAACACCCCCGCCACCGACGAATAACCCGCGGCAACGATCGTCGCCAGCTCGCCCGCCGACAGCTCGGCGGCGGAATAGGGGCTTTCGAGCCCTGCGAGCCCCGCGAACAGGCGCCGCGCGAGCGGCAGGTGCTGCGGGCTGACCGCCAGATAGCGCTGCGAATCGGTGCCCGCGATCGGCGCCAGCCCGAACAATCCCTCGTGCCAGTCGCGCGCCGCGAGATTGGCGCCTAGGTGGAGCCAGAAATGTGTCTCGGCGGGTTTGGGCGCGACAGCCTTCAGCGATTCCTCGGCGCCGAGATTCTCATATTCATGGCCGCTGTTGCACAGGAAAGCGATGTCATGATCGGGCAGCATCGCGGACGCGCGCCGCGCGAGGTCGAGCCAGGCCGCGATGCCGCCGCCGCGCTCGCCGGCGCAGCCGAACCAGCCCGACCGCGGCGTCGATACCACGACCCAGCGCCCCCTGCCGCGGTCGATCCGGCCGATGACGTTGAACGCCGGGCGGCGCCCGCCCTGACCCGCCAGCGTCACCGTGGCTGTGCCGTGCGCCATGGCGGCGGCAAGGAAGGGACCGGCATCGGCGGGCGCGAGCAGCCCGACCGGGCCCGCGAACATCGGTGCGCGGCCGTCGGCGTTGAGCGCGATGACCTTGCCGGTCGGCCCGTTGGTGACGACCACCGCCGCCTTGGCGCCCGCCGCAAAGGCGGCTTCGATGGGCGCGCGAACCGGCTTCGCCAGCGCCGAGGACCAGCGATTATAGGGCAGGTCGATCAGCGCGACCGCCCCGGCGAGCGGCGCGTCGGCGCGCCCCGCCGCATCGACGCGCACCAGCGGCCCGGTCACGCCCGCCGCATCGGTCGGCACGACGATCGGCTGCGGCCACAACGCCGCGCGCGCATCGCCCGCGACGATCTCGCAGCGGTCGGGCGCGAACCAGGGGACCGAGAGGGCCGGCTTTTCGACCGCGAAACCGGCTTTCTCCAGTTCGTCCGCCAGCCAGTGGCCACAGGCGCTGTCGCCCGCGCCGCCCGACGCCTTGCCGCCGAAGCCGATGTAGCGGCCCAAGTCGGCGGCGACCTGTCCGGCCATGTCCGCGCGCCCTTCCGCGCCCGCCTGCGCCGCCAGCGGCAGCGCCGCCGATCCCGCGATAAAGCCGCGCCGCGTCGGTCGCATCGCCCTCACCCTCCGTCTCCCCATCTCGCTTGATATTCACTCACGCGTGAGCCTATGTTGTCGCGCAGGCGCTGGCAACAGGCGCGGCGGGAGAGACGATATGATGCGCTTGCTGGCCTGGCTATGGCTTTGCTCGATCCCGCTCGCCGCGGCGCCGTCCGCGCTTGCGGCGGATCGCCCGCAGGCACAGGTCGCCGAAGGCCGGCTGGCCGGCCAGTGGGAGGAGGGCCAGCGCGTCTTTCGCGGCATCCCCTATGCCGCGCCGCCGGTCGGCGAGCGCCGCTGGCGCCCGCCCGCACCGCCCGCCCGATGGTCCGGCACGCGCGACGCCGCCGCCTTCGGCCCGAGCTGTGTCCAGCCGCCCTACCCCGCCGACAGCGTCTATTTCGAACCCGCGCGGCCGATGGACGAGGATTGCCTGACGCTCAACATCCGGGCGCCGAAGGCGGCGAAGAAGGCGCCGGTGATCGTCTGGATTCACGGCGGCGCGCTCCAGCACGGCGGCAGCGCGAGCGCGATGTACGACGGGCGCGACTATGCGCAGCGCGGCATCGTCTTCGTGTCGGTCAACTATCGCCTCGGCGTCTTCGGCTGGCTCGCCCACCCCGAACTCAGCGCCGAATCGGACGAGGGCGTGTCGGGCAATTACGGCCTGCTCGACCAGCTCGCGGCGCTCGCCTGGGTGAAGGCGAATATCGCATCCTTCGGCGGCGATCCCGCGAACGTCACGGTGATGGGCGAATCGGCAGGTGCGCTCTCGATCACCTATCTGCTAGCCAGCCCGCGCGCCGAGGGGCTGTTCCAGCGCGTGATCGTCCAGAGCAGCAACATGCGCGCCGTCCCCCGCCTGCGCGAGCCCGCCTTCGGCATGGCCCCCGCCGAGGCGACGGGCGCCGCGCTCGCCGACAGCATCGGCGCACGCGACCTCGCGGCGCTGCGCGCGGTCCCGCCCGCGGCGCTCGTCGCGGCGGCGCTGCGCGCGCGCTTCGCGTCGCAGCCGGTCATCGACGGCGCGCTGCTGCCCGCGCAGGTCGTCGATATCTTCGACCGCGGCGCGCAGCTGAAGGTGCCGCTGCTCGCGGGCTTCAACAGCGGCGAGATCCGCACCCAGCGCCGGCTGATCCTGCCGCTGCCCGCCGAAGCCGCAGCCTATGAAGCGGAGGTCGCCCGGCGCTACGGCGACCTCGCGCCCGCCTTCCTGCGTCTCTATCCGGCGTCGGATGGGGAGGAGAGCCTGCTCGCGGCGACGCGTGACGCGGTCTATGGCTGGGCGGTGGAACGGCTGGTGCGCGATCAGGCGGCGGCGGGGCAAGCCGCCTATCTCTATGTCTTCGACCATTGCGACGATGCGATGCGCGCGCGCGATCTCTGCGCCTTTCACGCCAGCGAGCTGCCCTATATGTTCGGCGTCATTGGGCGAGAGGGCAGACGCGGATCGGGCCTGGGCCCGAACTGGCCGCTGCCGGACGGCGCGGCGGACCGCGCGCTCGCGCAGGCGATGCTCGACTATTGGACGAGCTTCGCGGCGCACGGC
>CALMYE010000174.1 GCA_937873425.1 uncultured Sphingopyxis sp. | reverse complement strand
CCTGTCGAAGGGCGCTTCTCGGATAAGCGCCCTTCGACAGGCTCAGGGCTACGGTAATGAATGGCCCCATTCGATCGGGGCGACCCCTATCCCGTGACCAGCGCACGCTGTTCGGGGCGGCCCATCGACAGCAGGATCGGGTCGGCTGCCTGACGCGCCATGAAGTCAGCCTTGCCGGCGATCCCCTGCCACGCGATGCCGATCAGCGCCTGCGCGATCGCCCCGCCGAGCGTGTCGCCCGGACCGGTCAGGATGATGACGTCGGGGGCGAATTCCCTGACCGCGACTTGCACCGACAGCGCGAAATCATAGGGCGCGAGGATCTGGTGGCCGAAGGTGTAATCCCGGACGGCGGCGGGATCGGACGAAAAGCGGCGCCAGACATGGCCGCGCCCATCCACCATCGGGATCGCGGGGTCGCCGAACAGCGCGGGCGGGAGTTCCGCCTTCGCCTTGTCCGAACTGCCGGCCATCAGCGGCGTATGGAACGGACCGTGGCCGGCGAGGCGCAGCGGGTCGCGGCCCGGCACCGGCGGCGCCTCGGCGAGCAGCGCGGCAAGGCCTGCTTCATCGCCCGCGAGGACGAGCATGCCGGCAAGGTCGATCGACAGCGCGAGCGCATGATCGGGGCGGGCGCCGATGTCGGCGACGCGCGCGAGCAGTCTTTCGCGCAGGCCCGGCACGGGGCGCCAGTCCTCGTCGACGATTTGCAGCAATATCTGCCCGCCCGGCCCGTGCGTCTGGCTGTTGAGTCCCATCGCATTGGCGATGCGAAACCCGTCCGCGACCGACACCGCGCCGCCGAGCGCGAGCGCGCCATACCAGCCCATCGAATTGCCCGCGACCGCGACGACATCATAGCGGTCGCGGTCGATGCTCAGCCAGTCGAGCGCGGTCGCGGTGTAGATCAAGGGCGCGGCGACGTCGCCGCGCATGTGGGTGGCGACGCTGAAGCGCTCGGCGCCGTCGAGTTCGGTGACGGTCGGCTGACCCCGCGCGCGGCGCTGCGCGTCGAAATCCGCGATCAGGTCGGCGAAGCGCTGCCCGTGCAGCCGCGCGATGCTGCCGAGCTCGCCCTTGCCATAGGTGCCGCGGCCGGGGGCGACGACGAGGGCGGTTTTGCGGGCGCTCATGCGAGCAGCTCCTTCGCCGCCGCGACGATCGAGTCCCGGCTCGGCAGGGTCAGCGTCGCGGCCTTGCCTAAGGGAATGAAGCTGTCGTCGGCGGCGATGCGCGCGGTCTTCCGGTCTGGCAAGCGCTCGGCGAAGAGCGCCATCAGCGCCTCGCTCTGCGAACCGGTGATGCGGCATTCGTCGACTATTAGGATGTGGCTTGAATCGCCTACACCGTCGATGAGCTTGTCCGCGTCGACCGGGCCAAGCCAGCGCAGGTCGATCACGCGCGCCTTCACCCCGTCGGCGGCGAGCAGCCTCTCCGCCTGCCGCGAGAGATAATAGCCGTTGCCGTAAGTGACGATCGCGAGATCGGTGCCGTCGCCGTGCACGCCGACGTCGCCGAAGCGGATCGGCGCGCCTTCGTCCGGCGCTTCGTAGACGCTGGTCCACAGGCCGTCGCCTTCCGCGTGGAGGTCGCGGGTCATGTAGAGCGCGATCGGTTCGACGAAGACGACGACGCGCTGTTCCTCGCGCGCCAGCCGCACGCATTCGCGCAGCATGTGGACGGCATCGCGCCCGTTCGACGGGACCGCGAGGATCACGCCAGGGATATCGCGGAAGACCGCGAGACTGTTGTCGTTGTGGAAATGGCCGCCGAAGCCCTTCTGATACCCCAGCCCCGCGATGCGGATGACCATCGGGTTCGTATATTGGCCGTTCGAGAAGAAGCTGAGCGTCGCCGCCTCGCCCCTGATCTGGTCCTCGGCATTGTGGACATAGGCGAGGAACTGGATTTCAGGCATCGGCAGGAAGCCGTTATGCGCGAGGCCGATCGCGAGGCCGAGGATCGCCTGTTCGTCGAGCAACGTGTTGACGACGCGCGCCGGGCCGAAGCGCTGATGCAGCTTCGCGGTGACGTTGTAGACGCCGCCCTTCGGCCCGACATCCTCGCCCGCGACGATGATTTCCCCGTGCGCGAGCATCAGGTCGGCGAGCGCCCACGAAAGCAGCCGCGCCATATGCTGCGGCTTGTCCATCTGCCCCGCGTCGCTGCCGAACATCGCCTTGCGCTCTTCGGCCGACGGCGTGTTGGCGCGCGCGACCTCGCGCTTGGGCGGGATCAGGCTCGCCATCACGCCCGCGGCCGTGGTGATCTTGGGGCGCAGGATCGCCGCCTCGGCCTGCCGTGCGAGCGTCGCGCCGATCTCCGCATAGGCATCGGCGATCTCGGCGGGAGTCATCCAGCCCTGTTCGGCCATCAGCGCCGCGCCCTTGAGCAGCGGGTCGCGCGCCTCGTCCGATTCGATCAGCGCCTTGGGCAGATAGGCGCCCTGCACGTCCGAGCCGGCATGGCCGTAGAGCCGCACGGTCGCCATGTGGAGAAACACCGGCTTGCGGGTGCGGCGCGCGAAATCCGCCGCTTCCTTCGTCCCGGCCCAGGCCGACACCAGATCGGTGCCGTCGCATTTTATGTAATGCAGCCCGGCGCGGTGGCGGAACTGCGCCTCGATCCAGCCCGTCGGCGTGCGCGTCGAAATGCCTATGCCATTGTCCTCGCACAGGAAGATCAGCGGCATCGGCGAGCCCTGGAATGCCGCCCAGCCCGCGGTGTTGAACGCCCCCTGCGCGGTCGAATGGTTCGCCGAGGCGTCGCCGAAGCTCGCCAGCACCACCGCATCGTCGGGCAAGGGCAGACCGGCCATTCCCAGCCGCCGCGCGATGCCGATCGAAAAGGCGGCGCCGACCGCCTTGGGCAGGTGCGAGGCGATGGTCGAGGTCTGCGGCGGGATGGCGAGCGGCTTCGACCCGATCACCTTGTGCCGCCCGCCCGAGATCGGGTCTTCGGACGAGGCGGCGAAGCTCAGCAGCATGTCCCACGTCGGCGTCCCGCCGGGAAGCTGGCGCGACCGGTGCAACTGAAAGGCGTTGGAGCGATAGTGGAGGAACGCCATGTCGGTGACGCGCAGCGCCGCGGCGACCGCGGCATTGCCCTCGTGCCCCGACGAACCGATCGTATAGAAGCCCTCGCCGCGCGCCTGAAGCGTCCGCGACAGCCGGTCCATCTGGCGGCTGGTCAGCTGCGACAGGAAGATGTCGGTCGCCTCGGCGCGCGACAGGCCGGCGGTGGCGGGGCCCGGCGCATCGGCGCGGTCGGGCAGTCGCCCCTCCGCCAGCGCCGCGAGGAATTTCTCATGCACCGCCTGCGCCGCGTCCACTCTCGGTCCTCCCACTGGCGACAAGGTTGCCGATGCAACCATCGGCGCGTTTCGCCGCGCGCTATTATAGCGCCTTCCGGTGCGCAAGCATCTCTTGCCTTGGCAGCGCCGGGCGCGCTACCACGGCGGCAATGAGCGATCGGGGCGGGACCATTTTTTCAACATGATGTCGCTGTGGATCGCCCAGGCGTCGGCCGCCGCCGACCCGCCGGACGCCGAGAGCGGCTGGCTGCTCGATCCCGAATTGCTCGGCCCCGGCTATGGCCAGACGATGGCGGGCGATACGATCCAGACCGGATTCCCGCCGCCTCCGCCGCCCACCCCGACTCCGGGCTGGCTGCGCGCGCTGGGCGACTTCTTCCAATGGGCGGCCCCGGCGGGCAAGCCGCTGCTGTGGATCGCGGCGGCCGCGCTGATCCTGCTGCTGCTCTATCTGCTCGTCCCCTCCTTCGCGCAATGGGTCGACAATCTCCGCTCCCGCCGCAAATCCACCGAGGAGGAAGAGGCGGTCGGCGAGGCCGAGGCGGGCGCGGCGCGCGCGCTGCTGTCGGAGGCCGATGCGCTCGCCGCCGACGGCCGCTTCGCCGAGGCGGTCCATCTGCTGCTCC
>CALMYE010000173.1 GCA_937873425.1 uncultured Sphingopyxis sp. | reverse complement strand
ACGCCTATCTGGTCGCCGCCAAGGGCCGCATCCGCGTCAACGGCGAGGATGCCGATCCCCGCGACGGCATCGCAATCCGCGATGTCGGCACGATAAGGGTCGAGGCGGTGGACGACGCCGAACTGGTGCTGGTCGACAGCCTCTGACCCTTATCCCCTCCCGCAAGCGGGAGGGGCAGCGAGACTTGGGAGCTTGCTCCCTAGTCGCAGCGGGGTGGGCCTATCAAAGCCGGAAGCTCGCTACGCTCGCGCCCACCCCCAACCCCTCCCGCCTGCGGGAGGGGAACTGCCCGGGCCGCCGCTCATTCCCCCCCCTCCCGGGGCGGCGGCCCACCCTCTCTCCCCTCAAGTCCAAGGAGTATCGTCATGTCCCATATTCTTCGCATCGACGCTTCGGCCCGCACCGCGGGATCGACCACCCGCCAGCTCGCCGACCAGCTCGTCGCCCGCCTCGTCGAACAGGGCTATGGCGCCGCCGTGACGCAGCGTGACCTGACCGTCACCCCGCCCGCGCTGCTGACCGAAGCCTGGGTCGGCGCCAACTTCACCGACGAAGCCGACCGCAGCGCCGATCAGAGAGCGGCGCTCGCCGCGTCCGACGAACTGATCGCCGAACTCGAAGCCGCCGACACGATCGTCATCGGCGTGCCCGTCTACAACTTCGCCATCCCCGCCGCGCTGAAGGCATGGGTCGACCTGATCGCCCGCGCCCGCCGCACCTTCCGCTACACCGAGACCGGCCCCGAAGGGCTGCTCAAGGGCAAAAAGGCCTATCTGGTCGTCGCGTCGGGCGGTGTTCCGGTCGGCAGCGACTATGATTTCGCGACCGGCTATCTGCGCCATGTGCTCGGCTTCGTCGGCATCACCGACGTGACGATCATCGCCGCCGACCAGCAGATGATGGACGAGGACGCGCTCGCCCGCGCGACATCGACGATCGACGGGCTGAAGCAGGCCGCCTGAGCCGCGCCCGCTCTTCTCCCCGGCAGCGCCCGCCTTCACCGGCGGGCGTTTCTGCTTGGGGGCCGGTGACGATTGGCTTATGGCGCCGCCATGCTGCTTTCCGACCGCATCCTTTTCCTCGACGGCGAGGCGCTCGTCCTCGACAAGCCGGAAGGCCTGCCGGTCGATCCGCCGCGCGACGGCAGCCTCAGCCTCGAAAATCATCTCGACAGCCTGCGCTTCGGCTTCCAGCGCTGGCCGCTCGCCGTGCACCGGCTCGACCGCGACACGTCCGGCTGCCTGCTGCTCGCGCGCAATCCCAAGGCGCACGGCCGCTTCACCCGCGCCTTCGAGGGGCGCGAGGTGGAGAAGCAGTATCTGGCGATCCTCGACGGCGTTCCGGCCGACGATCGCGGTATCATCGACCTGCCGCTCGCCAAGACATCGACCGCCGAAAAGGGCTGGCGCATGGTCGTCGATCCGAAGGGCAAGCCCTCCGTCTCGCACTGGGAGAAGCTCGCCGAAGCGGACGGACGCGCGCTGCTGCGCTTCCGCCCCGAGACCGGGCGCACGCACCAGCTGCGCGTCCATGCGCTCGAAGGGCTCGGCTTCCCAATCGCCGGCGATCCCGTCTACGGCCACCGCGGTTCCAGGGGGCAGACGCTGCTCCATGCCGAGCGGCTGGTGGTGCAGCGCGGCGCCAAGCCGCCGATCGTCGCCGAGGCGCCCTTTCCCGATCGCTTCATCGCGCTCGGTTTCACGGCGCCCGAGGGCGCGGCGCCGACCCGTGGCTGACATTCCGGAATCCGCGATTTCGGAGAAATTCCTCGCCGGGTCCGGCCCCGGCGGCCAGAATGTCAACAAGGTCGCCACCGCCTGTCAGCTGCGCGTCGATGTCTTCGCGCTCGGCCTGCCGCCCGATGCGTATCGGCGGCTCAAGACACTGGCGGGCAGCAAGATGACGGCGGAAGGCGAACTCGTCATCCTCGCCCGGAAGTTCCGCACGCAGGAAGCGAACCGCGCCGACGCGCGCGCCCGGCTGAACGCGCTGATCGACAAGGCGCTGATCCGCCCCGAACGGCGCATCAGGACCAAACCGAGCAAGGCGGCGAAGGCGAAGCGCGTCGACAGCAAGAAGGCGCGCAGCGCGGTGAAGGCGGGACGCGGGCGCGTCCGCCCGTCGGGCTGACCGGAAACCGTCCCGACGCGGGACAGAAAGGTGCGGTTTCGGCGGAATTTACGATGCCGCTTTACGCATCGGAAAGCATCGGCCCCGTAAATTCGCGGTCCCACTCCAAGGACCGCAGCCCCGCCGTGACCCCACAAGGCACCTTCAAGATCAGCCCCGCGCCGATGTCGGCCAACGGCCGCCGCGCCGAGCGGGCGGCGGTGCGCGGGCGGGCGCGATTCCGCGAGGTCGGCTGCAACCCGTTCGAGGTCGAACTGTTCGACCTGTCGGCGACCGGCTTTCGCATGGCGACCTTCGGCCGGCCGCAGGTCGGCACCCATATCTGGGTCAATCTGCCCGGCCTGCAGGCGCTCGAAGCAGTGGTGCGGCGCGCCGACGGCAATGATTTCGGCTGCGAATTCGTCCAGCCGCTCCACCCGTCGGTCGCGAAGCATCTGCAGACCGCGCTGCGCTGAGGCTCTTTAGCCCCCCTCTCAAAAGGGGATTGTATCGATTGCGAATTCGGGCGGCGGCCGGATCGGCTGGAAGAAGCTTCGCGCAGAGACGCAGAGATCGCAGAGGATTTGGTTCACGCGGAGACGCGGAGGCGCGGAGAAGAAGGAAGGGCGACAAAGTCGCCAATCACCCGGCAACCGACGTTGCTGCCCGGACGGGACGACCGGTCATCGACTGTCGCCGCAACTCCGCGCCTCCGCGCCTCCGCGTGAATCCATTCGTCCCTCTCTGCGATCTCTGCGTCTCTGCGCGAATCCCATGCTGCGCCCCGGTTGCAATCCGCTTTCCGCCCAAAGCCGAACATCCACCCTCGAGTTTGCAATCGATATGATTGCCTCTGATGAGGAGGGGCTTAAAGGGTTCAGCCCGCCGGCTTTTCCGACTTTTTCAGGATATGCTTCCATTCGGCGGGCGTCACGCGCCCGACCGACAGGCGCGACTGGCGGATCAGGTCCATGCCGGCGAGCTTCGGATCGGCCTTGATCGCCGCGAGCGTTACCGGATGGTCGAGCGCGCGCACCGGCTCGACGCGCACGACGACCCAGGGCGAGCCTTCCTTCGCGGTCGGATCGGGGAAGCTTTCCTCGGTGATCTTCATGATCCCGACGCATTCCTTGCCGATGTTGCTGTGATAGAAGAGCGCCTCGTCGCCGGCCTTCATCGCCATCATGTTGAGCTTGGCGGTGTGGTTGCGCACCCCGTCCCAGATGCCGCTGCCTTCGCGCACGAGCTGGTCCCACGCATAGGCGTCGGGTTCGGATTTCATCAGCCAATAGGATTTGGTCATCAAAGCGTCTCTCAAGCCCCTCCCCTTCAGGGGAGGGGTTGGGGTGGGGGCCGCAGCATTACGCAAAGCCGATTGGCCCACCCCGCTGCGACTAGCGAACAAGTTCGCAAGTCTCGCTGCCCCTCCCCTGAAGGGGAGGGGTTTGATCCTTGCACTCACACGTCTACGCATCCCCGCCCGGCTTGGAAAGAGCGAGCCCCTTCCCCCACGCGCCTGTCGGTCCTACATGCGGAAACAGAGTCGCGGGCCAGCCCCGCCCAGCAATGGACGAAACATCTATGACTGCCGCCGTTCCCGTCATTTCCCTGTCGCTGCCCGCCGAAGATTTCGCCCGCGATTTCGGCGCCTCCTTCGAGCGTTTCGGTTTCGCGATGATCACCGATCACGGCATCGACCCCGCGCTGATCGACGACGCCTGGGCCAAGGCCAAGGCCTTCTTCGCATTGCCCGAGGCGGTGAAGCGCGCCTATCACATCCCCGGCGGCGGCGGCGCGCGCGGCTACACCCCTTTCGGAACCGAGATCGCCAAGGGCGCGAAGGAGGTCGACCTCAAGGAATTCTGGCACGTCGGCCGCGACCTGCCTGCGGGCCATCCGCTCGCCGCGCAGCAGCCGAACAATGTCTGGCCCGCCGAGGTCGTGGGCTTTCGCGCCGTCTATGACAAATTGTTCGCCGAATTCGACCGCGTCGGCGGTGCGCTATTGTCGGGCATCGCCCGCTATCTGAAGCTCGACCCCGATTTCTTCGACGACACGGTGAAGGACGGCAACAGCGTGATGCGCCTGCTCCACTATCCCCCCGTCGAAGCGCCGGCGAAGGGCATCCGCGCCGAGGCGCATGAGGACATCAACACCATCACGCTCCTTCTGGGCGCCGAGGAGGCGGGGCTGGAGATCCTCGACAAGGACGGCAGCTGGCTTCCGGTCAGCCCGCCGCCGGGCGCGATGGCGGTCAATGTCGGCGACATGCTCCAGCGGCTGACCAACAACAAGCTGCCCTCGACGACGCACCGCGTCCGCAACCCCGACGAGGGCCGCGCCAGCGTCGCGCGCTATTCGATGCCCTTCTTCCTGCATTTCCGCTCGGACTATCCGATCGTGACGCTGGAGAATTGCGTGGATGCCGAGCATCCGGACCTTTATCCGGAGCCGATCACGGCGGACGAATATCTGCAGGA
>CALMYE010000172.1 GCA_937873425.1 uncultured Sphingopyxis sp. | reverse complement strand
TCGCGCATCGTCACCGCGCCGCTGGCGATCAGGCCGCCCATGTCGGCGTAGAATTCCTCCATGCAGTCGAAGAACTGGTCGGTGTAGATGAATCCTTCGACGCGGATGCGCGCGGGGATGGTGCGGATCAGATATTTCATCTCCTGCGCCTTGCCGTCGTTGTAGACGTCGATCATCCCGCAGATGGCGAAGCGCGCGAAATCATTGGCGGTCGCGAAGGCGGCGTCGAGATGCTCGCCGCCGACATTGTCGAAATAGACGTCGATCCCCGGCTTGCCGAGCGTTTCGAGCGCGGCGGCAAGCTGCGGCAACACCGGGCCGGCCTTGTAATCGACGACAGCATCGGCGCCCAATTGCCTGACCCAGGCGCATTTCTCTGTGCCGCCGGCCGAGCCGATCACGGTCATCTCGCGCGCCTTGGCGATCTGCACCACCGCCGAGCCGACCGCTCCCGCAGCCGCCGACACGAACACCGTGTCGCCGGGTTTCGCGGCCGCGATGCGCAGCAGGCCGATCCAGGCGGTGCCGCCGGTCAGCCCCATATTGTGCAGGAAAGTCTGCGGCGACAGGCCGGCGGCGAGCGCTTCGGCGGGCAGCCTGTTCGGCGACATGTCGAGGCCGATGACGCCGCCGTCGCGCCAGCCGCCCATGTGGAGGATCAGGTCGCCGGGGGCGAAGCCGTCCATGCGGCTTTCGACCACTTCGCCGATCGCACCGCCGGTCATCGGCTGGTCGAGCTGGAAGCTCACGGCATAGCTTTTCGCGTCGTTCATCCGCCCGCGCATATAGGGATCGACCGACAGCCAGAGGTTGCGCACGCGCAGCTGGTCGTCCTGGAGCGGTGCGTCGGGCAGGTCGCGCAGCGCGAAATGCTCCATCGTCGGCAAGCCGGCCGGACGGCTGGTAAGGTGCCACGCTCGTGCCATCATCTGCCCCCTCTGCGCCTGTTATCGTCCGATCGTCACAAAAGCCGTTGCCACTGTCATTCAGTGCGGTTAAGAGCCGCCCGGTCGCGGGGCCGTAGCTCAGATGGGAGAGCGCTGCAATCGCACTGCAGAGGTCAGGGGTTCGATTCCCCTCGGCTCCACCAGCGACCCTTTTCCTTCCTATCCGAACGACTTAGCCCGCATAGTCGCGAATCATGTTCTTGGCGATGACTAGCTGTTGGATCTGCGTGGTTCCTTCATAGATGCGGTAAATGCGGCAGTCGCGATAGAAGCGCTCGGCAAGATATTCCTTGAGATAGCCGGCGCCGCCGTGGATCTGGACGACGCGGTCGGCGACGCGGCCGCACATTTCGCTCGCGAACATCTTGGTCGCCGCGGCTTCGACGATGATCTTCTCGCCGCGGTCGGCGCGCGCGCAGGCATCGTTCAGCATGCAGTCGGCGGCGTAGATTTCGGCCTTGCTGTCGGCGAGCATCGCCTGAATCAGCTGGAAGTTCGCGATCGGTTCGCCGAACGCCTTGCGCTCCATCGCATATTGCAGGCCCGCGTCGAGCATGCGCCTGGCATAGCCGACGCTGGCGGCGGCGACCGACAGGCGGCCATTGTCGAGGCTCTGCATCGCGGCGCGGAAGCCGATGCCTTCCTGCCCGCCGAGCAGCGCGTCGCCGTCGACGCGCACATCCTCGAGGATCACGTCGGCGATCTGCGACCCCGCCTGGCCCATCTTGCCGTCGGGCTTGCCGATCGACACGCCGGGCGCGTCGCGTGGGACCAGAAAGGCGCTGACGTGGGCGTTTTTCGGCAAGGCTTCGGCATTGGTGCGCGCCATGACGAGGATGACCTCCGCCGAGGGGGCGTTGGTGATGTAGCGCTTGGTGCCGTTCAGCACATAGCCGTTGCCGTCGGGCACGGCGCGCGTCTTCATCGCGGCGCTGTCCGAACCGCTGTCGGGCTCGGTCAGGCCGAAGGCGGCGATGGTGCCGGCCGCGAGGCGGGGCAGCCAATGCTCCTTCTGCGCCTCGGTGCCGAATCCGGTCAGCGCCTTGCACACCATGCCGATGTTGATCGACACGATCGAGCGATAGGCTGGCGAGGCATAGGCGATTTCGCGGATGAAGCCGACATATTGGCTGACGTTCATCCCGGCGCCGCCATATTCGGGCGGCATGGTGATACCGAACAGCCCCATCTCGCGCATTTCGGCGAGGATGTCGTCGGGAACGCGGCCGAGTTCCTCGAGCTGGTCTTCGGCCGGGATCAGCCGGTCGCGCACATAGCGCCGCAACTGCTCGATGAAGGCGTCGTAGATGTCGGCGTCCATGCCCGGATTTGTCATAGCGTCACTTCCTCCCAATGCGCGCACCGCATAGCAGGGAGGCCGGGCGATGCCAGCCCCAAACGGCCAGGAACGATGCCCGTCCGGTGTGTATCCAGAGTCCGTCCGATCGCCCTTCACCGTAGCCCTGAGCTTGTCGAAGGGCGCTTCTCGGATAGGCGCCCTTCGACAGGCTCAGGGCTACGTTTTGCTAGGACAGGACAGGGTCTAGCTGGCCGGGGGCGGCATCGGTTCGGGCTTCGGGCGTGGTGCGAACCAGCGGCGGACGCCCGCCATCGGGCGGCTCCGCCACAGGAAGAGGAACAGCGCGAAGAGCAGCGCCCAGGGCAGGATCGCCGCGCCGACGACCAGCACGAAAGACAGCATCGTGCCCGCGCTGCGGACGAGCATGGTCAGCGCGTCGCTGAACGGATTGCCATAGCCGATGCCGGGCAAGCCGCCGGTGCCCTGATAGTCGAAGGTCATCGGCGTGGTGGCGAGCAGGGCCTCGCCCGCGCGGCGCGTGTCGCGCTCGCCTTCGAGCTCGCGGCGGAGCTCGGCGACCTGCTGCTGAAGCTCGGTGCGCTCGCGGTCTCCGAGGCCGGGCTGTCTGAGCCGGGTTTCGAGGCGGGCGATCTCTTCGGCGATGCCCGCGCTGCGGCGCTGTGAGTCGCTGATCCGGCTGCCCACATCCTCGCCGCTGATACGGGCGATGGCGAGGACGCCCTTCGCCTTTTCGACGCTGGCGATCGCGTCGCGGCCGAATTTGCGGGCGATGGCGGGGTCGAGCTTGAACTGGAGCTGCCCCTCGACCTCATTCTCGCGGATCAGGCGGTAGCTCATGCCGGTGATGCGGCAGCGCGCGAGGCCGAGCGTTTCGCAGGCGGCGGCATGTTCCTCCTGCACCTTGGCGATGCGGTCGTCGTCGAGGCGGAAGGCATAGGCATAGTTGAAGGCGACGCCGGGCGCGGCGCTGACCCGGACGTCGGGGCCGCCGCCGTCGGCCGCCGATTCCATCGCGGCGGGCGCCGCAGCCTCGCTGTAGTCGGCCGATTTTTCGCCGCAGCCGGCAAGAGCAAGCGCCATCGCGCCCGCCAAGAGCTTCATTTTCATGGATTTCTCTCCCGATCGCGACTCATTGGCCGCTGGGAGAGAATGTATCATTACTTATCTGATTGACAATATAGCTTCCAGCCCACGCGCCGGCGGCACGCAATCCTAACAGGGTTTTTCACTTGCCCGAACGGCGCGCTTCGTGCGGAAAGCGCGCGAAGATTGAAGGGGTTGGACAGTGATGTTGGGGCGGATCAGGACGGGCTGCATGGGCCTGATGGTCGGGATGGCGGCGATGCTGGGCGTCGCGCCGGGCGGGGCGCATGCGCAATATGAAGTGCTGGGCGCGGCCGAACGGCTCGTCCTGCGCGGCTTCAACATCTGCTGGGATGCCGAAGCGGGGGGCGACCTGGAAAAGCTCGCGCTCGGCCGCGGCTTCGCAGGGGCGCCGCAGGCGGTGCAGCCGCTGTTCTATTACGATGCCGGCGATGCCGTCGTCTTCCTCACGGCCGACTTCGCGCCGGGCGCCGACGGGGTGGCCGAACCGGCGTGCCGCGTCACTGTCGTCCGCCCGCAGATCGACACGCCCTATAATCGCGCGCGGCCGATATTGTCCGAGCCGAAGGCGCTGCTCGACGAGATCGTGCGGTTCCAGACGACCAACCAGGGCTATCGCCTCGTCTATCTGCGCCAGCCGCATCCGCGCCGGTCCGGGCGGCTGCGCAGCCTGTTGGTGTTGCATCGCGGCGCGCGCGCGAAGATGGTCTATATCGAGGAAGGGGCGAAGGGGTATGAGTTCCTTTATGCCCATGGCGCGCGGGCGGTGATCGACGATCCCGCGACGGCGGACATCGGAACCGATCCGGTGGGGCGCGCCGGCATTCAGGCCTTTGTCGACGATCGCTGGGAAATCGCCTTTTGCGAGCTTAATCCGCATGCCTGCGTGACCGACGAACAATTGCGCCAGATGGCGCGGGCGGAGGCCGATGCCGCGCGGCGGGCGCGGGAAAGCCGGAACTGGACGCTGCCCTTTTCGGGCATCGGCAGCACGGCGAGCGGCGACAATCGCAGCAACGAGCAGAAGCTGCGCGACAAGGCGTGGTGGGAAAATTACAATCGGTGCGGACGGGGGAAATGCTGATGAAGCGGGCATGGGGGGCGTTCGGGATGGGCGCCGTGCTGCTGGCGCTGGCGCCGGCACAGGCTCTGGCGCAGGATCTGACATTGGGCCAGTTGGCGGTGGCGGGGCTCGAGGATGTCTGCGTCCCCGTGATCGAGCGTGGTGAAGCGATCGGCGAAACCGCGAGCGGGGCAGGTTTTATCGAACTCGAAGGCGAAAATCGTGCCGCGCTTGGTGGCGGGCCAGGCATGTCATGGTGGTTCTACGAGTTCGCCGGCGCGTTGCTGGTGGTCGGGCGCGACCTCGACGAGGCCGGCTCGCCGTGCCAGATACTGGCCAATAGCGACGCGGGATTGTCCGACGGGATCGACGGCGAGATCGGTAACTGGCTGAACCGCCATCGGTCCGGTTATGAACTGGTCCGCACACCCAAGGCCAGCGATGGCCCCGACGCCTTGTGGGTGTGGGAGCGGGTTGGCGGCGGGACTGTCCAGCAATTGCAGATGAATGTCACGCGCCGCCAGGATAGCAGCGCGTCGTCGATGCTTCGCTATCGGTTGTTGCCGCAGCCCCGCTGAATGGGGAGGGGGATCAGCCCGGCTTCACGAACCCGTCGAGCACCCGTTTGGTTCCCGCCTGCTCGAATTCGACCTCCAGCTTGTTGCCGTCGATGTCGACGATTGCGCCATAGCCGAACTTCTCGTGAAAGACGCGCACGCCGATCGCGAGGTCGGCGCGGGGTTTGGCGCCGACCGAGGCGGCGGGGGCTTTTTCGCTGGGGGCGGGGGCGCGGGTGATCGTCGAGGACGCGGCGACGGCGCGCTGCCATGCCGGGCCGCGCGTCATGGTGCGTGCCGGCTGGCGTTCCGCGACGTGGGCGAAGGGGTCGCCCTGCGCCGACCAGTTGGCGCGCCACAGGCTCTGCCCGCCGCCGAAGCTGTTTTCGCTGTCGACATGTTCGGGCGGGATTTCGGCGATGAAGCGGCTGGGGATGCTGCTTATCCACTGGCCGTAGATGCGGCGGTTCGCGGCGGGATAAAAGCTCCCGCGCCGCCGCGCCCGCGGGATCGCGACATAGGCGAGGCGGCGTTCCTCCTCCAGGCTCGCGGTGCCGCCTTCGTCCATCGCGCGCTGCGACGGGAAGACACCGTCCTCCCAGCCGGCGAGGAAGACATGGTCGAATTCGAGGCCCTTCGCCGCGTGGATCGTCATGATGGTGACGGTCTCGCTCTGATCGTCATTGTCGCGATCCATCACCAGGCTGACATGCTCGAGGAAGGCCTCGAGCGATTCATATTCCTCCATCGCGCGGACGAGTTCGGAGAGGTTTTCGAGGCGGCCCGCGGCCTCGACGCTGCGGTCGGCCTGCAGCATCGCGGTATAGCCCGATTCGTGGAGGATGAGCTGGGTCAGCTCGGAGTGCGAAAGTTCGTTCGCCTTGCCCTGCCAGCCGCGCATCTGCGCGACGAAGTTGGCGAGCTGGCGGCGCGCTTGCGGGGTCAGCTCGTCGGTTTCGGTGATGCGCGAGGCGGCGTGAAAGAGCGGCGTGCGGTCGATCCGCGCGAACTGGTGGATGCGCGACACCGCCTTGTCGCCGAGCCCGCGTTTCGGCACGTTGACGATGCGTTCGAAGGCGAGGTCGTCGGCGGGCGACTGGACGAGCCGCAGATAGGCGAGGGCGTCGCGGATTTCGGCGCGTTCGTAGAAGCGATAGCCGCCGACGATGCGATAGGGCATGCCGATGGCGATGAAGCGGTCCTCGAATTCACGCGTCTGGAACTGCGCGCGGACGAGGATGGCGGCGCGGTCGAGGCTGACGCGCTGGCGCTGGAGGTCTTCGAGCGCCTCGCCGATGCGGCGGGCTTCCTCGGGGCCATCCCACACGCCAACGACGCGGACCTTGTCGCCGGGGTCGAGGTCGGTCCACAGCGTCTTGCCCAGCCGGCCGCTGTTGTTCGCGATCAGCGCCGAGGCGGCGGCAAGGATCTGCGGCGTCGAGCGGTAATTCTGTTCGAGACGGATCACCGCGGCGCCCGGAAAATCCTTTTCGAAGCGCAGGATATTCGCGACTTCGGCGCCACGCCACGAATAGACCGACTGGTCGTCGTCGCCGACGACGCAGATATTCTTGCGCGCCTGCGCGAGCAGGCGGAGCCAGAGATATTGGCTGGCGTTGGTGTCCTGATATTCGTCGACGAGGATATATTTGAAGCGCGCCTGATATTGTTCGAGCACGTCGCGGTGGGTGCGCAGGATGACGAGCATGTGGAGCAGCAGGTCGCCGAAGTCGCACGCGTTGAGCGTCTTCAGCCGCGCCTGATAGAGGGCGTAGAAATGCTGGCCCTTGCCGTCGGCATAGGCCTCCTTGTCCGCCGCATCGAGGTCGGGCGGGGTGAGGCCGCGGTTCTTCCACTTGTCGATCAGCCCGGCGAGCTGGCGCGCGGGCCAGCGCTTCTCGTCGAGGCCCTCCGCCTGGATCAGCTGCTTGAGCACGCGGAGCTGGTCGTCGGTGTCGAGGATGGTGAAATTGCTTTGCAGGCCCACCAGTTCGGCGTGGCGGCGCAGCATCTTGGCGGCGATGCTGTGGAAGGTGCCGAGCCACGGCATCCCCTCGACCGCGTCGCCGATCATCCGGCCGATGCGCTCGCGCATCTCGCGCGCCGCCTTGTTGGTGAAGGTGACGGCGAGGATTTCGGACGGCCAGGCGCGCCGCGTCGCGATGATATGGCCGAGACGGGCGGTGAGCGCCGCGGTCTTGCCCGTGCCCGCGCCCGCGAGCATCAGCACCGGGCCTTCGGTGGTCAGCACCGCCTGGCGCTGCGGCCCGTTGAGGCCTTGCAGATAGGCCGGGTCCGAAGCGTCCGGCGGCGGGATGTCGGGCGGGGAGGCGGGGAGGCTGTTCACGCGCGAACGATTAGGGAACGAAGCGCCTGCTGTCCAGCGCGCCGCGGCCGATTGCGGGAAGCGATCAGGTCGCGGCGGCGGTCATTCGGGATCGGCGGCTTCGGCTGCCTTGCGGGCGAGCTGCTTTGCGCGGCTTGCCTCGGTCAGGACGAGCTTGTCGGCCATGGCCTGCCAGGCCGCCGCGGCGCGCAGATTGCGGTTGCGGACCTGGGGGAGCGCGGACTCATCCGCCTCGCTGGTGCATTTGGCGGCCTGCGCGCGATAGAAGTCGCTGGTCACCGACACGGCCGTCTCCCTCGGGTGTTGCGATCAGTCGATCATGTCGGCGATGAGGCGCCGGAGTTCGCGCCGCGACAATGTCGGGCGGCGGCGGGCGGGCGGCGTGGCGGTCATCGCCTTGCCGGCCAGCGGAAGCGCGGGAAGCGCGGGGAAAATCGGGCTATTCTGAAACATAATCATCATCTTGTCTTATATGGAAATCGTCGAAGGGGTTGGTGACGGGCGCCGTCGGCGCCGCTCGGGACCGTCCGGACGGGGATGATCCCCATCCGGACGGGCAATCGATCAGGCCGACTGGAGGTTCACGGCCGAGGTCTTGCCGTTCTTGCCGGTTTCCGGCTCGAACGAGACGCGCTGATTCTTGTTCAGCGTGCCCATTCCGGCGCGCTCGACGGCGGAGATGTGGACGAAGATATCGCCCGAGCCGTCTTCATTCTCGATGAAGCCATAGCCCTTGTCGGTGTTGAAGAATTTTACGGTGCCGATCGGCATGGGGTGTTTCCTTTCACGAAAACAGGGAACCCGCCGGCAAAAGCACCGGCGGAGCTGGTAGCGTGAGAAGGGAAGTATCCGCCCCCGAAAGGGTATCAAATTTCCGTCGCATGCGACGTTAGCCCGGGCGATATGGGGCAAGCGCGGTGAAAAGTCAAGGATTCTGCCCTTTTGCCGGTGGCGCTCTTCGATATCGGGGTTGCGCGGAGCCGCGAAACGCGTCCATGGCGCGCCGGAAACAGGAAAGGGAGGGGCGGCACCGATGGATCTGGCACCCTATCGCAAGCACCGGCGCATCCTGACCGCGAGCCTGGTCGGCACCGCGGTCGAATTCTATGATTTCTATATCTATGGCACCGCGGCGGCACTGGTGTTCGGGCCGCTCTTCTTTCCGTCGGAATCGCCGTCGGCGCAGCTGATGCTGAGCTTCATGAGCTTCGGCCTCGCCTTCTTCGCGCGGCCGGTCGGGGCGATTGTGTTCGGCCATTATGGCGACCGCATCGGGCGCAAGTCGACGCTGGTCGCGTCGCTGATGCTGATGGGCATCTCGACGCTGCTGATCGCCTTCCTGCCGACCTATGCGATGGTCGGGTGGGTCGCGCCGCTGCTGCTCTGCATCCTGCGCTTCGGGCAGGGGTTCGGGCTGGGCGGCGAGTGGGGCGGCGCGGCATTGCTCGCGGTCGAGAATGCGCCACCGGGCTGGCGCGCGCGCTTCGGCATGGTGCCGCAGCTCGGCGCGCCGGTCGGCTTCATCGCGGCGAACGGGCTGTTCCTGCTGCTGGGGCTGGGGCTTTCCGATGCCGAGTTCACAAGCTGGGGCTGGCGCATCCCCTTCCTCTTTTCGGCGGTGCTGGTCGGGCTGGGCCTGTGGGTGCGGCTGAAGATCGGCGAGACGCCCGCTTTCGCGGAGGCGATGGAGGCCGACAAGCCGGTCAGCGTGCCGATCGGCGAGTTGATGCGCCGGCATTTGGTGCCGACGCTCGCGGGCACCTTCGCGGTCGTCGCCTGTTTCGCGATCTTCTACCTTTCGACCAGCTTCGCGCTCGCGCACGGAACGACGATGCTCGGTTACCCCAAGGCGCCGTTCCTGCTGGTTCAGCTCGGCGCGATATTGTTCATGGCGCTGGGGATTGTCGTCGCCGGTTACTGGAGCGACGCGGCGAGCCCGCAGCGGGTGCTGAGCTGGGGCTGCGGCGCGACGATCCTGATCGGCTTCCTGTTCGGGCCGGCGCTCGCGTCGGGGTCGTGGCTCTTGATCTTCGGCGGGCTGGCGGTGTCGCTGTTCGTGATGGGGCTGGTCTATGGCCCGCTCGGCGCGTGGCTGACCGGGCTGTTTCCGGTCGAGGTGCGCTATACCGGCGCGTCGGTGACCTTCAACGCGGGCGGCATATTGGGCGGCGCGGGTGCGCCGATCATCGCGCAGGCGCTGGGCGACTGGCGCGGGACGGCGGCGGTGGGGCTGTATCTGGCGCTGGCCGGAATCGTCAGCTTCGGCGGGTTGCTGATGGTGCGGGGACGGGGTTAGTCGGAGCGGGTGAATCCCGAGATGGTCTAATGGGCGATTTGGGGTGGGGAGGGGACGTTTCCTCTATACTGTTCCCCGGCGAAAGCCGGGGTCCAGACTGCGAGCAAAGCCCTTGCCACATGGACCCCGGCTTTCGCCGGGGAACGGCAAGATTCGGTCGATTCCTGACATTCGGACTTTGTGAGGCAGGTTATGTCTGTCTGAGCAGCGTGAGCTTCGCCTTGCCGACCTTGCGCTCGGCGTCGACCTCGAAGCCTGCGACCTCGACCGCTTCCTTTTCGGCGGTTTCGATCGAAATGAGGCTGTCGGGGCCGATCCAGCCCAGCCGGTTCAGCTTGTCGAGCGCGACGCTGCCCGCGCCGGTGTCATAGGGGGCGTCGAAGAGGAGCAGGTCATAAGTCCGCTTTGCGGAACCAAGCACGAGCACCGATCCTGCGCGGACGTCGGCGCGCGGGCCGGCGCCGAGGGCAGCGAGGTTCTTTTGCAGCGCGTCGAGCGCGTCGCGGTCCTGTTCGGCGAACAGGCAATGCGCCGCACCGCGCGACAGCGCTTCGATGCCGAGCGCGCCCGACCCCGCGAACAGATCGGCGACATGCAGCCCCTCGAAGCTGCCAAGGCGGCTTGCGAGCATCGAGAAGAGCGTTTCGCGCGTGCGGTCGGCGGTCGGCCGGGTCGCGTCATTCTTCGGCGCGAGCAGCTTGCGGCCGCGCCATTCGCCGGCGATGACCCTCATTTGTCGAAACGGCGGCGGAATTTGAACAATTCGTCGCGCGGAACGATCTCGACCTGCCCGCTGTCGAGCCCGGCGATGGTGAATTCGCCGTAGCGGGTGCGGATCAGGCGGC
>CALMYE010000171.1 GCA_937873425.1 uncultured Sphingopyxis sp. | reverse complement strand
CTGCCACCTCCCCGTTCCGGGGAGGAATTCCCGTCGGCGGCCGCTTGGGGGCTGTGGGGAAATCTGCGCGGCCTTGCATATCACGCCGCCGCGAGATTGTCCTGGAACTGGAGGCGGGCGAGGCGGGCGTAGAGGCCGTCGGCGGCGACGAGCTGGTCGTGCCTGCCTTCCTCGACGATGCGGCCCTCGTCCATCACGACGATGCGGTCGGCGGCGCGCACGGTGGCGAGGCGGTGCGCGATGACGATGGTGGTACGGTCGTGCATCAGCGTTTCGAGCGCGTCCTGGACGAGCTTTTCCGATTCGGCGTCGAGCGCCGAGGTCGCCTCGTCGAGCAGCAGCAGCGGCGCGCGGCGGAGCAGCGCGCGGGCGATGGCGAGGCGCTGGCGCTGGCCGCCCGACAGGCGCGCGCCGCCCTCTCCCATGAAGGTGTCGAGGCCCTGCGGCAGCTTGCGCAGGAACTCGTCGGCGTTGGCGGCGCGGGCGGCGTCCCACAGTTGCTCGTCGCTGGCGGCCCAATTGCCGTAGCGCAGATTGTCGCGCGCCGAGGCGGCGAAGATGACCGTTTCCTGCGGCACCATCGCGATGCGCGCACGGATGTCGGCGGGATCGGCGTCGATCAGCGGCACGCCGTCGAGCAATATGTCGCCGCCCTGCGGATCGTAGAAGCGCTCGGCGAGCTGGAAGAGGGTCGACTTGCCCGCGCCCGAGGGGCCGACGATCGCCACCGTTTCGCGCGGGGCGATGGCGAGGCTGAAATCGTGCAGCGCGGGCGCGTCGGGACGGGTGGGATAGCGGAACTCGACGCCCCGATATTCGAGCGTTCCGAGCGGCGGGTCGGGGAAGCGGCGCGCGTTGGCGGGCGCGGCGATGGTCGGCTGGGCATGGAGCAGCTCCGACAGGCGTTCGGCGGCGCCGGCGGCGCGGAGCAGGTCGCCATAGACTTCGGTGAGCGCGCCGAAGGCGCCCGCGACGAGCCCGCCGGTCAGCACGAAGGCGGCGATGGTGCCGCCGGTGATCGTCCCCGCCGCGACGCCCTCCGCCCCATACCAGAGCAATGTGGTGATCGCGCCGAAGAGCAGGCCGATGACCGTCGCGGTGATGACCGCGCGCAGCCGGATGCGGCGCTTCGCGGTCGCGAAATTATTTTCGACCGCGGTCGAGAAGCGCTCGGCCTCGCGGCTTTCCTGTCCGAAGGCCTGGACGATCTTCATCGCGCCGAGTTGCTCGGCGGTGGTCGCGCCGATGTCGGCGACGCGGTCCTGGCTGGTGCGCGAGACATTCTGGAGCCGGCGGCCGAGCAGCACGATCGGCAGGATGATGACCGGGATGCCGATCAATATGCCTGCGGTCAGCTTCGGCGACAGCGAGAAGAGATAGATAATGCCGCCGATCCCCATCACCATGTTGCGCAGCGCGACCGAGACGGTGGTGCCGACCACCTGTTCGATGATCGCGGTGTCGGACGTCATGCGCGAGGCGATTTCGGACGGGCGGTTCTCCTCGAAGAAGCCGGGGGCGAGGCGGAGCAGGTTACGCATCACCGCCTGGCGGATGTCGGCGACGGTGCGTTCGCCGAGCCAGCTGACGCAATAGAAGCGCACCGCGGTGGCGAGCGCCAGCACCAGCACGATGACGTAGAAGAGGCGGAAATGCGGCGCGACGTCGCCGCCGCCGGCGACGAAGCCCGAATCGATCATCTCCTTGAACTGCCAGGGGATGGCGAGCGTCGCGAGCGCGGCGACGCCGAGCGCGACCGCGGCGAGCAGCAATTGCAGCGGATAGCGGCTGGCATGGCGCCAGATCATGGCGAGGCTGCCCAGCTTGCGCGGGCGCCGTTCCTGCGGTTCGGGGGCGGCTGTCTGGTCTGTTCGTGTCGCCATGGACCGGCCCTAGCAGCCGGTGGGGAACGGCTCAACGGGCCAGAATGTCGCCGTGCTTCAAACGTCCTGAAGCGGGAGGAAATGATGCGTTGCACAATGGGAAGGAGCGCCTAGACTGCGAAGCAACACAGGCGCCGCAGAGCGCTGAAGGGGCAATGCAAGGAACGACCGAATATGCTGTATCACGCCTTTGAAATGCACAGGAGCTGGCTTGCAGGGGCGAGCGCGCTGGCGACCGCGGGGGCGCAGGTGATCCAGCATCCCGCCAATCCGCTCGGCTATTTCGGCGGCAGCCCGGCCTTCGCTTCGGCGCTGGAGGTGTTCGCGCACGCCTCGGCGCCGCGCGGCAAGCCGGGATTCGACCTTTACGAGACCGAGGTCGACGGCGAGACGGTGCGCGTCACCGAGGCGATCGAGGCGCGGCGGCCCTTCGGCCAGCTCAAGCATTTCAAGCATAAGGGGACGAAGGGGGCGCCCCGGCTGCTGATCGTCGCGCCGATGTCGGGCCATTATGCGACGCTGCTGCGCGGCACGGTCGAGCGGATGCTGCCGGGGCACGACGTGTGGATCACCGACTGGCGCGACGCGCGCAACGTGCCGCTGGAGGAAGGGCATTTCGACCTCGACGACTATATCGACTATCTGATCGGCTGGCTCGAGCATATCGGGCCGGGCGCGCATATGCTGGCGGTGTGCCAGCCGTCGGTGCCGAGCCTCGCCGCCGCGGCGGTGATGGCGGCGAAGAAGCACAAGTGCCGCCCGGCGACGCTGACCATGATGGGCGGGCCGATCGACACGCGCAAGGCGCCGACCGCGGTCAACCAGCATGCGACAACCCGTCCTTACGCCTGGTTCCAGGAGAATGTCATCGCGACGGTGCCGGCCTATTATCCGGGCGCCGGGCGGCGCGTCTATCCGGGGTTCCTGCAGCTCGCGGGCTTCATGTCGATGAACCTCGGCAACCACATGATGAGCCATTGGGCGATGTTCAAGCATCTGGTCGAGGGCGACGGCGAGAGCGCGGAGAAGACCAAGGAATTCTACGACGAATATCGCGCGGTGTGCGACATGACCGCCGAATTCTATCTGCAGACGGTCGATGTCGTGTTCCAGCGCCACCTGCTGCCCAGGGGCGAGATGCTGCACCGCGGGCGGAAGGTCGA
>CALMYE010000170.1 GCA_937873425.1 uncultured Sphingopyxis sp. | reverse complement strand
GCTTCCTCGAGGATCGTGCCGGCGCGCGCGATGCTCGCGCCCTGCGGGATGACGATTTCGACATCGCGCGGCGCGCCACCCGAGCAGGCGGCGAGCAGCAGCGCGAGAATCGCCATCGTCAGCCAGCGGAACGGACCCACCATCTTCTCCTGTCAGTCGATCGAACCCTGCCTAAAGCCACAAAAGACTCGCACACACAGCGTCTTTTTGTGTCCTTTGTGGCTTTAAGCGGGAGGCTTGGTCGGTATCGCCGAAGGGTAAAGCACGGCGGGATAATGTAGGAAAGAGGGTTTTAGAGCCCTATGCCCTCCCCTTGATGGGGGAGGCAGCGAGACTTGGCAGCTCGCTGCCTAGTCGCAGCGGTGGGGGTGCGGTTCCAGCCTGATGCACCGGTGCGTGGACGCACCCTTACCCCCATCCAACTCCGCCTAATCCGCTACGCGGATAAGGCTCCATATCCTTCCCCCATAAAGGGGGAAGACAGGCTGACCTCAATCCACCGCCTTGACGATCAGGCTGGCGTTGGTGCCGCCGAAGCCGAAGCTGTTGTTGAGCGCGGCGCGCACCTTGCGCTTCTTCGCGGTGTGCGGGACGAGATCGGCGCCCTCGGTGCCTTCGTCTGGATTGTCGAGGTTAAGCGTCGGCGGGACGATCTGGTCGCGGATCGCGAGGATGCAGAAGATCGTCTCGACCGCGCCCGCGCCGCCGAGCAGGTGGCCGATCGCCGACTTGGTCGAGCTCATCGACACATTCGCCATCGCGTCGCCGAACAGGCGCTTCACCGCGCCGAGCTCGATCGTGTCGGCCATCGTCGAGGTGCCGTGCGCGTTGATATAGTCGATGTCGGCGGGGGTCATGCCGGCCTTCTTGAGCGCCGCGCTCATCGAGCGGAAGGCGCCGTCCATCTCGGGATCGGGCGCGGTGACGTGATAGGCGTCGCCCGACAGGCCGTAGCCGACGACCTCGGCATAGATTTTCGCGCCGCGCGCCTTCGCATGCTCATATTCCTCGAGCACGACGACGCCCGCGCCCTCGCCCATCACAAAGCCGTCGCGATCCTTGTCATAGGGGCGGCTCGCCTGTTCGGGGCGGTCGTTATAGGTCATGTTGAGCGCACGCGCCTGCGCGAAACCCGCAATGCCGATCGGGCAGATCGTCGCCTCGGCACCGCCCGCGAGCATGATGTCGGCGTCGTCGTCGCGGATCATCCGCGCCGCGTCGCCGATCGAATGCGCGCCGGTCGAGCAGGCGGTGACGACGGCGTGATTCGGACCCTTGAGGCCATATTTGATGCTGACCTGGCCCGAGATCAGGTTGATCAGGCGGCCGTGGACGAAATGGGGCGAGACGCGGCCCGGGCCCTTCTCCGCGAGCAGCAGGCTTTCACTCTCGATCCCCGGCAGGCCGCCGATGCCCGATCCGATCGAGCAGCCGGCGCGCAATTTCTGTGCCTCGGTCAGTTCGGCGAGGCCCGCGTCCTCGAGCGCCTGGCCCGCAGCGTCGATGCCGTATATGATGAAGGGATCGACCTGGCGCTGCACCTTGTGGTCGACGCGCTTGCCGGGGTCGAAGCCATATTCGTGATCCGCCGGCTTCACCTCGCAGGCGATGGTGCATTTCTGGTCCGACGCGTCGAAATGGGTGATCGTCCCCGCGCCGGACTTTCCGGCGATCAGATTGGCCCAGCTGGTTTCGACGTCGCCGCCCAGCGGCGTCACCAACCCCAGTCCCGTCACTACGACCCGGCGCATAGTCATTCCTTTCGTCGGCCCCCATCGGCGGGAGCGCGGCTTCAAACCTGTCGGGCGATGCCCATAAAAAAAGCTTCCCGGCCACTGCGCGCGAGCGCTCGAAGCCGGGAAGCCGGAAACGCTTGGGCGCGTCCGGCTACGCCGGACAAAGCTGCCTCAGCCCTTGTTCGCTTCGATATAGTCGATCGCGTCCTTGACGGTGGCGATCTTCTCCGCCGCAT
>CALMYE010000169.1 GCA_937873425.1 uncultured Sphingopyxis sp. | reverse complement strand
TGAAGGAGGAGGGCTATCGCATCGTCCTCGTCAACTCCAACCCGGCGACGATCATGACCGATCCCGACCTCGCCGACGCGACCTATGTCGAGCCGATCACGCCCGAGATCGTCGCGAAGATCATCGCCAAGGAGCGCCCCGACGCCGTGCTGCCGACGATGGGCGGGCAGACCGCGCTCAACACCGCGCTCGCCCTGTTCAACGACGGGACGCTGACCAGATATGGCGTCGAGATGATCGGCGCCGACGCCGAGGCGATCGACAAGGCCGAGGACCGGCAGAAATTCCGCGACGCGATGGACCGGATCGGGCTGGAAAGCGCGCGCTCGGGCGTCGCGCATACGCTGGATGAGGCGCTCAAGGTGCTCGAACGCACCGGCCTGCCCGCGATCATCCGCCCCAGCTTCACCCTCGGCGGAACCGGCGGCGGCATCGCCTATAATCGCGAGGAGTTCGAGCATATCGTGCGCGGCGGCCTGATCGCCTCGCCGACCACCGAAGTCCTGATCGAGGAATCGCTCCTCGGCTGGAAAGAATATGAGATGGAGGTGGTGCGCGACCGCAAGGACAATTGCATCATCATCTGCTCGATCGAAAATGTCGATCCGATGGGCGTGCACACCGGCGACAGCATCACCGTCGCGCCTGCGCTGACGCTGACCGACAAGGAATATCAGATCATGCGCAACGCCAGCATCGCGGTGCTGCGCGAGATCGGGGTCGAGACGGGCGGGTCGAACGTCCAGTTCGCGGTGAACCCGAAGGACGGCCGCCTGATCGTGATCGAGATGAACCCGCGCGTGTCGCGCAGTAGCGCGCTCGCGTCGAAGGCGACCGGCTTCCCGATCGCCAAGGTCGCGGCGAAGCTGGCGGTCGGCTACACGCTCGACGAGATCATGAACGACATCACCGGGGTGACCCCGGCGTCGTTCGAACCGACCATCGACTATGTCGTCACCAAGATCCCGCGCTTCGCCTTCGAGAAGTTCAAGGGCGCCGAGCCCCTGCTGTCGACCGCGATGAAGTCGGTGGGCGAGGTGATGGCGATC
Source organism: uncultured Sphingopyxis sp. (assembly GCA_937873425.1). Lineage (GTDB taxonomy): Bacteria > Pseudomonadota > Alphaproteobacteria > Sphingomonadales > Sphingomonadaceae > Sphingopyxis. The sequence goes on along the minus strand of CALMYE010000169.1, from coordinate 4,290 downwards.
GGCCGCACGATCCACGAAAGCCTGCAAAAGGCGCTGCGCGGGCTGGAAACCGGATTGTCGGGCTTCAATTTCGTCGACCGGCTGAAGGGTGCGAGCCACGACCAGCTGCGCAGCGAGCTGGCGCAGCGCACCCCCGACCGGCTGCTGATCGCCGCGCAGGCGATCCGCGAGGAGCTGCCGCTCGCCGAGATCAACCGCATCGCCGGATACGACATGTGGTTCCTCGACCGTATCGCCGAGATCGTCGCGGCCGAAGAAGATGTGTGTGCCAACGGCCTGCCGCGCGATGCCGAGGGTCTGCGCAAGCTCAAGGCGATGGGCTTTTCCGACAAGCGGCTCGCCTATCTGGCGCTGCAGTCGGCGAATCTTCAGCCCGGCGCCGCCCGCGCGACCGCGCGCGGCAGCGGCCTGATCCACGAAGCGGTGAAGGCGATGACCGGCGGCGTCACCGAGGCCGAAGTGCGGCAGCTTCGCCACAAGCTGGGCGTGCGCCCGGTGTTCAAGACGATCGACACCTGCGCCGCCGAATTCGCTGCAAAGACCCCCTATCTCTATTCGACCTACGAGGCGCCGACCTTCGGCGCGCCCGAATGCGAGGCGAACCCGAGCGAGCGCAGGAAGGTCGTCATCCTCGGCGGCGGCCCGAACCGCATCGGGCAGGGGATCGAGTTCGACTATTGCTGCTGCCACGCCTGCTTCGCGCTCGAGGAGGCGGGCTATGAGACGATCATGATCAACTGCAACCCGGAAACGGTGAGCACCGATTACGACACGTCCGACCGCCTCTATTTCGAGCCGCTGACCGCCGAGGATGTGCTCGAAATCCTCCACGTCGAAATGTCGAAGGGTGAGCTTGTGGGCGTGATCGTCCAGTTCGGCGGCCAGACCCCGCTCAAGCTCGCGCAGGCGCTGGAAGAGGCGGGCATCCCGATCCTCGGCACCTCGCCCGACGCGATCGACCTCGCCGAGGATCGCGAGCGCTTCGCGGCGCTGGTCAACAAACTGGGCCTGAAACAGCCCGAAAACGGCATCGCGCGCAGCCGCGAGGAGGCGGTCGCGGTCGCGGCGCGCATCGGTTATCCGGTGCTGACGCGCCCTTCCTATGTCCTTGGCGGCCGCGCGATGGAGATCGTCGACGACCAGGCGCAGCTCGAACATTATATCGAGACCGCGGTGCAGGTGTCGGGCGACTCGCCGGTGCTGATCGACCGCTATCTGCGCGACGCGATCGAGGTCGATGTCGATGCACTGTGCGACGGCACCGATGTCGTGGTCGCGGGCGTGCTCCAGCATATCGAGGAGGCCGGCGTCCATTCGGGCGACAGCGCTTGTTCGATCCCGCCTTACAGTCTGTCCGACACGATCGTGGCGGAGATCGAGCGTCAGGCCGATGCGCTCGCCCGCGCGCTGGAAGTCCGGGGCCTGATGAACATCCAGTTCGCGGTCAAGGGCGACGAGGTTTACCTGATCGAGGTCAATCCGCGCGCCAGCCGCACCGTGCCTTTCGTCGCCAAGGCGGTGGGCTCGCCGATCGCCAAGATCGCGGCGCGGGTGATGGCGGGCGAGAAACTCGCCGACCTGCCGACGATCAACCGCGACATCGCCCATGTCGCGGTCAAGGAGGCGGTCTTCCCCTTCGCGCGCTTCCCCGGCACCGATCCGGTGCTGTCGCCGGAGATGAAATCCACCGGCGAAGTCATGGGAATCGACAGCGATTTCAACCTCGCCTTCGCGAAGGCGCAGCTCGGCGCGGGCGACCGGCTGCCGACCGACGGGCGGCTGTTCGTGTCGGTCAAGGACAGCGACAAGCCGCGCATCCTCGCCTCGGTCAAACAACTTGCCGACTGGGGCTGGCGGGTGATCGCGACGGGCGGCACCGCCGACTATCTGGCGGGCGAGGGGATCGCCGTCGAACGCGTCAACAAGGTCGCGCAGGGCCGCCCGCATATCGTCGACCGGATCAAGGACGGCGACGTCCAGCTGATCTTCAACACGACCGAGGGCTGGCAGTCGCTGCAGGACTCGCAATCGATCCGCGCCTCGGCGCTCGCCGCCGACGTCGCCTATTACACGACGGCGGCGGGCAGCGATGCCGCGACCCACGCGATCGGGGCGCTGCGCGCGCACTCTCTTGAAGTGAAGCCGCTTCAGGACTATTATTGAGGGACCGCTACACCTCCCCCACATCGACGGAAAAGCGGCTCAGCCGCCCGGCGCTCTCTTCGCCGGGGCAGGATATTTGACGAAGGACAACAGGATAATGGCAAGCGTTGAAAAGGTGCCGATGCTGGCGGAAGGCTATGAGAAGCTGAGCGCGCAGCTCGCGACTCTGAAGGCCGAACGCCCCCTGATCGTCGATGCGATCGAGGAAGCGCGCGCGCATGGCGACCTTAGCGAAAATGCCGAATATCATGCGGCAAAGGAACGGCAGGGCCAGGTCGAGGCGACGATCGGCGACCTCGAGGACAGGCTGTCGCGCGCGCAGATCATCGACCCGACGACTCTGTCGGGCGACCGCATCGTGTTCGGCGCGACGGTGACCCTGCTCGACGAGGACGAAAAGCCGGTGAAATACCAGATCGTCGGCCAGGCCGAGGCGGACGCGAAGGACGGCAAGATCAGCTACAACTCGCCGCTCGGCCGCGCGCTGATCGGTCGCAAGGTCGACGACGAGGTCGAGGTGACCGTGCCCGCGGGCGACAAATATTATCTGGTGACCGGGATCGAGTTCATCTGAACGCGGCCGCGCGATGCAGTCCGCCAACGCTCCGATAACCACCGGGTTCGCGCTGACCTGTGTGATCCTGTTCGTGATCCTCGCCATTGCCGGGCTGAACGAGCAGTTCTTCGTCGCGGCGGGGTTCATACCCGCCCGTTTCGGCAGCGAATTGATCGCGCCGCCGGGCAGCCTCGTCCCCGCGCTGCTGACCCCGCTCACCGCGTCGCTGCTCCACGTCGATGTGCTGCATCTGGTCATCAACTGCGTGATCCTGCTGTTCATCGGGCGGCAGATCGAGCCCGCGCTCGGGCGCATGCCGATGGTCGTCCTGATCGTGGTCGGCGCCTATGCCGCCGCCGCCGCGAGCTGGCTGGCCGATCCGGCGTCGCAGACGATCCACATCGGCGCGAGCGGCGTCACCTCGGCGCTGCTCGCCGTCTTCGCGCTGATCTTCAACCGGCAGCAGGTGCGGCCGATCGGCCCGATACCGGGGCCGTGGGTGCGGGCCTTGTGGCTCGCCGCGGCGTGGATCGGGCTGCAGCTGCTGATCGGCTTCGCGGGTCAGGTGGCGCCCGACACGCGCTATATCGGGGTCGGCATCTGGGCGCATATCGGCGGCTTCCTCGCCGGCCTGCTGCTCGCAAGGCCGCTACTGCGCTGGCGCTTTGGCGGGCGGTAAGGTCAATGAACCCCTCCCCTTCAGGGGAGGGGCAGCGAGACTTGGTCCGGCGTCAGCCGGGCCTTAGTCGCAGCGGGGTGGGGCCATCGGCCTTGCGCTACCCCGCAGGCCCCCACCCCAACCCCTCCCCTGAAGGGGAGGGGCTTAAATGTTGCTCAGCAACCCGCCCGCCAGCAGCATCGCGACGCGCACGTCGATGCCGCATCCTTCCGCGCGCTTCGCCGCCACGAAAGCCTCGATGCCGTCCAGCGGCACGCGGTGGACCATGATGTCTTCGCTGTCGACGCCGCCGCCTTCGCCGACCTTATCCAGCCCCGTCGCGACCAGCAGCGTGAAACTTTCGCTGACCATGCCCGGCGAGGAGAAGAATTCGCCGACGGTGCGCCAGTGCGCCGCGCGATAGCCGGTTTCCTCTTCCAGTTCCCGCTCTGCCGCGACCTCCGACGCCTCGCCCGCGCTGTCGTCGCCGACCAGCCCGGCGGGCAGTTCGAGGCAGTTGATACCCAGCGGCACGCGATACTGTTCGACCAGCAGGACATGGCGCCCGTCGTCCGCTTCGTCGATCGCCAGGATCACCGCGGCGTGGATGCCGCGCGAGCGCGAGACATATTCCCACGTCCCCTGCTGCCGCACGGTGATGAAGCGGCCTTCCCACCGCGTCTCGATGGGGGTGCCGGGGGCGGGGCGGGTCATGGCGGGGCTTCCTATATCTCGATCAGCCGGTCGGGCAGCTCGTTCGGATTCTCGTCGCCCTTGGGGAAATGTTCGGCGAGCACGACGCCCATCTGCGCGACCGCCGCCGCCATGCCCTCGCCGGGGCGGCCTTCGCGGACATGGGCGATCAGCGCCGCCATCGCGTCGCCCCACACCTCGGGCGAGACCTTCGAGGCGA
>CALMYE010000168.1 GCA_937873425.1 uncultured Sphingopyxis sp. | reverse complement strand
GCATCTTCGATGTCATGGCCGCGCGCGCCGCCGGTACGACGAGCGTCGCGGTGAGTTTCGGCTTCCTTCACCAGCCGGTCGAACGGCTCGGCGCCGATCATGTCATCGGCCATTACGACGAACTGATCCCGCTGCTCGGAACCTTGTGATCCCCGGCGAAAGCCGGGGTCCAGAGGGCATATGGATCGCGGCTTTCGCCGGGGATCACGGGCGCTTCCGCCACTTGGTCCACAAATGCCGCGCCAGCATCGCGGGCGGCATGCGCAGCCAGTGCGAGCGGATGTAGAAGGCGGCCTCGATCAGCTTGTTCGTCCCCCGTCCCCAATCGTCGCGCGCGAGCAGGCGGCGGACGAACCAGCCGTCGCCCGGCACCGTCCGGTCCCAGCCCGACGGCAGCACCGTTCCGTAAAGGTCGCGCGCCAGCCGCGCCGCGCGGTGGACCGCGCTTCGCAGCCCGTGCATCTCCGCCCGCCCGTCGAGCCGTCCCCAGAAGCCTGGATCAGCGGCGGCGAAATCGCGCGTCAGGCAGTGGAAATCCCACAGGTTGCGCAGCCCCCCCTGCAAATCGCCGTCGGCGATCAGATGCGCGGCGCAGTGGCAGGCCATGTCGGCGGGATCGAGCACCGCAAATCCGTCCGCGGTCGTCACCGCGTCGCTTACGAGCACCAGCGCGTCGGGCGTGATACGATGGGTGCGCGGCAGGATAGTGTGATGCACGTCGATCATCCGGTCGCGCGCCGCGTGGATCAGTGGCGGCAGCTCGTGCATATGCTCGCGGTAATAGGCGTCGTCATAGGGATCGGGCTTCACCCACTCCCAGCCCGCGCGCAGCAGCGCATTCTCGGCACGGCCGAGGTCGTGCCACGGCACCAATATGTCGAGGTCGCCGATCTGCCGCCCCTCGGCGCAGGACAGGCCCGCGGCGGCATAGGCCGCGCCCTTGAGCAGCACGAACTCGATCCCCTCGGGTGCCAGCGCGCGGCGCGCCATCTCGGCCTCCCACAAAGCCTGCGCCCGCGCGACCGCAGCTGCGGCGCGCTGGTCGGCGAAGAGCGCGGCGACCGGTTCGGGCAGCGCCGCATCGGCGAGCCGGTGCGCGAGCGTCGCGAGCAGCGCCTCGGCGCGCGCGACGCCGATCACTCCGTCCCAGTCGCGCGGGGTGAGCGAGGCCGCATCGCGCCGCCCGGCGAGCAGGTCGACGAGCGTGCGCACCGCGCTCACCGCACCGTCTCCGCCCATAATTGCTCGACCAGCGCGATCCCGCTCGCGCTGTCGGGATAGGAAATTCCGAAGGCCGGCGTCTCGCGCACCAGCCGGGTCAGCGCCGCGAACCCCGCCTCGCCGAGCGCGACATAGTTGGTCGACGCCTCGGTCAGCCGGACGAACGCCTCGCCCTCGCCCATCGGTTCGACCGCCGCCGCGCCGCCGAAGCGCGGGAAGAGCAGCAGTGCGGGCCGCACCGGCTCGTGCATCGCGGCGATGGCGTCGGGCCGCGGGATCAGGTGGCGGATGTCGCCCTTCGGCGTTCCCGCCAGCAACGGACCGAGCCGCGCTGCATCGACGCGCGCCGCGACCTCGGCGATCGCTTCGTTCTTCAGGCTGACCGCGCGCGGAAAGGCCAGCGCATCGCCGCCCGCCGGGTCGATCAGCGTGAATTCGTCGCCCATCAGCCGCCAGCCGCCCTCGCCGAGCAGCGCCGCGAGCGTCGACTTGCCCGAGCCGGACTCGCCCGACATGATGACCGCGCGCCCGTCCTTCGCCGCCGCGCTGGCATGGAGCAGCAGATGCCGCCGCCAACCGAGCGCGACCTGCAAATTCATTCCCATCTCGGCGGCGAGCAACCCCATCGACAGCGGCAGCGGCAGCGCATCGGGCACGATGAAATCGCCCCCGATATGCACCGAGGGCCGCAGCCAGCGCCGCCACGGACGCGCCGCGAACAACCGCACCGTCGCATCGGCGGCGCGCGCTTCATCGCGGGGATAGTTCGCATAGAGACGATCGAGCGCTGCGATCGGCGCAGCCCAGTCGCTGCCGATGCGAAACTGGACGGGACCGACGGCGATGCGCGTGCTGTGCCTCACGCCGGCTCCACCAGTCCCATGAGCGCAAGCTCGGTCAGCCGCTCGGCCAGAAGTGCCGCCACCTCGCCCTCGCCGTCTAGATCGAAGCGATCGGCCAGCCGTCCGGCCAGCGCCGTCGCGTCGCACGGCCCCTCCGCCAATAGTTCGAGTATTTCCGGCATCGGCGCGACGACCAGATGCGTCTGCATCGATCGGCGGTCGAAGATGGCGGACAACGCGCCGAGCGGCTCGACGCACAGCGCGTCCGCCGGGGCGGCGCGATAGACGCGCTCAGCCATAATCTTCGGCGGCAGCAGTCAGCTTGGCGAGGATTGCGAGCAGGGTCGCGCGCTCCTCGGCGGTGATGTTGGATTCCAGCCGCGCCTCGCTCACCAGCGCCGCGGGGACGATCGCGTCATATAATTCGCGCCCCGTCGCGGTGAGTTCCAGATGGTGCGAGCGCCCATCGGCCTCATGCGCCTGGCGCGCGATCAGCTGGCGGTCGGCGAGCGCCTTGGCGGCGCGGTTGACCGTCACCTTGTCCATCCGTGTCAAACGCACCAGTTCGCGCTGGGTCCGCGGCTTGCCCTCGCCGAGCACCGCCATCAGCCGCCATTCGGGAATCTTCAGCCCGAAGCGATTCTGATATTCGGCCGCGATCCGCTCCGACAGCGCGTTCGAGGCGATCGACAGCCGATAGGGCAGGAAATTGTCGAGGTTGAGTTTCTTGGCGGCCATGACCCATCCTTATCGCCCGCGTCCAGCCCGGCAAGTGCGGAAATGCGCCAGTCGTGGCTTGGTGCGAATTTCGGAGCGTGGTGGAGAGCTGTTATAGCGGACAGGATACACTGCTCCCTTCCCCTGAGCGGGAGGGGTCGGGGTGGGCGCAAGCGTCAACTATATTGGAGATAAGCGCCGCAGAGAATCACGGGCAAAAGGAGAAGCGACATGGCGCAGATCGCGGCGGCGCGGTCGGATTTCGCCGTCACCGCACCCACCGTCAAAGTCGCGGGCAAGATCAGGGCTGCCAGCACCAGCAATGCCGACAACAGGACTCTACCGGTGGATAAGGGAAATCCGGTACCGATGGCGAACCAGATAATGCACAAGGTGAAACCGAGCAGGATTTGAACTCCGCCAACCCCAAGCGCGATATACCTGAACCCCATCGCCATGCAGCGTCAAGCCACCAGAGCGAGCGGGCTTTCCACGATCGCCTTGAACGCCTGCATCAACTGCGCGCCGTCGGCGCCGTCGATGGCGCGGTGGTCGAAGCTGCCGGTCGCCGACATCACGGTCGCGATGGCGAGCGCGTCGTCGACGATCCACGGACGCTTCTCGCCCGCGCCGACCGCCAGGATCATGCCCTGCGGCGGGTTGATGACGGCGTCGAACTGGGTGATGCCGAACATGCCCATGTTGCTGATGCTCGCGGTGCCGCCCTGATATTCGTGCGGCTGCAGCTTGCCTTCCTTGGCGCGGCCCGCAAGCTCCTTCATCTCGGTCGAGATCGCGCTGACCGACTTGGCGTCGGCATTGGTGATGATCGGCGTGATCAGGCCCGCCGGCACGCTGACCGCGACCGAAATATCGGCGCGACTGTAGCTGATGAGCTGATCGCCCGCGAAGCTGACGTTGCACTTGGGCACCTGGATCAGCGATTTCGCTAGCGCCTTGATCAAGAGGTCGTTGACGCTGAGCTTCACCCCCTGCGGCTCGAGCGCCGCGTTGAGTTCGGCGCGCAGTTTCAGCAGCTTGTCGAGCTGGACGTCGACGGTCAGATAGATGTGCGGGATCGTCTGCTTCGCCTCGGTCAGGCGGCGCGCGATCGTCTTGCGCATGTTGCTGAGCTTGTCGGCGGTGTGCGGGATGTCGGTCGCGAAGGGCTGCGCCGGGGCCGGTGCGGCGGCGGGCGCCGGGGCTGCGGCGGTGGCCTGCGGCGCGGCGGCGGGCGCGCTTGCCGATGCGCCCTCCAGATCGGCCTTGACGATGCGCCCGCCCGGACCGCTGCCGGTCAGCGTCGACAGATCGATGCCCTTCTCCGCAGCGAGACGCTTGGCGAGCGGACTCGCCTTGATGCGCTCGCCATTGTCCGTCGCCCCAGCGGAAGCTGGGGTCGCTGGCGGCGATGCGCTGTCGGTAGCGGCCCCAGCTTCCGCTGGGGCGACGTTCTTGGCAGGCGCAGGTGCTTCAACGGGCTCCGCGCGAGCGGGTTCTTTTTCTTCAGCTTTGGCGGAAACCGGTGCTGCCTTGGCCTCGCTCGCATCCTCGCCCTCGCCCGCAATCGTCGCGATCACCGTGCCAACCTTCACATTGTCGGTGCCTTCGGCGACCAGGATCTGCGCGATCACCCCTTCGTCGACCGCCTCGAACTCCATCGTCGCCTTGTCGGTCTCGATCTCTGCGAGCAGGTCGCCCGACTTCACCTCGTCGCCCTCCTTGACCAGCCATTTGGCGAGCGTGCCTTCCTCCATCGTCGGCGAAAGGGCGGGCATCTTGAGTTCGATCGGCATCGTTTTTACTGTCCCTCGTCGGTCTTGCAGGCCGGGCCTGCCGCTACGGCTTGTTCCCTCGTCATAAGAGCATCGTTCGTCAACGTCCATCGGGGCAAACTTGCCTTTCATACGAATGTGACGCACTCTCCCCTCGCAAAAAGCATAGCGGGGTCGGGGCGATGCGGACGTATCTGGTGGTGATCGACGACAGTCCCGAAGCGGCGCTGGCGCTGCGCTTCGCGGCGCGGCGCGCGGCAAGGACGGGCGGCGGGGTCGCGGTGCTCGCGATCGTCCCGCCGCAGGATTTCGTCGCTTTCGGCGGCGTCCAGGCGACGATCGAGGCCGAGGCGCGCGAACATGCCGAGGAACTGGCGGCGGCGGCGGCCGACACGATCGCGCAGGAAGCCAATGTGACGCCGCAGATCCTCGTCCGCTCGGGCAAGCCCGCCGAAGTGGTCCGCGAGGTGATCGGCGAGAATGACGAGATCGCCGCACTGGTGCTGGCGACCACCGCCTCGGGCGCGCCGGGGCCGCTGGTCGCGCATTTCACCGGACAGGATGCGGGAAGCCTCCCCTGCCCGGTGATGCTGGTGCCGGGCGGCATCGACATCGCCCGGCTGGATGCGCTGAGTTAGGCCCCAACAGGACGTTTCAAAGCTCCGTCATTGCGAAGGCCGCAGGCCCGCGGCAATCTAGGGCGGCGCAAGGCCGCTCTGGATTGCTTCGCTGCGCTCGCAATGACGGCGTTTGTTCAAGCAGCAATAGCGTTTGGTGTAGCGCCCGCGCCCTTCCACTCGACGATGGCGAAGCCGAGCACGGCGACAGCCTGCGCGATCACGACCGCGATGCCGAGGCCGGTCATCTGCGCCGCGAAGACCGCGACAACGCCGAGGCTCGCGGCGACCCAGCCGAGATTGCCGAGCGCGATCAGCCTGACGAGCGCCGCGTTGGGCACCGCCTGCCGCGCGGCGGCGAGCATGGCCAGCGCGGCGGCAAGGCAGATCCAGCCGCCGATCGCGACGACGCTCGCAGGCAGACCGAGCAGCGCGCCGACCGGCGCGGCGGCGAGCAGGCCGAGCGCGAAAACGCCCGCGCAGGTGACGGCATCGAGGATGAGGATGGACTTGAGGTTGCGGATCGACATGACGGGTTCTCCTTTCGAACCCGGCCCGATTGAACCCGAAACCGCATCGCGTCGATTACGCGGCAGGTAATGGAAAAGAGGAAAGCCGGGGTATAGCTCCCGCCGCGAAGGAGACCGAACCATGAAAATCGCACCACTCGGCGAGCAATTGCGCGAATGGCGCACACGCCGCCGAATGAGCCAGATGGACCTCGCGCTCGACACCGAGATTTCGACGCGCCATCTGAGCTTCATCGAGACCGGCCGGTCGCGGCCGAGCGCGGCGATGATTCAGCGCATCGCCGACTGCCTGGAGGTGCCGCACCGCGCGCGCAACGCGCTGCTGCTCGCGGCGGGCCACGCCCCCGACTATCAGGAACGTCCGCTCGACAGCCCCGAGATGGCGGGGATGAAGGCGATCGTCGACCATGTGCTGAAGGGGCACGAGCCCTACCCCGCGCTCGCGGTCGACCGGCACTGGAACATGGTCGCGGCGAACGACGCGATCGCGATCCTGACCGAACAGGTGTCGCCCGCGCTGTTGGCGCCGCCGGTCAATGTCCTGCGCATCGCGCTCCACCCCGACGGACTCGCGCCGCAGATCGTCAATCATGGCGAATGGCGCGCGCACATCCTGCACCGGCTCGACGAGCAGGTGCAGGCGAGCGCCGACGCGGGGCTGGCGGCACTGCGCGACGAGCTGGCCGGCTATGCGATGGAGGCGAACGACAACCGGGCGGCGGCGGCGAACGGCATCGCGGTGCCGCTGGTGCTCCATACGATTGCGGGCCGGATTTCCTTCGTCTCGACAGTGACGATCTTCGGCACGCCGGTGGACATCACCCTGTCCGAACTGGCGATCGAAGCGTTTTTCCCGGCCGATGCGGAAAGCGCGGCCTTGTTGCAGCGGCTGGCGGGGCGCAACAATGGTTAAGCCCCTCCTCTTCAGAGGAGGGGTTTGGGGTGGTGGACGCCGGTGAGGAAACACCACCCCGCTGCGACTAGCGGACAAGTCCGCAAGTCTCGCTGCCCCTCCTCTGAAGAGGAGGGGTTCAGCTAGCGCCGCCGCCCCTGGTGGCGGATATTCCCCGGCCGCCCGCGCCGGCCCACGACATGCTTGCCCTTGCCGTCGCGGCGCGGCGGGCGCTTCGGCGCCCCGCCCTCCGGCGCATCGGGCAGTTCGAAGCGCAGCGCGCCGCTGACCGGATTTGCCTCCATCAGCCGCAACTCGAGCCGCTGCCCGACCGAATAGCTGACGCGCCCATGCTCGCTGTCGAGCGTCCGCGCCGCCTCGTCATAGAAGAAGCGCTCGCTCCCCAGCGTCGACACCGGCACCAGCCCATCGCCGCCCAGCCCGTCCACCGTCGCGAAGAAGCCGAAGGGCTGCACCCCGGTGATCCGCGCGGGCACGATCTCGCCGACCTTGCCCGCCAGATAGGCCGCGACATAGCGGTCGATCGTCTCGCGCTCGGCCTCCATCGCGCGACGCTCCAGGGCGCTGATCGCCTCGCCGATGCGCGAAAGCCCCTTGGCGTCCGCCTCGCCCAGCCCGGTGCGTTCGGGCAGGCCCTTGGGCTTGCCCGGCACTTCGAGGCGGTAGCTGTCGACGAGCGCCCGGTGGACGATCAGGTCGGCATAGCGGCGGATCGGCGAGGTGAAATGCGCGTAGCTGCCGAGCGCAAGCCCGAAATGCCCCGCATTGGCGGGGCCGTAATAGGCCTGCGTCTGGCTGCGCAGGATCGCCTCCATGATCTCGGGCAGGCGGTCGTCGCCCGAAAAGCCGTCGATCAGCCGGTTGAACACCGCGGGGGTGATCACCTGCCCCAGCGCGAAATTCCGGTCGAAGGTATCGAGATAATCCTTAAGGCTGACGAGTTTCTCGCGGCTCGGCGGCTCGTGGATGCGGTACATGACCGGCGATTTCTTCGCCTCGAGCGCCTTCGCCGCCGCGACATTGGCGGCGATCATGTAGTCCTCGATCAGCCGGTGCGCGTCGAGCCGCTCGCGGACGCGAATCTCGGCGATGCCACCCTGCTCGTCGAGGATCACCTGCCGCTCGGGCAGGTCGAGGTCGAGCGGCGCGCGCGCATCACGCGCCTTGGCGAGCAGTTTCCAGCAGCCCCAGAGATTCCGCAGCGCCTCAACAATCTCGTCATCCCGGCGCAAGCCGGGATCGCTGGCATCCTGCCCGACCTCCTGCGGCCCCGGCTTTCGCTGGGGCGACGTGGAATGGTCATAGGCCGCCTGCGCATCCTCATAGGCGATGTTCGCGCGCAGCCGCACCAGCGCGCGCGCGAAGCGCCATGACGTCACCTTGCCATGCCGGTCGATGACCAGATGGCACGCCATCGCCGCGCGGTCCTGCCCCGCCTTCAGCGAGCAGACCCCCGCCGACAGGGTTTCGGGCAGCATCGGCACCACGCGGTCGGGGAAATAGACGCTGTTCCCCCGCCGCCGCGCCTCGCGGTCGAGCGCCCCGTCGGCGCGCACATAATAGCTGACGTCGGCGATCGCGACTATCGCGCGCCAGCCGCCCTTGTTCGCTGCATCCGCATCGGGCGCCGCCCACACCGCATCGTCATGGTCGCGCGCGTCGCGTGGATCGATCGCGACGATGGGCAGGTCGCGCAGATCCTCGCGCCCGTCGGGGGTGAGCGGCAGCTTCGCCGTACGCTCGGCCTCGGCCAGCGTCTCCTCGCCGAAGACGTGCGGAATCTCATGCTTGGCGATCGCGATCATGCTGAGCGAGCGCGGCGCGAAGGGATCGCCGATGCGCTCGATCACCTTCGCCTTCGTCGCCGGCCCCCGTCCCGACAATTCGGCGCGGACGAGGTCGCCGATGCCCGCATCGCCCATGTCGGCCACGGCGAAGTCGAAACGCGCGCGCTTGTCGGCGGGGCGCAGCCAGGTCATCGGCTTGCCGCCCGGCCCGGTGTCGGCGACCAGCACCCCGATGATCGTCTCGCCGCCCGATTGCAGCTTCTTCATCGGATGCGCAATGTGGCCGCTGCCGCGTTCCTCGGTGCGCGCCAGGATGCGGTCGCCGATACCGAGCGCGCTGCGGCGCCCCTTTTCCATCACGCGCAGCCGCGGGGGCGGCGCATTGCCCTCCCAGCGGTCGGGCACCGCCCACACCACATCGCCCTCGACCGCCGCGACGCGCAGCACGGTGACGCGCGGCAGCCCGCCATGCTTGTGGAACGCCCGCCCCGGCGCCATGTCGACGAGCCCTTCGTCAGTCATGTCCTTGAGCAGCGCCTTGAGCGCGATCTTGTCGGCGCCGTGCAGGGCGAAATGCTTGGCGATCTCCCGCTTCCCGATCGCCCCGGGACTGGCTTCGATATAACGCAATATCTGTTCGCGCGAGGGAAGGCCGGGTTGCGGCCGGGGCTTTTTCATCGCCGTTCGTCCGGTTGATTCGCGCGGAGACGCAGAGACGCGGAGAAGACGGCACGGGCCGACAGGCCCCCTTCCCTAGGCGGCGCCGCGACATGGCGCGGCGCCGGAAAAGAAAGGCCGCTTCGCGGCAAGCGCGACATCTCCGCGTCTCCGCGTCTCCGCGCGAACAAGATCAATAGGTCCGCCCGATCAGCACCCGCTCCACCGCCGGCTCGCCGGTGAAGAAGCAGGTGCCGTCCGCCGGCGCCGCGTCGAGCGGGGTGTTGCGCATCGTCAGCTTGAGCGCCTTCAACTGCTCGACGATCCCGTCGAGCACCGCGCCGGTCGGGCGCGACCATTGCACTTCGGCCCAGCCGACGAACTTGTCGTCGCCGCCGAAATGCGCGGCGAGGTCGGTCACGTCGCGGCGGACGTTCGCATCGAGACGCGCCTTGGCCTCGGCATGGAGGCCCTGCTGGATATCCGCCAGCATCGCCGCCGCGCCCGCGACGAAGTCGCCCTTCGCGACGAAGGCCGTGTCGAGCTTGCCGCTGTCCTGATACAGCCGGTCGCGGCGGATCACCGCGACATTGCCGCCGGCGACGTCGCGCGGGCCGACCTCGACAATCACCGGCGCGCCCTTCTTGACCCAGCCCCAGCGCTTGGTCTGCGCCTTGGCCGCGCCTGCGTCGAGCAGCACGCGCACCGGCTCGCGGAACGCGTCGAGCGCCTTCAGTTCGGCTTCGAGGCTGCGGCAATAATCGAGAATTGCCGTATCCTCCTCATTGTCGCGCAGCATCGGCACGATGACGATCTGGTGCGGCGCGATGCGCGGCGGGCAGCGCAGCCCGTCATCGTCGCCATGCGTCATGATGACGCCGCCGATCATGCGCGTCGACACGCCCCAGCTCGTCGTGTGACACAGGCTGTGGCCGCCGTCGCGATCCTGATAGCGGATGTTCGCCGCCTCGGCGAAGCCAGTGCCGAGATAATGCGAGGTGCCGGCCTGCAGCGCCTTGCCGTCCTGCATCATCGCCTCGATCGAATAGGTGGCGACGGCGCCGGGAAAGCGCTCATTCTCGGGCTTTTCGCCCGCGATCACCGGCATCGCCAGAACGTCCTCGGCGAAGGCACGATACATTTCCAGCGCGCGCAGCGTCTCGGCCATCGCATCGTCCCTGTCGGCATGCGCGGTATGGCCTTCCTGCCACAGGAATTCGCTGGTGCGCAGGAACATGCGCGTGCGCATTTCCCAGCGCACGACATTGGCCCACTGGTTGACCTTCAGCGGCAGGTCGCGCCACGACTGCACCCAGCGGCTCATCGCGGCACCGATCACCGTTTCCGACGTCGGGCGGACGATCAGCGGCTCCTCCAGCTTCGCCTCCGGGTCGGGGATCAGCTTGCCCTTCCCGTCGCCGATCAGCCGATGGTGCGTGACGACCGCCATTTCCTTTGCGAAACCATCGACATGGTCGGCTTCCTTCTCGAAGAAGCTCAGGGGGATGAACAGCGGGAAATAGCAGTTCTGCACCCCCGCATCCTTGATCGCGGCGTCCATCACCGTCTGGATGCGTTCCCAGATGCCGTATCCCCACGGCTTGATCACCATGCAGCCGCGCACCCCCGATTCCTCGGCGAGGTCGGCCTCGGCAATCACATCCTGATACCAGGCCGCGAAGTCGGCCTGACGGGTTACGCTGAGCGCATGTTTGATCATCGGTCCTGTTTTCGTTGCTGGGGGCGGGAGAGCGGCCCCGTCATTTCTTTTTGGCGAGTTCCGCCTTGAGTTCGGCGATCTCGGCCTTGAGCGCCGCGATTTCCTCGTCCTTCGCCTTGCCGCCCGCGACGCCCGGGATGAAGGCGCCCGCCGCCTGCTGGAACATCTCCAGATTGCGGCGCGTCAGTTCGGCGAGCGGGTTCGACCCCAGCGCGCCCTCGAACGCCGCGCGGACGTCCTGCTGATTCTTGCGGAAGCTCGCCATCGACGCTTCGAGATATTGCGGCACCATCGCCTGCATCTTGTCGCCGTAGAGGCCGATCAGCTGGCGCAGGAAATTCACCGGCAGCAGCGTTTCGCCGCGCGTCTCGGTGTCCATGATGATCTGCGTCAGCACATTGTGCGTGATGTCCTCGCCGCTCTTCGCATCGACGACGCGGAACT
The DNA here is from genome assembly GCA_937873425.1 of uncultured Sphingopyxis sp. Taxonomy (GTDB): domain Bacteria; phylum Pseudomonadota; class Alphaproteobacteria; order Sphingomonadales; family Sphingomonadaceae; genus Sphingopyxis. Next base: position 4,000 of record CALMYE010000168.1, on the reverse strand, counting down.
CGCGCCCGTCGCGCACCATCGCACCGAGATCGTCGAGCGTGATGTAGCAGCTGCGTTCGGTATCGTAGAGCCGCCGGTTCGCATATTTCTTGATCGTGACGACACCGTCGTCGGCCGGCCCCTTGCTCTTCGCCATGTGACAGATGCTCCCGTGACCGGCGGCGAAAGGCGACCCCTGCCGTGCCGGGCTTGAATGACGGATCGGGCATTAGCATCAATCCATGATGCATCGCAACATTGGCGCCGCGAACGGCAGCGAGCGCCGCTGCCGGCGGCAACCCACCGCACACCACGCCCACACCCGGCCCAAGAGAGAGAATCAGTCAATCGTAATTTAGTTTCACATGAAACAGAATCAACGACACAATATTTGAGTGATCAGCGAGCCCACGCCTCTTCACTTTCGCGCCGCAACAAGCTTGTTACCCACCCCCTCGCCAGCCACCGTTGCAGAAAAGCCACGCCGTCATGGTGATGGCCGAAAACCGTCAGAAAATTGCCATCAGGGGCTTGCGTCCTTTTCGATTTCCGGCTTTCTTGGAAACAATCCGTTCACTTTTCATTTTCGAACGGGCAACCGGGGAGTTATCCAAGAAGAAGTCGCACCTGCTTATGGGTGCCGCTGCGTTTGCAGTGGCCGCGTCCGTGAGCCAGCCCGCGTTCGCGCAGGTCACCGCCGAGGAATCGGCCGAGTCCGGCGATCGCGAAATCATCATCGTCACGGGGTCGCGCATCGGTCGCAACACCAACCTCGAATCGACCGTACCGGTCACGTCGGTCTCCGCAGAGGAATTGCTCGACAACGGCAATCTGTCGCTCGGCGATGCGCTCAATCAGCTTCCCGCCATGCGCTCGACCTTCAGCCAGGCGAACTCGACCCGCTTCATCGGCACCGCCGGCCTGAACCTGCTCGACCTGCGCGGCCTCGGCACCACACGCACGCTGGTGCTGGTCAACGGCCGCCGCCACATCACTTCGACGCCGGGCGCGTTCGACGTGGACGTGAACACCATTCCGACCGATCTGCTGCAGCGCGTCGACGTCATCACCGGCGGCAACTCGGCCATCTACGGCTCGGACGCGGTCTCAGGCGTCGTCAACTTCATCCTGCGCGACGATTTCGACGGTATCCGCATCCGCGGCCAGGGCGGCATCTCGAGCCGTCAGGACCGTGGCTCCTATTTCATCAGCGGCATCGCCGGCAAGAATTTCGCCGACGGGCGCGGCAACATCACCGGCGCGATCGAATATTCGCGCAGCAACCCGCTCTATTTCTCGGATCGTCCTAACCAGACTGGCGCCTTCACAGGCCCTCCGGGCTTCGCCACCGTCGATGTCGACATCCAGTGCGCGCTCGACGCCAACGGCAACCCGATCCCGGGCAGCGTTCCCTTCTGCGACCCGAATGTGCGCCGCGGTTCGGACGGTATTCCCGACACGGCGTTCCGCAACCCCGGTCCAGCGTTCGGCATCATCTCGCTCGGCGGCACGGTCAACACCGTCTGCCCCGCGCCGACGGCGACCAACGCCGCCCAGATCGCCGCAGTCTGCACCGGCCAGCTTTCGCCGACCGGCGGCCGCCTGTCGCACAACTATGTGTTCCTGCCTGACGGCACGCTCGTTCGTGACCCGGTGACCGAGGATCTTCGCAACGTCGGCGGCGGCCGCTATGGCGGCCTGACCGCCTCGGGTGTCGAGGGCGCAATGCTGCTCCCCGGCCTCGAGCGCGTTTCGGGCAGCCTGATGGCGAAATATGAAGTGTCGCCGGCGGTGGTTCCGTTCATCGAGGGCAAGTTCGTCCGTATCACGGCGAACCAGACCTCGACGCAGCCGACCTTCGTCAACTCGACGCTGAGCCCGGTCTTCTCGATCAACAATCCGTTCCTGACCCAGCAGGCGCGGGACACCATCTCGTTGATCACGGGTGGCGCGTCCACCTTCACCATGTTCCGCTTCAACAACGACATCGGCACCCGTGCCGAGGATCATGAGCGCGAAACCTGGCGGATCGTCGGCGGTGTGCGCGGCCGGTTCGGCAGCAACGAGAACTGGAGCTATGAAGTCGCGGCCAACTATGGCCGGACTGAAACCTATTATGAAACCGGCGGCAACGTGCTCGTCGCCAATTTCAACCGCGCCACCAACGCGGTGCGCAACGCTGCCGGCCAGATCGTCTGTGCCGTCAACGCCAACGCCAGCACCGCCGACGACGATCCGGCCTGCGTGCCGCTCAACCTCTTCGGCCTGGGTGCGCCGTCGCAAGCCGCGCTCGACTATGTGCTGCACACTTCGTCGCGCGAAGAGCGGGCCTCGCAGCTTCAGCTGACGGCCTTCATTTCGGGCAACACCGCGGGCTTCTTCGAACTGCCCGGCGGTCCGATCGGCGTCGCGCTCGGCGTCGAATATCGCCGTGAGCGGGCCTATACCGACTATGACGACGTCACCCAGTCGGGCGCGACCTTCCTCAACGCGTTCGATACCTTCGATCCGCCGACCTATTCGGTGAAGGAGCTGTTCGGCGAAATCCGCATCCCGATTCTCGCCGACGTGCCCTTCTTCAATGAATTGTCGATCGAAGGCGCGGCGCGCGTTTCGGACTATAATTTCGCGAACAAGGCGGTCTGGGCCTATAACGCAGGCGTGGTCTGGTCGCCGATCCCCGATATCCGCTTCCGCGGCGGCTATTCGCGTTCGGTCCGCGCACCGAACCTGAACAATCTGTACGCGACCCGGGCGCAGACCTTCGCAAACAATTTTCAGGACCCGTGCGATCAGCGCTTCATCAATAACAATGAAAATCGCGCCGCACGCTGCGCCGAAGCGGGCATTCCGACGACGATCACGCTGCCGGACGGTCGCGAGGTGCCGTGGACGAACGCATTGCCGTCGGGCCTGTCGGGCTTCAACCAGGGCAACTCCAACCTGACCCCGGAAAAGAGCGACAGCTACACGGTCGGTGCGGTAATCCAGCCGCGGTTCCTGCCGGGCTTCACGCTGACGGTCGATTACTATGACATCACGATCAAGCAGGCGATCGCCGGTCTGACCGGTCAGGCCATCGTCAACCGTTGCTATGAAGATCCGGTGTCGCTGAACAACGTGTTCTGCGACGCGGTGTTCCGCCGCACCTCGGCGGACCCGTATGTGAACTTCACCTTCGACGGTCAGTCGGGCCGCCGCTTCGACGGCTTCCCGGACATCATCCTGCCGGTCCTCGGCCCGGGCTTCCTCAACCAGCCGTTCAACTTCCAGTCGCTGAAGACGTCGGGCATCGATTTCGACATGTCCTATCGTCGCAACATCGGCGACGTGACGCTGAGCGCGCGCGCGATCGTCAGCTATCTGATCAATCGCGAGCAGTTCGTCTACATCAGCGATCCGGCGCGCTCGGATCGTCTGCATGGCGTGCTGGGCGATCCCGAATGGTCGGGCCAGTTCAGCCTGCGCGCGGAAGTGAAGAACTTCGACTTCGGCTATTCGCTGCGCTTCCTCGATCGCATGACGATCGGCGCATGGGAAACGCAGTTCTCGCATCAGGGCCGTCTGCCGCAGAACGAGGACGCCTTCCCGGTGACGCACTATCCGCGGGTTTTCTACCACGACATCCGTGCCGGAGTGCGGGCGAACGACCGGTTCCGTATCTATGCGGGCGTCGACAACGTCTTCGACAAGCTGCCCCCCTATGGCGCCACTGGCACCGGTGCCGCCAACGGCATCTATTCGGTGACCGGCCGCTTCTTCTACGCGGGAGCGGAAGTGAACTTCTGATCCGGTTGGATCGGACACAAAGGGGACCGCCCGCCACCCGGCAGGCGGTCCCTTTTTCTTTCCGGTTCGTGCCCCCGCGAGCGGGACGAACCGCATCAACCTCTTCCCAAGCGGAAGGGCCTGATTTACCGGCTAATCCCAGCAGCGCCCGAACCGCGCGCCCAACCCCGTCAACAACTCATATTGCGACAGGCCGCACGCCGCCGATACGGCCGGCAGGTCGTAGTCGATC
>CALMYE010000167.1 GCA_937873425.1 uncultured Sphingopyxis sp. | reverse complement strand
GGGCGAACAGACGATGTGCGCGCTCTACTGGAACCAATGGTATGGCGCGGTCGACAGCTTCTTCATATCCGACGAACTGCTCGCGGCGCTGCCCGAAGCGGTCGATACCGAGGCTTTCGAGGCGATGGAGGCGTGGACCGACCTTGCGATGGAAGGCTATCAGGAGCGCGACGGCAATATCGACGCCTTCATGGCCGCCGCGAACCGCGATCGCCCCGCCATCGCCGACCGGATTCGCGCGGCGGCCGGCGGCGACGTCAAGGCGATGGAGGGTCTGATGGAGACGCTCGGGAGCTGCCGGAAGCCGAGCGCCTAAATCCCGCAATCCTTCAGCCAGGCGAGCGCCTGCGCCATCTTGGCGCGGTCATAGGTCATGGTGACGCGCTTGCCGGTCCAGCGCTGCGGCGGCGCCTCCAGCTCGATGCGATCGTAATGGCCGAGCTGGCGGAACCACTGGCCCTCGCCCCAGATGATGAAATATTCGTTGGGATTGCTGGCGATCTGGCGGATCGCCGCGCGGTAGCGCGCCTGTCCGGGCAGCCGCACCAGCACCTCGTCGTCGCCGCTCAGCGACTGCCAGCCGGGGATCACCACGACGAGGCCGTTGTTGGTATTGGCATAGCCGCGCCCGAAGATGTCCTGCGCGCCGCGCACCCCCGACTTGACGACCGCGAGCGGTCCCGAATCGAGCGCACACATGTCCTTGTTCCGGACCACCGACCACCCCGCGGGCGGCGGCGTGCGCGCGGCGGCGGGGACCAGCAGGGCGAGCGACAGCGCCAGCACGGACAGGCGGACAGGGACGGACATGGCGAAAACTCCCGACGCCGCGACCCTGGGGCCAGCTTATGCGTCGCGCGCCGGGTGCGCAACAGGGCCGCGGTGGCGCAGCCGCCAGTTGGCGACATGCGCCGCGGCGAGCAGCAGCGCGCCGAGCGAGGTGAAAAGGCGATCGGCGGCCTCGGGATCGGCCGCGCCGGTCCAGCCTTCATGCGCCGCGAGGCCGAGCGCCAGCAGCGCCAGCCCCGCCGTCGCGGCGAGCGCCGGCCGGCGGCGATGGCTTCCGAGCATCGCGGCCAGCGCGAGCAGCAGGATCGCCGCATGCAGACCCTCCGGCAGGCGCATCCAGATACCGAGCGCGGGCGCGAGCGACAGGAGGAGCGGCAGCCCCAGGCAATGCAGCAGGTAGGTCGCCGACAGGGTGATCCCGGCCATGTCGGCCAGGCGGCGGCGCGATACGGGCAGGCACATGCGATTTCCTTCCGGGGGCAGGGCGGTGCTGCCCCCATAATAATACGTTGTATCATTGTAAGAGGGGTTGTGAATAGCGGCCTTGCCGCTCCTGCCGCTTGCTGGCAAAGGGGCGCAGTTTTAGCCCGCCAGAAAGGCCGATTTTTCGATGTCCGAGATGATCCGCGTCACCCTTCCCGATGGCTCTGCCCGTGAAGTCGCGCGCGGGACCACCCCGGCGCAGATCGCGGCGGATATCGGCCCGGGCCTCGCCAAGGCCGCGCTCGCCGCCAGGATCGACGGCGAACTGTTCGACATCATGCGCCCGCTGGAGGCGGACACCAGCCTGTCGCTGGTCACCGGCCGCGACGAGGCCGACGCGCTCGAACTCGCGCGCCACGACTATGCCCATGTGCTGGCGGAGGCGGTGCAGCGCCTGTTTCCGGGGACGCAGATCACCTTCGGCCCCGCGACCGCCGACGGCTTCTATTACGACTTCGCGCCGACCGCCGAGCATGGCCCGTTTCGCGACGACGAACTGCCGCTGATCGAGGAGGAGATGCGCCGCATCATCGCCGCCGACAAGGCGCTGCGCCGCGAGGTGTGGGAGCGCGACGACCTGATCGCGCGCTGGCAGGCGGACGGCGAGACGTTCAAGGCGGAATGGGCGGCCGAACTGCCCGAAGGGGACGAGATCAGCGTCTATTGGTCGGGTGACGACTGGATGGACATGTGCCGCGGCCCGCACTTGGCCTCGACCGGCAAGCTCGACCCTGCCGCCTTCAAGCTGACGCGCGTTTCGGGCGCCTATTGGCGCGGCGACCAGAAGAATGCGCAATTGAGCCGCATCTATGGCACCGGCTGGCTCAACCGGAAGCAACTCGCAGAACATCTCGTCCGGCTGGAAGAGGCGGCGAAGCGCGATCACCGCAAGCTGGGGCAGGAGATGGACCTGTTCCACCTGCAGCAGGAAGCGCATGGCAGCGTCTTCTGGCACCCGCACGGCTTCATCGTCTGGCGCGAGCTGGAGGCCTATATGCGCCGCGCGATCGACGCCGCCGGCTATCGCGAGGTCAAGACGCCGCAGGTGATGGACGCGCGCCAGTGGGAGCAGTCGGGCCACTGGGGCAAATATCGCGAAAATATGTTCGTCATCCCGGACGAGGTGCCGAACACCGAAGACGAAGGCCCGATCATCTCCGACGAAGCCGAGTGGATGGCGCTCAAGCCGATGAACTGCCCGGCGCACGTCCTGATCTTCCGCCAGGGGATCAAGTCCTACCGCGACCTGCCGCTGCGCCTCTACGAGAACGGCTGCTGCCACCGCAACGAGCCGCACGGCGCGCTGCACGGGCTGATGCGCGTGCGCCAGTTCACGCAGGACGACGCGCATATCTTCTGCCGCGAGGACCAGATCGTCGACGAGGTGCGCAGCTTTTGCGCGCTCGCCGACCGCATCTACAAGGATTTCGGTTTCTCCTATGCGATCAAGCTCGCGCTGCGCCCCGAAAAGCGCTTCGGCAGCGAGGAGATGTGGGACAAGTCGGAGGACGAATTGCGTAACGCGGTGGTCGAGGCGGGCCTCGCGACCGGGGACTATGGCTGGGAGGAACTGCCGGGCGAGGGTGCCTTCTATGCGCCAAAGCTCGAATGGCATCTGACCGACGCGATCGGGCGGACGTGGCAGGTCGGCACGATCCAGTCCGACCGCGTGCTGCCCGACCGCCTCGACGCCTCCTATGTGGGCGAGGACGGCGAGCGGCACCGCCCGGTGATGCTGCACCGCGCGATCTTCGGCAGCTACGAGCGCTTCATCGGCATATTGATCGAGCATTTCGCGGGGCGTTTCCCGACCTGGCTCGCGCCGGTGCAGGCGGTGGTCGCGACGATCGTCAGCGACGCCGACGATTATGCGAAGGATGCGGTCGCGCAGCTGACCGCGGCGGGCATCCGTGCCGACAACGATCTTCGCAACGAAAAGATCAACTACAAGGTGCGCGAACACAGCCTGGCGAAAGTCCCGCACCTGCTGGTCGTCGGCAAGCGCGAGGCGGAGGAAGGCACGGTGGCGATCCGCACCCTCGGCCAAGACGGCCAGCGCATCATGCCGCTCGCCGAGGCGATCGCGATGCTGAAGGGCGAAGCGACCCCGCCGGACCTGCGCGGTTGAGCGCCAAGCCGCGGCGGCGCTGGCTGCGCTGGGCGGCGCTGCTGTTCCTGCTCGGCCTGCTCTTGATCGGGCGCGGGCTGTGGAACGCGGGCGCCGACCCGATCGTCCGCACCGCGAGCGTCGCCGTGGCCGACTGGCCTGCGGGCGAGCCGCCGATGCGCGTGCTGCTGATCTCCGACACCCATGTCGCGGGGCCGGACATGCCGCCCGAGCGTCTGCGCGCGATCCTGCGCCGTTTCAACGCGCTGAAGCCCGACCTGCTGCTCGTCGCGGGCGATTTCCACAGCGGCAAATATTTCGCGACGCGCCACTACAGCGCCTCTGAACAGACCGCGCCTTTCGGTGAAGCGCGGGCGCGGCTGGGCGTGATCGCGGTGATCGGCAATCACGACCATTGGGCCGATGCGAAAGCGATCGAGGCGGGGCTGCGCGCGCGGGGCGTCACGGTGCTGAACAATGGGGCGGTGCGGCGCGGGCCGCTGATCGTCGGGGGCGTCGACGACTGGTTCACCGAGCATGCCGACCTGCCCGCCACCTACGCCGCGATGGATGCGCTCGGAGCGGGACCGCGCATCCTGGTCATCCACAGCCCGGACGTGGTTCCCGACCTGCCCGCGCCGGTCGCGGCGGTGTTCGCCGGCCACACCCATTGCGGCCAGATCGCGCCGCCGCTGATCGGCGCGCTGACCTATTCCTCGGCCTATGGCGACCGCTTCGCCTGCGGCGACATGACCGACAAGGGCCAGCGCCTGTTCGTCGGGGCTGGGCTGGGGACCAGCATCCTGCCGCTGCGCTACGGGGTGCCGCCCGACGTCTGGCTGGTGACGCTGGGGCCACGGCGGTGAGCGACGTTCAGCAACTCGTCGGCCTGGCGCCGCTGACGCTGGCGGGCGCGGCGGCGATGACCTTCGGCGCCGCCTATGTGCGCGGGTTGACCGGCTTCGGCATGGCGATCATCCTCGTGCCCTTGCTCGGCCTGCTCATCGCGCCGGGCGAGGCGGTGGTGCTGGGTATCTTGCTGCAACTGCTGATCGGTCCCGTGGGGCTGCGGATCATCCTCGCCGACGCCGACCGGCCGACTGCCATACCTATCGGCCTGATCGCGATGGCGACGACCCCGGTCGGCATGGCCGCGCTCGCCACGACGCCGCCCGACATCGCGCGGCTGCTGATCACGCTGGCGGCGGTGGCGGCTTTCGTCGCCGTGCTGCTGCCCAAGAAGCCCGAGGGCCACCGGCCCGGCCGCGCGGCGGTGGCGGCGACGGGGGTTTCGTCGGGCATATTGACCGGCTTCGCGGCCATGCCGGGGCCGCCGGTCGTCCCTTTCTACCTCCGCCGCCGCGTCGAACCCCGCGTCGCGCGCGCGTCGATGCTGACCATCTTCTTCATGACCGCCATTGCGGGAACGCTGGCTTCGCTATGGCTCGGCATCGCGACCGGCCGCCTGTTCCTCTTGTCGCTGCTGCTCTTCGCGCCGATGTGGCTCGGCAATCTGTTCGGCGCCCGCCACTTCGGCCGCGTTCCGGCGCATGTCTGGCAGGCGATGGTCGCGGTGGTGCTTGGCGTCGCGGCGGTATCGGCAGTGGTACGGCTGATTTAGGAACATATGATTTGTTCCTATATTGACATGATATAAAAACTATTCTACGTTGTGAGCATAGGAGAGATATCATGGGAAAATACGAGCCGCTTGGCGACCATCTTCGTGCATTGCAGGGCGATAGCTGGAACGCCCGATTTGACGAGATCGAACATGTTCTGGGCTTTCGATTGCCGGGCAGCGCGCGCGACCATCGTGCATGGTGGTCCAACCACAGCGGCGGCAATCACAGCCAGGCCGCCGTTTGGGTGGAAGCCGGCTGGGAAACCCGGGACATCGATCAAAAGCGCGAGACAGTTCGATTCGAGCGTGTGAAGCGGACCCGAGGGGCCGGCACGGATATCTGGGCCGAGGCGGCGCGCATCACGGGCATTGAGGATCGCGCCGAACTCGAACAGGCGGCCGTCAGGGCGCTGATCCAGCGCGAAGCCGCACGGACGCTGGCGCTGATGGGCGGCACCGATCCCGGCGCCGCATCGGCGCCGCGCGAGCGCCCCTTCGGATGATTTTGATCGACAGTTCGATCTGGATCGAACACTTGCGCAGCGCCAACGCCGGGCTCGCCCTCGCCCTCGCCGAGGGGCAGGTGGTCCAGCACCCGTTCGTCACCGCCGAACTGGCGCTCGGTTCGCTGGCCGCCCGCGACAGGTTCGTCGCGATGCTGGACCTGCTCCCTGCCGCGCCGACGGTCGATCAACCGGCCTTGCTGGCGTTCATATCCGAACATCGGCTGTTCGGGACCGGGCTGGGCATGGTCGATGCGCATCTTCTGGCTTCGGCTGCGGCACGGGGCAGCGCGCGTCTGTGGACCGGCGACAGGCGGCTGGCCGGGCAGGCGGAGCGGCTTGGTTTCCTCTATCAGTCCGTGGCCGGGGCTACAGACTCCTGAGCGCCTGCGCCGGTTTCACCGACAGCAGCGGCCAGCTCCCGGCGATGCCGATCAGGAAAGCCAGCCCGGCGCCGCCGAGCAGCGTCACCCCGACCACCAGCGGATCGGGCGCGAAGGCGAAGTCGAAGATCTGCGTCACGACGAACCACGCCGCAGCGAGCCCCAGCCCGAGCGCCAGCGCCGCGAGGATCAGCGCCAGCACCGCATATTCCAGCCCCTGCGCGCCCAATATCTGGCCCCTCGTGGCGCCGAGCAGCTTCAGGATGACGCTGTCGTAGACGCGCCGCTCGCGGCTCGCCGCGATCGCACCGATCAACACCGCGATGCCGGCGAGGATCGCGATGCTCGCCGCCGCCGCGATCGCCTGGCTCATCTGGGTGAGCAATGTCGTGACCTGCCCGATCACGTCGCGCACCGCAATCAGCGAGGCCGAGGGGAAGGCGCGCGGCAGGCTGCGTGCCAGCCCGGCCTCCGCCGCTTCGGGAACCGCGACGGTCGCGACCATATTGTGCGGGGCGGCGTCGAAGCTGCCGGGTGAGAAGACGAGAACATAGTTCAACCCGAAATTGTCCCACGACACGGTGCGCAGCGAGGCGACCTTCGCCTGCACCTCGACCCCCAGCACATTGACCGTCAGCGTGTCGCCGATCTTCAGGCCGAGCGACGCCGCTACCTCCTGCTCGACGCTGACCAGCGGCGGTCCCTTGTAGTCGGCGGGCCACCAGGCGCCATCGACCAGCTCGCTGCCGTTCGGCAGGACGGGGCTGTAGGTCAGCCCGCGGTCGCCGCGCAGCACCCAGGCGCCCTCGGGCAGTTGTTCCAGTTCCTCTACGCGCTGGCCGGCGAACTCGGTGACGCTACCGCGCAGCGCCGGGATCAGGTTGATCTGCGCATCGGGCGCCGCTTCGGTCACGATGCCGCGAAAGCGCGCTTCGCCGTCGCGCGGGATGTCGAGCATGAAGAAGCTCGGCGCGCGCTGCGGTACGGTGCGCGCGATCTCGTTGTTGATGCTCGTCTGGATCGCGGCAAGCGTCACGAACAGCGTCAGGCCGAGCCCCAGCGCGACGACCAGTGCGCCGGTCGCGGCGCCCGGCCGGTGGAGGTTCGCGACCGCGAGGCGCAGCAGCGGCCGTTTCGGGCGCGGCACCCGGCTCGCCGCCTTGCGCACCAGCCAGCCCATCGCGACGAGCAGCAACAGCAGACCCGCCGCCGCGCCGACGAACCCCAGCGCGAACAGCGGCTCGCGCGCGGGGCCGACCGCCAGCGCGACGATGGCCGCGCGCGCCGCGCCGACCGCCAGCATCGTCCGCGCCTCGGGCCGCGCCATGCCGTCGACCGTCGCGCGGAACAGCCCCGCCGCCGGCACGCGCCGTGTCGCGGCGAGCGGGGGCAGGGCAAAGGCGACGGCGATCAGCAGGCCATAGGCGGCGCTGATCGCGAGCGGCAGCGGATAGACGGCGATGCCGGGCTTCACCGGCAGCACGTCGCCGGCGATGGCGGTGATGAGGCTGGGCGCGAAGGCGCCGACCGCCAGCCCCGCCACGATCGCCACCGCCGCGACCGCGAGAATCTGTAGACCATAGATACGCATCACCGTCGCGCTGTCGGCGCCCAGCACCTTGAGCGTCGCGAGGCCCGGCCGTTTGCCGGCGAGATAGGAGGCGACGCCGTTGCCCACTCCGATCCCGGCGATGACGAGCGCGGCGAGGCCGACCAGCGACAGGAACTGCCCCATGCGCTCGATGAAGCGCCGCGTGCCCGGCGCGCCGTTGCTGCGGTCGGTGATGTCCCAGCCCGCGCCGGGGAACTGCTTTTCGAGCGCTTTGCCGACGGCTTCGGGGTCGGCCGCGTCCGGAAGGCGGATGCGATATTTGCTCTCGAAGAGGCTGCCCGGCTGGATCAACTGCGTCGCGGGCAGGTCGTCGATGCCGATGATCGCGACCGGGCCGAGGGTGAAGCCCTCGCCCAGCCGGTCGGGTTCCTCGGCGACGATGCCGTCGATCAGGAACGCTTTTTCGCCGAACTTCACACGCTCTCCGACGTCGAGGTCGAGCCGCGAGGCAAGGTCCTTGCCGATCCAGATCGCCCCCGGTGGCGGCGGTCCGCGCCGCGCGCCGCTTTCCAGCCGCATCGTGCCATAGAGTGGATAGGCGGCATCGACCGCCTTGAGTTCGGACAGCAGCGCGTCGCCCTCGGGCGCATTCGCCATCGCGCGCATCCGCACAGTGGCGGAGGTCGTTCCGGCGGCGCGGAACGCCGCCAGCTCGGCGTCGCTGGCCTGCCGCTGCGGCATGCCGAATTCGATGTCGCCGCCCAGGATCGTCTGCCCGCGCGTTTCCAGCTCGGCGGTGATGCCGCGCGTCAGGCTGCCGATGGCGGCGAGGGTGGCGACGCCGAGGAACAGGCAGACCGCGAGCAGCCGAAGGCCCCGGATGCGTGCCGCAAGGTCACGCCGCGCGATGCGCCAGAGGGTGGAGAGGGGGAGCATCAAATTCCTCCCCGCTCGCGGGGAGGGGGACCATCCGAAGGATGGTGGAGGGGGCTCGCGTCCTGACGCACCGCTGCGCAAGGACGCCAGCCCCCTCCGTCAGCGGCTGCGCCGCTGCCACCTCCCCGCAAGCGGGGAGGATTTTGCTCGTCTCCCCTCACGCCCGTTCCTCGATCCGGCCGTCGTGCATCACCACCACCCGGTCGCAATGCTCCGCCAGTTCGGGATCGTGGGTGATGATCAGCAATGTCGCACCGAGCGCCGCGCGGCGGGCGAAGATCAGCTCGATAATCGCATGGCCGGTCGCGGTGTCGAGATTGCCGGTCGGCTCGTCGGCGAAGATGATCGCGGGCTCGCTCGCCATCGCGCGGGCGATGGCGACGCGCTGCTGCTCGCCGCCCGAAAGCTGCGCGGGATAGTGGGTCAGGCGGTGGCCGAGGCCGACCGCTTCCAGCTCCTTCGCTGCGCGGCCGAACGGATCGGCAATTCCTGCGAGTTCCAACGGCACCGCGACATTCTCCAGCGCGGTCATCGTCGGCAGCAGGTGAAAGGCCTGCAGCACGATGCCGATGCGGCCGCGCCGCGCGCGGGCGAGGCCGTCCTCGTCCATCGCGGCGAAGTCCATGCCGGCGACTTGCACGCTGCCGCCGCTCGCGCGTTCGAGCCCGGCGAGCACGGCCATCAGCGAGCTCTTGCCCGATCCCGAAGGACCCAGCAGCGCGACCGACGTTCCCGCCGCGACCTCTAGATCGACGCCGCGCAATATTTCGACGGGGGCCTTGTCGCTGCCCAGCGTCAGCGTCACATTATGGGCGGCAATCGCCGGTTCGCTCGGCGGTCGTCGTGTATCGGTCAAGGAAGGACCCTTTGGAATGAACAAGGCCGGTTGGCGTTCTTTCTGGATATATGGTTGCGTCCTCGCGCTTTGCCAACCGCTCGCCGCGTGCGGATCGGCGGAAAATCCGGCGGCTTCGACGAACGGCGCCGCGGAATCGACCAAAGCGGCACCAGTCCCCGCCGATGCGCCGCTGGTCATCGCTTTCGGCGACAGCCTCTATGCGGGCTATCAGCTCGGCCCGCGCGAAGGGCTGGCGCCGCAGCTTCAGGCCGCGCTTGCCGCCGACGGCATCGCGGCGCGGGTGCAGAATGCCGGCGTGTCGGGCGATACGACCGCAGCCGGGCGCCAGCGGCTGAGCTTCGTTCTCGACAGTGCGGCGCAGAAGCCCGCGGTCGTCCTGCTCGGCCTCGGCGGCAACGACATGCTGCGCGGGATCGACGCGGCGCAGACGCGCGCCAATCTCGACGCGATGCTCGCCGAGTTGCAGAAGCGCGATATCCCGGTCGTCCTCACCGGCATGGTCGCGGCGCCCAATCTCGGCGCCGACTATGCCGCGAAGTTCAACCCGATCTTTCCCGAACTTGCCGCCAAATATGGCGCGAGCCTCTATCCCTTCATCCTCGACAATGTCGTGACCGACCGGACGCTGATGCTCGGCGACAATATCCATCCCAACGCGAAGGGCGTGCAGGTGATGGCCGAGGCGCTGGCGCCGCTGGTGGCGGAGGAATTGCCCGATTCAGACTAATCCGTCATTGCGAGCGAAGCGAAGCAATCCAGAGTCTGCGCAAACCGCTCTGGATTGCTTCGCTTCGCTCGCAATGACGATGTGTCTTAGTCCAGCAATTTTCCGGCCCGCACGCGCCAGCTTGTTGCCAGCACATCCATCCTCGCCAGATTGCGCAGCGCTTCGGGCTCACGCTTCCCCGCGCCGCCGATGAGCAGGCCGAACACACGCGCGACACTCCATTCGGGCAGCGGACGCTCGACCAGTGCCAGCCCGTCGCCCGCCGCAACCGCGCCCTCCTCGATCACCCGGTAATACCAGCCGCTGCGGCGCGACGTCACCACCGTCGCCGGCACGCTCGCGACGCCGAAACGGTGGCCGAGCTTCCAGCACGGCTGCCGCCCCTGGCTGATCTCGACGAGCGCGCTGCCGAGCCGGTAGCGGTCGCCGATACAGGCTTCGGTCTCGATCAGGCCCTCGGTCGATATATTCTCGCCAAAGGCGCCGGGCGCCTCCAGCAGCGGATGGCTGCCGAGCGTCTCCGCCCACCATGCGTAATGGTCGCGCGGATAGTGATGGATCGCCTTGTCGGGGCCGCCGTGGACGCTGAGGTTGGCCTGTTCGTCGCCCGCGATGCCGAGATATCCTATGGCGAGACGCTCCGCGACGGGGGCCTTGGCGATCGCGCTCGCCTCGCCCTTTGCGCCGAAGCGCCGGGCCTTGCCGGTCAAGAGCGCGTCGATTGTAAAGCCCATGCTGCCTCCTGGCCCGTCACTAGGGAGCCCCGCGTGTCGCGCCAACGAAAAAGGGCGGCCCCGCAGGACCGCCCTTTCCCGTTCCGTTCGATCGAAGGATCAGAAGGTCACACCGATGCCGACGGCAGCGGTGTTGATGTCGGTGCCGTTCAGCAGGAAGCGGCGATATTCGACCTTGCCATAGACGTTCTGGCTCAGTTTGTGCTGATAGCCGGCGCCGATGTGCGCGGCGTCGCCGTCGTTGAAGCTGTAAC
>CALMYE010000166.1 GCA_937873425.1 uncultured Sphingopyxis sp. | reverse complement strand
CATGACCCTCCAGATTCAACCCGTCATCCTGTGCGGCGGCGCGGGAACGCGGCTGTGGCCCGAATCACGCGGCACCCGCGCCAAGCAGTTCCTGCCGCTGGCCGGCCCCGACAGCCTGTTCCGCCAGACCGTGGCGCGCACCCCGGCGGGCGAGCATTTCCTGCCCCCCGTCATCCTCTGCGGCGACGCGCATGTCGCAACCGTCCGCGAGCAGATGGGCGCGCACGAAGCCGCGCTGCTCGTCGAGCCGATGCCGCGCAACACCGCCGCCGCCATCGCGCTCGCGGTGGCGCAGGCCGACGCGGGCACCCTGCTGCTCGTCATGCCCAGCGACCATGTCATCGCCGATGCCCCGGCCTTCCATGCCGCCATCGCCAAGGCCGCGCGGCTGGCGCAGCAGGACTGGCTCGTCACCTTCGGCATTGCGCCCACCCATCCCGACACCGGCTTCGGCTATATCGCGAGCGGCGAAGCGCTGGGCGAAGACGGTTTCGCGGTCGAGCGCTTCGTCGAAAAACCACCGCTGGAAGAGGCAGAGCGCATGCTCGCCGCGGGCGGCTACAGCTGGAATGCCGGCATCTTTCTGTTCCGCGCCGGGCGGATGCGCGACGCGATGCTCACCCATTGCCGCGCGATCTTCGAGGCTGCGGACAGAGCGGTCGCGGCGGGCATGCGCGACGGCGACGCGCTCTACGCCGATGCCCCGGAATTCGAACGCGCGCCCTCGGACTCGATCGACTATGCGGTGATGGAAAAGGATGACCGCGTCGCCGTCGTCCCGGTCGCGATGGGCTGGTCCGACCTCGGCAGCTGGCAGGCGGTTCACGCGCTTTCGCCGAAGGACGGGGACGGCAACGCCGCGACCGGCGACGCCTTCCTCCACGACAGCCATGGCAATCTCGTCCGCGCCGGCGGCAAGCGCGTGTCGCTCGTCGGCATGGACGGCGTCGCGGTGATCGTTGACGGCGACGACATCCTCGTCATGCCCCTCGCCTGCAGCCAGGACGTCCGCGCCGCCGCCAAGGCCCGCGAAGACCGATAACCCCCCAAGGAGAAGCCCCATGCTCGACCGCCGCACCCTGCTCGCGACCCTCGCCGCCACCTCCGCCCTCGCCGGCATTCGCGCGCCCGCGCACGCGCTGCTCGCCGATGGCGGCAGCGAAGGCGCGAAGCTCACCGCACTCTACGACCGCGCCTTCGACACGTTGGTAGATCAGAGCCCCGAATTCGCGACCGCGCTCGGGCTCGACAAGGACGACCGCGCGCCGCTCAAGGCACGGCTCGACGACCGCTCGCCGGCCGGCATCGCGCGCGGGCACGACATGTATCGCTTCGGCCTCGCCGAACTGAAAAAGATCGACGCATCAAAGCTTTCCGGCATGGACCTCGTCAATTACGAAACCTTCCGCGGCCCGTGGGAGGATTATGTAAAAGCCTATGACAATTTCGATTACGGCCTCCACAGCTGGCCCGAACCGCATCCGGTGACGCAGCTCAGCGGCACCTATCAGTCGATCCCCGACTTCCTCACCAACCAGCACAGCATCGCCACCGCCGAGGACGCCGAAGCCTATCTCGCGCGCTGCGAGGATTTCGCGGTCCAGCTCGACCATGAAACCGGCCGGATCGCGGCCGATCATGCGGGCGGCATCATCCCGCCCGATTTCGTCATCGACCGCACGCTCGGCCAGTTCGACAAGATCTGGGCGCCCGCGCCCGAGGCGAACATCCTGTCGACCAACCTTGCCGCCAAGACCGCCGACATCCCCGGCGACTGGGCCGCGCGCTGCGCCGCCATCGTCGGCGGCAAAATCTATCCGGCGATGCGCCGCCAGGCCGACGAGCTGCGCCGCGTCCGCCCGCAGGCGACGCACGACGCCGGGGTCTGGCGCCTGCCGAAGGGCGACGAATATTACGCCTATGCGCTGCGCTTCGCGACGACGACGGGCATGTCGGCGGAGGAGATCCACAAGCTCGGGCTCGACCGCGTCGCCGAGCTCGGCGCGCAGGCCGACGCCATCTTCAAGGCGCAGGGGATGACGAAAGGCAGCGTCGCCGAACGCATGGACGCGCTCGGCAAGGACCCGCGCTTCATCTATCCCAACACCGACGAGGGCAAGGCAAAGCTGATCGAGGAACTCAACAGCCAGATGGCGGCGATCCAGGCGCGCCTGCCCGAAGCCTTCGGCCGCCTGCCCAGGGCGAAGGTCGAAATCCGCCGCGTGCCGGTGGAGATCGAGGACGGCGCGCCCGGCGGCTATTATCAGATTCCCGCGCTCGACGGCTCGCGCCCCGGCGCCTATTACATCAACCTGCGCGACACCGCCGAAAACCCCAGCTGGTCGCTCCCCACCCTCACCTATCACGAGGCCTCGCCCGGCCATCACCACCAGATCGCGCTGGCGCAGGAGGCCGAGGGCATTCCCCGCCTCCGCCGCCTCCCCGCTTACTCGGTCTATACCGAGGGCTGGGGCCTCTACGCCGAGCAGCTCGCCGACGAGATGGGCGTCTATGCCGACGACCCGTGGGGCCGGCTCGGCTATCTGCAATCCTACATGTTCCGCGCCGCGCGGCTCGTTGTCGACACCGGGCTGCATCATTTCCGATGGAGCCGCGAAAAGGCGATCCAATATTATAACGACGCGCTCGGCACCCCCGAGGCGTCGAACGTCACCGAGATCGAGCGCTATTGCGTCTGGCCCGGCCAGGCGACCAGCTACATGGTCGGCCAGGTGCAATGGGTCGCGATCCGCGAAAAGGCGAAGGCCGCGCTCGGCGAAAAATTCGACCTCCGCGCCTTCCACGACACCGCCCTGTCGGCCGGCGCGATGCCGATCGAGGTGCT
>CALMYE010000165.1 GCA_937873425.1 uncultured Sphingopyxis sp. | reverse complement strand
GCGTTGGTGCGGGGTGCGTGAGAGCGGCGCGGGGCCGCCCCCGCCCCCGCCCCCCCCGCGCTCTAGAGCCCCGCGCAGCACGGGGGGGGGCGCCCCCGCCATATCGTCCTGCCCGCGCGCTACGGCGGCGCGACGCTGCCCGACCTCGCCGCGATCGACATGCGCGCCGACCCGCCCGACCGCGGCCGCTGGCTCGCCCCGCCGCTCGTCGATGCGCTCGCCGACCGGCTGGCGAAAGGCGAACAGAGCCTGCTGTTCCTCAACCGCCGCGGCTTTGCGCCGCTGACGCTCTGCCGCACCTGCGGTCACCGCATCCAGTGCCCCAACTGCACCGCCTGGATGGTCGAGCACCGACTCGTCCACCGCCTCGCCTGCCACCATTGCGGCCATGTCATGCCCCCGCCGCGCCTCTGCCTCGAATGCGAGGACGAGGACAGCCTCGTCGCCTGCGGCCCCGGCGTCGAGCGCGTCGCCGACGAGGTCGCGCTGCGCTTCCCCGAGGCGCGCGTCGCCATCGTCACCAGCGACACGCTCTGGTCCCCCGCCAAGGCCGCCGAGTTCGTCGACAATGTCGAGGGTGGCCTCGTCGACATCATCATCGGCACGCAGCTCGTCACCAAGGGCTATCATTTCCCCAACCTGACGCTCGTCGGGGTGGTCGACGCCGACCTCGGCCTCGACGGCGGCGACCTGCGCGCGTCCGAGCGCACCTTCCAGCAGATCGCGCAGGTCGCGGGCCGCGCCGGGCGCGGCGTAAAACCGGGCGAAGTGTTGATCCAGACGCGCGTCCCCGACGCGCCGGTGATGGCGGCGCTGGTCTCGAACGACCGCGAGGGCTTCTACGCCGCCGAGGCCGCGTCGCGAAAGCAGGCGGGCGCGCCGCCCTATGGCCGTTTCGCCGCGCTGATCGTCTCGTCGGAGGATGCGGAGGTCGCGCGCGGCGTCGCGCAGCGGCTGGGCGCGAAGGCACCGGTCGCCGAGGGCCTCGCCGTCTACGGCCCCGCCCCCGCCCCGCTCGCGATGCTGCGCGGCCGCCACCGCTTCCGCCTGCTCCTCCACGCGCCGCGCAGCTTCGACCTGCAGCGGACGATCCGCGACTGGGTGGCGCGCATCGACTGGCCCGCGAAGGCGCGGCTCGCGATCGACGTCGACCCCTATAGTTTCGTCTGACCGCACGGGGGTTTACAGCCGGCGGAGCGGCTGGCAGCAGAAGGGGCAGAGCCGGGGGAGCCTCGAATGTTCAAAATCCTGTCCGCCGTCGCGGCGCTGATCGCCGCTTTCACGGCGACGCTTGCCGAAGCGCGCTGGCTGCGCGCGGAGACCGACAGTTTCATCATCTACAGCGAAGGCAACGAGAAATCGCTGCGCGAGTTCGCCGAGACGCTGCAACGCTTCGATTCGGCGCTGCGCTTCCTCGTCGGCATCGGCGTGGAGGGCGAGGAGAACCGGCTGCCCATCTATCTGCTGGCGTCGGCGCAGGACGTCTCGCGGCTGGCGACGGGATCGCGGCAGGGGTCGATCGCCGGTTTCTACGTCGCCGGCAGCGACGGCAGCTTCGCGCTGGCGAACCGCCAGCGCGACACCGGCTATGCGGGAACCTCGGCGGCGCAGCAGATATTGTTCCATGAATACAGCCATCATTTCATGAAGCGCTATGTCCGCGCCGCCTTTCCGGCGTGGTTCATCGAAGGCTTCGCCGAATATTATTCGACCGTCGAGTTCAACAAGGAGGGCAAGGCGGAGATCGGCCGTCCCGTCTATCGCCGCGCCTATGGCCTGTTGCAAATGCCCAAGGTTCCGGCCGAGAAATTGCTGTTCGAACGGCCCAGCGCAATGCGCAACAGCGGGCAGATGGACGTCTATTACGGCCGCGCGTGGATATTGACCCACATGCTCTATCACAATCCCGCGCGCGCCGGGCAGCTCGGAACCTATATGAAGGACATCAACGCCGGGACCGATCCACGGCAGGCGGCCATCGACGCCTTTGGCGACCTCGCGCAGCTCGACCGCGATCTCGACCGCTATATCCGCGCCCCGCTCGGCTACCGTACGCTCCGCGACGCAACGCCGGTCCCGACCAACATCACCATCGCCGCACTGCCGGCGGTCGAGGATGCGCTGATGCCGTTGCGGCTGGAACGAATGAGCGCCAGGGGCAACGCCGAGCGCATCGCGAAGGTGCGCGACGATCTGCGCCGGCTCGCGGCGCTGCACGGCGACAATGCCGAGGTGCAATATGAACTCGCCGCCGCCGAATGGGCGATGGACCGCGACACGCGCGACCCCGCCGCAGTGCGCGCCGCGCTCGACCGGGCGCTCGCCGCAAAGGCCGACCATGTGCGCGCCAATGTCATGCTCGGCCGGCTGCTGCTGCGCGACCTCCACGACAAGGGCGCGGACGACGAGGCCGCGTGGCGCGAGGCGCGCCGGCCGATCCAGCTCGCCAACCGCACCGATCCCAACGACCCGATCCCGCTCTATGCCTATTTCCGCAGTTTCCAGCCCGAAGGACGGCGCCCGCCCGACATTGCGATCAAGGCGCTCGAACGCGCGTTCGCGCTGGCGCCCGAAAATATCGAGCTTCGTGTCGCCAATGCCTTTGCTCTCGCCAACCAGGGCGATTTCGACACGGCGCTGAAACTGGCCCAGACCGTCGCCTTCGACCCGCACGACACGGGCCAGGGCGAAAGACTGCTGGAACAGCTCGAAAATATGCGCAAGATTCGCGAGGGCGGTTCGACCGCCGAAATCGAGATCGAGATCGAGGATGACGACAATGACTAGCATGGTCCGCATCGGCATGCGCCTCGCCGCGGGACTGACGGCGATGCTCGCGCTGTTCGCCAGCCCCGCCGCCCGCGCCGAATGGTGGGAGGCGCGCACCAGCCATTTCATCATCTATTCCGAAACCAAGCGCGACGATGCGGAGAAATTCGCCCGCGAACTCGAACGTTTCGACAATGCGCTGCGCACGATCCAGAACATGCCCGTCCCCGGCCCCGACGTCGGCGACGCCAACCGGCTGAAGGTCTATCGCACCGGCGACATGGACCGGCTCGGCTATATCCTCAACGCGTCGGGCAGCGGCATCGGCGGCATCTATTTCCCCCGCGCGGGTAATCCGATGTCCTTCGTCCCCGCACGCGAAAAGCGTTCGACCAGCCGGCATATCGAAACTGAGCGGCCGGGTCTTGATATCCGCTCGACGCTGTTCCACGAATATACGCATCATTTCATGCTGAGCAATTTCAGCACCGCTTACCCGCACTGGTACAGGGAGGGTTTCGCCGAACTCTACAGCACCATCCGCTTCAACGACGACGGCAGCTTCCACGTCGGCGACCCGCCGCAGGAGCGCGGCGAGGCGCTGCGGCAACTGACCGATGTCCGCCTGTCCCGGCTGCTCGATACCAGGACGAAACTGACCGGGCTCGAATATTATCAGTCCTACAGCTACGGCTGGCTGCTCGCCCATTATCTGAGCTTCAATCCCGGCCGTCAGGGTCAGCTTGGCGCCTATCTGGCCGCGCTCAACAGGGGCGAAGATTCGCTGGACGCAGCGAAAAAGGCTTTCGGCGATCTCGACGCCCTGCAAAAGGAAGTGCGCGCCTATCGTCGTGGTCCCTTCCTCGGCTATGGGGTTAAGCCCGGCAATTATGTCGAACCCCAGGTGACGATGCGCCGGATGACGGCGGCCGAAGAGGCGGTGATGCAAACGCATATGCGTTCGCTCCGCGGCGTGACGCCGAGCCAGGCCCGGGGGATCGCCAACGATCTCGCCAGCAAGGCCGCTCCCTGGCCCGACAGCCTGTTCGCCCAGCTCGCGCTGACCGAAGCGCAGATCGACGCGAAAAATTATGATGCCGCCGACGCGGCCGCCGACCGCGCGATCGCTGCCGACCCCGAATCGTCCGCCGCGCATTACTGGAAGGGCCAGGTCGCGATGGCGCGCGCCGAATCGGACAAGAGCCTCTATGCCTCGGCGCGTCCGCATTTCATCCGCGCCCGCCGGCTCGACACCCTCGATCCGCGCCCCGCCATCGGCTATTATCTATCCTATTACGAAGCGGGCGAACCCATACCCGAAGCGGCGCTGCTCGTGCTGGAGGAAGTCTATCCGCACGCCTCCTACGACTATCAATATCGCCTGCTGCTCGGCCGCCAGTTGCTCGACGAGAGCAAGGGCGAGATCGCCCGCTCAGTGCTCGCCCCGATCGCCTTCGGCTCGCACGGCAGCGACAAGGAGAATCCCCTGCAGGCGATCGTCGCGGCGATCGATGAAGACAAGCTCGACGAGGCGCGCGCCAAAATGGCCGAAATCTTCAAAAAGGCGAAGGACGCGCGCGACGGCAAGAAGGGCGACTGACCGCTGCCGCCGGAAGACAGGCCGGCAGGACATCGACGACGTCCGCGCCCGGCGCAGGGATGGGACGAGGGGCGGGACGTCAGGCGTTCGGGCGACGGATCGAAGCGGGGGGATGATGACGGACATAAGGATGCGCCTTTGGCGCGGCTGTGCGGCGCTGCTGCTGGCGATGCTGTCCTTGCCGGCATATGCGGCATGGCATCGCGTCGAAACCGCCGAATTCGCGTTGCAGGCCGACATGGAGCCGGCGGAGCTGCGTCGCATCGGCGCGCAACTGATCGAACATGACCGGCTGTTACGACAGGTCCTCGGGATAAGCGGCCCGGGACGCGGGCGGCGGCTGGAGATCATTCTCCATGGCGACCGGGCCCGGCTCGTTGAGCAAGCAGGCTTGCCCGAGGAATTCTCCGGCCTCTTCCATGCCAATCCGGTCGAGAATTTCGCCCTGATCCCGGTAGCGGACAGCGAAGACCGCGATCATGACATCTTCGACATATTGCGGCACGAATATGCCCATTATTTTATGATGCGGCACATGGGGCATTGGCAGCCGGCCTGGTACATAGAGGGCTTTGCCAGTTTCTTTGAAACCGCACAGCGGGGTCCCGACGGCATCATGCGCTATGGCGCGGCGCCGCCTGTCATGGCCTCCTTTCTCAAAGAGAGGGGCGGGCTATCCTTCGCCCAACTGGCGTCGGTCGCTCATAGCCGGGCCAACGGCTTCGACCGCCGGAAATTCTATGCGCAGGGCTGGCTCATCACGAGCCACTACTATCTTGGCGGCCCGCAGGCTCCGGGGATCGACGCCTATCTCGGCGCGGCGTCGAAGGGCAGGAAGGCGGACCCTGCGGTCTTCGCCGGCGGAGCCGAACAACTCGACCGCGATGTGAAAGCCTGGTTCAAGGCCGGATTGCCCGCACCGCGCGAGATCGCCGTCGATCCCGTCGATCCCGCGTCGATCGCGATCCGTCCGCTCAGTGCCGGCGAAATCGCCCTCGTCGATCTGCGCTTCGATATTTATCGCCGCATGTCGCAGATCACCGAAATCGACGAAGCGTATGACGTCTGGTCCGCCATCACGAGCAATGCCAAGGCGCTTGTCGCCGCGCATCCGATGGACCGGCCGGTCGGCACTTATCTCGCCAAGCTGCTGCTTTCTGCCGATATCGGCGAGACGAGCAGCGACGAGATTGCTGCGATGATCGACCCGGAGGGGACGGCCACCGACGATCGCATCCTGCAGGCGCGGTTGGCCGCCCGCCGGGCCAACGAAGGACCGCCGGCCCGGTTCGAACGGGGCATTCTCGCAGCGCGATCGGCCCTCGAAAAGATATTGCAGGTGGAACCGGACAATGTCGATGCGCTGTTCGCGATGTACGACAATATCCGCGAAGCCGAAGGCGCATCGCCCAGAGCCATCGGGCATCTCGCGCGGGCCCTGGATATCGACCCGACCAACGTGGAGTGGCGCATGCGGCTGTTCGAGCTGTATCTGCGCAACGACCGCACGGCAGATGCGATCCGCCTGCTCGAACCGATCGCGAATCTTCCGCATGGCGGCGCCGACGCCGAGATGGCGGCGGACTTGATCCGGACGCTGCGATCGGGCCGGTAGCGTCCTCAATAATCGGGCTCGCCGCCCCCCAGCACCTTTTCCGCCTGCGCGGTGAGCCACGCCATCGCCGCCGCCCAGGGCTGATGCCCGTGGCTGATCCGCGCGACGCCGAGCGCCGCCAACTCGCGGTGCGTCGGGCCCGCCTTCGACCGCAAGATGTTCACCGGCAGCGGCGAGGCGTCGCAGATCGCGCCGATACAGCGCGCATCGCCGAGGAACGGCACGAACAGCGACCCCGCGCCCGCATCGGCATAGGCGCGCGCGCGTTCGAGCGTCGCGGCGACCAGCGCTTCGCCGTCCTTCGCCGCGTCGGCCCCGCGGAACACATCGCAGCGGGCGTTGACGAAGATGCCGGTGTCCGCGGCGGCGCGGTAGCGCGCCCGCGCCTCGGCGATGGGGAGCAGTTCGCTCTCGCCCGGCAGCCGGTCCTCCATGTTGATGCCCGCCGCGCCGGCATCCTTCGCGCGTGCTACCGACACGCCGACCGCGGCCGGATCGGCGCCATAGCCCGATTCCATGTCGATCGTCACCGGCAGGTCGGTGACCGACAGGATGCGGACGAGATTCGCGAACACATCGTCGAGCGGGAAATCCTCGCCGTCGGCGCGGCCCTGCGCGCCGGCGACGCCGAAGCTGCCCGTCGCGATCGCCTTCGCGCCCGCGGCGGCGACCGCCTTCGCGCTCCCCGCGTCCCAGATGTTGACGAGGATCAGCGGGTCGCCGGGAACATGCAGCGCGCGGAATTGGGCAATCCTGTCGGTCATCACTTGGCCTCTCTCTTCAGCAATTCTTCCTTGATCGGCAGGCCATAGGCATAGCCGCCCAATGACCCGTCGCTGCGCACCACGCGGTGGCAGGGGATCAGCACCGCGACATTGTTGGCGCCGTTCGCGCTCCCCGCCGCGCGCACCGCCCTGGGCTTGCCGACCGCGGCGGCGATATCGGCATAGCTGCGCGTCTCACCCGCCGGAATCTTGCGCAGTTCGCGCCACACCGCTTCCTGGAATGCAGTGCCCTTCACGTCGAGCGGGATATGATCGAAACCGACCGCCGGCGCCTCGACCGCATCGACGACCTGTTGCAGCAGCGCCGCGAATTCCTCGCCGCCCTCGACCAGATCCGCCGCCGGAAAGCGATTTTCCAGCGCCTCGCGCCCCTCGTCGAAGCTCAGCCGGCACACGCCCTTCGCGGTCGCCGCGACCAGCATGTCGCCCAGACTCGTCGGCACGACCGCCCAGTGGATCGTCGCGCCCCTGCCGCCGTTCGCCCAGGCCGAAGCCGTCATTCCCATGCGTCCCTCCATATGTTCGTAGAATCGCGACGGCCCCGAAAAACCGGCGTCGTAGATCGCGTCGGTCACCCGCGCGGCCTCGCTCAGCGCCGCCCGCGCCCGCTCCTCGCGCAGCGCGCGGGCATAGGCGGCAGGCGACAGGCCGGTGTGGCGGGTGAAGACGCGCTGGAAATGCGTCGGCGAATAGCCGGTGCGCGCGGCGAGGTCGGTGAGCGCGAGCGGCTCCTCGCTGGTCTTGATCGCGGCGATGGCGGCGAGCACCGCCCCCTCGTCGCGCGCGACATCGTCGGGCAGGCAGCGCTTGCAGGGGCGCAGCCCCGCCACGCGCGCCGCCGCGCCGTCGGCGAAGAAACGGACGTTCGCCCGCGACGGATGCCGCGCGGCGCAGCTCGGCCGGCAATAGATGCCGGTGGTCAGCACGCCCGTCACGAAGCGCCCGTCGAGCGCCTTGTCGCGGCGCAGCACCGCCGCCCAGCGCGCATCGTCGGTCATCGTTCCGGCGCTCATGCCGCATCCCTTTCGATCCGCGCGGCGAAGCAGCCGTGCGCGGCGTTGTGGGCGTCGATATAGGAAATCGCGGCGTCGGCGAACAGGTCGCGGATCGCCGCGTCGGCCTCGCTCGGCCCCGCCAGCCGCGCGGTCCGCAGCATGCCGTCCACGTCGAAGGCGCGCAGCGCGAGCGTGCGCCCCTCGAACACCGGCGGAAGCGTATCGACGAAGCGCGCCGCCGCGACCCCGGGCCGCACATAGATGGCATAGGCGCTGCGAAAGGGCGTCGCGACGTCGTGGCTGACATGGTGGCGCAGGATCAGCGCCTCGCCCTCGCGCGCATCCTCCAGGCTGATGCGGCAGGGAAAGCCGCGGTCGGCGGTCGCGGTGACGCGGCGGGCGCCGGCCGCGGCGAGGCCGGCGTCGTCGAGTGCGAACAGCGGGGCGAAGGGCTGCGGGTCGAGCCCGGTTATGGCATAGGTCATCGGATCATCCTTTCCTGCGTTGGACGCCCCGATGCCATGGCGTACGGGCGGGCGCGTCCCGATGCTTGCGTTCAAAGCGCGCGCGTCTAATCTCGCGCGCCATGACCCGCCTTCTCGCGCTGCTCCTCGCCCTCTTCGCGCTCGCGCTTCCGGCGCGCGCCGCCGACGACATCAGCGCCGCCTCGCGCAGCGTCGTGCGCGTCGTCACCGTCGCGATGGTCGAGGGCGAGGTCGTCGGCTTCGGCCACGGCAGCGGCATCGCGATCTCGCCGACGCGCATCGTCACCAACGCCCATGTCGTCGAATCGGCGGTGCGCTACCCGAACAATGTCGCGCTGGGCGTCGTCCCGTCGGAGGGGCAGAAAAGCTATCCCGCGCGCCTGATCGCGATCGACACCAAGCGCGACCTCGCGCTGATCGAGATGGGCGAGGGGCGCGTCCCCGCCGCCGCGATCTTCACCGGGCCGTTCGAGGCGGGAACCGACGTCGTCGCGCTGGGCTATCCCGGCAATGTCGACCTCGCCACCGCGCGCAGCTCGGCCGACTATATCACCCCGCGCATCCCGGTGCGCAGCGAGGGCAGCCTGTCGAACACCCAGGCGATCGACGGCGTCGCGGCGTTCGTCCACACGGCGAAGATCGCGCGCGGCAATTCGGGCGGGCCGCTCGTCGACGGCTGCGGGCGGATCGTCGGCATCAACACCTTCATGACCCGCGCCGACGATGGCGATTCGCCCTTCGCCTTCGCCATCTCGAACCGCGAGCTGGCGCGCTTCCTGGCCGACGCGGGGCAGAAATTCACCAGCGTCGGCACCGCCTGCCTGTCTTTGTCGGAGGCCGACGCGCGCGACCGCGCGGCGCGCGAGGCCGAAACGCGCGCCGCGAGCGAGGCCGACGCCGCGCGCGACGCCGCCGCGCGGTTCGACCGCGAACTGCGCGAACAGCGCGCCGGGCAGGAAGCGCTCGCCGCGCGCGAGAACCGCATCGCGCTCGCCGGCGTGCTGTTCGTGATCGGCGCGCTCGCCGCGGGCGCCGCGCTGATGTTCCACAGCCAGAAAAATATGCGCCACGCGAAGATCGCGGGCGGCGCGGCCGCGGTGCTGATCCTGGGCGCGGCGATCCTGTTCGTCACCCGCCCCTCGGCGCTGCCCGACCTGCCCGCCGACGAGGCCGACGACGCCGCGACGTTGCCGCGGGGACTCGCGCAGGGCCGCCTGCTCTGCACCATCCGCCCCGACCGCAGCCGCATCACCGTGTCCGAAACCCCCGACGTCCCCATCGACATCGTCGGCGACGGCTGCATCAACGCCCGCACCCAATATGCGAAGGGGGCCGACGGGCGCTGGCAGCGCATCCTGGTACCGAACGAGGAGGCGACGGTGACGATCGCGTCGATCGACGAGGCAGGGGAGGAATATCGCGTCGACCGCTATCTGCTCGACGCCGAGGCGATGGCGAAGGCGCGGCAGATCCGCGCCGGGGTCGAGGTCAAGGGCTGCACCGCCGACACCGAGCAGGCGGCGGCGCTCGCCGCGCAGCAGGACGCGATCCGCTCGGCGCTCCCCGCATCCCCCAACGAGCGGCTGGTCTATGAATGCCGGAAGGTCGCCGGGGGCGCCGCGATTCCCTAAGGCAGCGAATCGACCCACCGGGTCAGGATCGCCTGCGCGGGCGCCGTATAGGCTAGCTCATGCCCCGCGCCCGCGACCCGCTCGACCATCGCATCGGGCCGCGCCGTGTGCAGCCGGTCGAGGTTATCGGGCCTCACCAGCGTGTCGGCATCGCCGTGCATCAGAAAGACCGGCGGCGCGACGCGCGGCAGCTTCGCGGCATTGTCGAAGCGGTCGCGCACCAGCAGTCGCGGGATGAACGGCAGCTGGCCCCGCACCACCGACGGCAGGTCCGACATGCCGGAGACAAGGATCAGCGCAGCGACCCGGTGCCGCACCGCCATTTCGGTCGCGGGGCCAGAGCCGATCGAATTGCCGACGATCACGATGTCCTTCGGCGCCACGCCCTCCCCCGCCAGCCAGCGCATCGCCGCATCGCCATCGCGATAAAGACCTTCCTCGGACGGCGCCCCCACATTGCCGGCATAGCCGCGATATTCGGCGAGCAGCAGCCCGTGCCCCGCCGCCGCCGGCCCGCGCGTCGCCTCGATCGCGCCCAGCAGATTGTCGCCATTCCCGTGAAAGAAGAGGATCGTCTTCTTCCCCGCTTCGGCAGGCCGGTAAAAGGCCGACAGGCGCAGCCCATCGCCGGTCTGCGTGTGGACGAGCCGGAAGCCCGCGGGCGCGGCCTGAGGATAATCGTCCGGCGCGGGAAAGAGGATACGCCGCTGCTGCGTGTAGAGCAGCGCGCCCACCATGAGCGCAAGAACGAGAAGCCAGAGCAGCAGGTTGATCGCGAGCCGCATCGGATTCAGGCGCGCGCCCACCGGCCGAAGGTGGCGATCAGGCAGGCCAGCAGCAGCGCGGCCATCGCGAGGTCAGATATCATCGCGACATCGGCGGAGAAGCCGCGCCCGGCGCTCAGCGCATGCTTGGTGCCCGCCAGAGCATAGAAGAGCATCGCCGCGATTCCCATCGGCGCGCGCCAGTCGGGCCGCTTGAGCGTCACCATGCAGAGGAGGCCGATGGTCAGGTTCCAGAAGCCCAGTTCCTGCACGAACAGGAAGGCCCGCTCGTCGGTCACGCCGAACATGCCGGTCGCGGTCAGGTCGGGCCGCGCGATCTGGCGCACCCCGGCCAAGAACAGCCGCACGCCCGCGCCCCAGAAGAGGAACCATTTGCAGACAAGCTCCCACAGCTCCGCGCTGCCGTGCATCCGCCGCTCGATCAGGATCGACGCCAGCGGCAGGACCAGCATCGTCAGCAGAACCACCGTCAGGTGCATGTCTCCTCCCCGTTCGCGCGAACTATCCCCCGCACGCCTTGAACAGCATCAGCGTGCGTTCGCGTGCGAGGGTTTCGCTCGGTTCGTGATAATCCTTGCGGCGGTCGCTGTTGAAGCCGTGCCCCGCCTCATAGACGAAAATCTGCGCGGTTGGATGATCCTTCGCGATCAGCGCCTCGACGCCCTCCATCGGGATGCCGGCGTCGAAGCGACCGAAATGGGCGATGGTCGCGCAAGCCGGCGCCTCGTCGGCGAACTGGGTGGGGACGAGGCTGCCGTAATAGGAAGACGCCGCCGCGAGGTCGGGGCTGATCTGCGCCATCCGCCACGCGACCGAGCCGCCATAGCAATAGCCGGTGATGAACACCGGACCCTTGCCTTTCAAGGCGTCGATGCAGGTCTGCGCGTCCTTCAGGCTCTGGTCGAACGGGTGAAGCTCGCGCGCCAGCTGCACCGCGCGCTCGAACTGCGGCCCCGAATAGTCGCTCTCGAACCCCGGATGCTCGCGGTCGAACAGCGCGGGCGCCAGCACTTCATAGCCGTCGGCGGCATATTCGTCGCAAAGCTCGCGGATATGGTCGGTGACCCCGAAGATCTCCTGAATGAGAACCAGCCCGCCGCGCCGATCCCCTTCGGGCTGCGCATGATAGACGGCGATCTCGGCGCCATCGTCCATCGTCATCCGGATCATCTCGCCCATGAACCTTCCCTTCATCCGTTCGTCCCCGGATTCGATCCGGGGTTGTCGAAGCACTGTCTTTCTTCTTTCCAACCTTGAAGGAAGGACGGCCCTTCGACAAGCTCAGGGCGAACGGGTTGTGAGGGGGCATGGAATGAGCCTCCACCCCCGCCTTGCATTGCAGCAAAATCGTTGCTACGCGCGCCGCGACTTTGCAGCGGGGGTGTCCTTGGACGCCCGGAAAATCCGCGCAGCCATCCCCCTCGGGATCGTAGAGAAGGACTTTCGCGCGTGGAGAATTCCGGCGGCATTCAGGGCAACATCACGGCGGGCCTCGCGGGCCGCTATGCGGTCGCTTTGTTCGATCTGGCCCGCGAATCGAACGCCATCGACAGCGTCCAGAAGAGCCTCGCCACGCTGAAGGCGGGCCTCGCCGAATCGGCCGACCTCGCCGCGCTGGTGTCGAGCCCGGTCGTCGCCCGCGCCGACGCCGCGAAAGCGATCGAAGCCGTCGCGGGGGCGCTGAAGCTCGATTCGCTGACCGGCAAGTTCCTGGGCGTCCTCGCCGAGAATCGCCGCCTCGCCGATTTGCCCGGGATGATCGACGCCTTCGACGCGATCGTCGCGGCGCACCGCGGCGAAGTGACCGCCAAGGTCACCAGCGCGCACCCGCTGACGGCCGAGCAGCTGAAGACGCTCGCCGCCAATTTGAAGACCCGTGTCGGCCGCGACGTCCAGATCGCGGCCGGTGTCGACCCCGCCATCCTCGGCGGCCTCGTCGTCCAGCTGGGCAGCCAGCTGATCGACGGCAGCATCCGTACCCGTCTCAACAGTTTCGCGCAGGCGATGAAGGGCTGAAAGCCCGTACGCCCAAATGCCCCGATGAAAGGCTGAATAATGGAAATCCGCGCCGCTGAAATCAGCAAGGTCATCAAGGACCAGATCGCCAACTTCGGCACCGACGCCACGGTCAGCGAAATCGGCACCGTGCTGTCGGTCGGCGACGGCATCGCCCGCGCCCACGGCCTCGACAATGTCCAGGCCGGCGAGATGGTCGAATTCGCCAATGGCGTGAAGGGCATGGCGCTCAACCTCGAGGCCGACAATGTCGGCATCGTGATCTTCGGCTCGGACGCCGAGATCAAGGAAGGCGACACCGTCAAGCGCACCGGCACGATCGTCGACGTCCCCGTCGGCAAGGGCCTGCTCGGCCGCGTCGTCGACGGTCTCGGCAACCCGATCGACGGCAAGGGGCCGATTCTGGCCGACAAGCGCATGCGCGTCGAGGTCAAGGCGCCGGGCATCATCCCGCGCACCTCGGTCCACGAGCCCGTCCAGACCGGCCTCAAGGCGCTTGACGCGCTCGTTCCCGTCGGCCGCGGCCAGCGCGAACTGATCATCGGCGACCGCCAGACCGGCAAGACCGCCGTCGCGATCGACACCTTCATCAACCAGAAGACGGTCAACGCCGGCGACGATGAATCGAAGAAGCTCTACTGCATCTATGTCGCGGTCGGCCAGAAGCGCTCGACCGTCGCGCAGATCGTCCGCCAGCTCGAAGAAAATGGCGCGATGGAATATTCGATCGTCGTCGCCGCGACCGCATCGGAACCCGCGCCGCTCCAGTATCTTGCCCCCTATGCCGGCGTGACGATGGGCGAATATTTCCGCGACAACGGCATGCACGCCGTGATCGTGTATGACGATCTTTCGAAGCAGGCCGTCGCCTATCGCCAGATGTCGCTGCTGCTGCGCCGGCCGCCGGGCCGCGAAGCCTATCCGGGCGACGTCTTCTATCTGCACTCGCGTTTGCTCGAGCGCGCCGCGAAGATGAACGAGGACAATGGCGCCGGCTCGCTGACCGCGCTGCCGATCATCGAAACGCAGGCGGGCGACGTGTCGGCCTATATTCCGACCAACGTGATTTCGATCACCGACGGCCAGATCTTCCTCGAAACCAACCTGTTCAACGCAGGCATCCGTCCGGCGATCAACGTCGGCCTGTCGGTGAGCCGCGTCGGCTCGGCCGCGCAGACGAAGGCGATGAAGAAGGTGTCGGGCTCGATCAAGCTCGAACTCGCGCAATATCGCGAGATGGAAGCCTTCGCACAGTTCGGTTCGGACCTCGACGCCTCGACGCAGAAGCTGCTGAACCGCGGCGCGCGCCTGACCCAGCTCCTCAAGCAGCCGCAGTTCCAGCCGATGCCGTTCGAGGAACAGACCGCTTCGATCTTCGCCGGCACCAACGGCTATCTCGACACGGTCGCGACGACCGACGTGTCGCGCTACGAACAGGCGATGCTCGCCTATCTGCGCAGCGACCATGCCGATGTGCTGAAGACGATCCGCGACACCCGCGATCTGGGCGACGACGCGAAGAAAGCGCTGGTCGCCGCGCTCGACGCTTTCGCCAAGATTTTCGCGTAACCACCCACCTCGTCATCCCGGCGAAGGCCGGGATCTCGACGGTGAGACCCCGGCCTTCGCCGGGGTGACGAAACAAAGGTAAAAGACGGGACCTATGGCCAGTCTGAAGGAACTCAAAGGGCGGATCGTCTCGGTCAAATCGACCCAGAAGATCACCAAGGCCAAGAAGATGGTCGCCGCCGCCAAGCTGCGCAAGGCGCAGGCCGCGGCCGAAGCCGCGCGTCCCTATGCCGAGCGGCTCGAAGGCGTCGTCGCCAGCCTGGCGTCGAAGGTCGGCGCGTCGGATTCGGCGCCGAAGCTGCTCGCCGGCAACGGCAAGGGCGACACCCATCTGCTCGTCGTGCTGAACAGCGACCGCGGCCTTGCAGGCGCGTTCAACTCGAACATCGTCAAGGCCGCGCGCGACAAGGCGCTGGAGCTTCAGGCGGAGGGCAAGACGGTCCTCTTCTACCTCGTCGGCCGCAAGGGCCGCCCGGTGATCAACCGCCTCTTCCCCAGGCAGGCGATCGAGAATTACGAGACCACCGGCATCCGCGACATCGGCTTCGAGCAGGCAAGCGAAATCTCGGCGAAGCTGATGGAGCTTTACGAGGCCGGCGCCTTCGACGTCGCGCATCTCTTCTATTCGAAATTCCGCTCGGCGCTGGTGCAGGAAGCGACCGGCCAGCAGCTGATCCCGGTCCCCGCCCCGGCCGATGCCCCGGCATCGAGCGGCGCCGCGGTCGAGTATGAGCCCGACGAGGAAGCGATCCTCGCCGACCTCCTGCCGCGCAACGTCACCATCCAGATCTTCAAGGGCCTCCTTGAGAACGCCGCGTCCGAACAGGGCGCGTCGATGACCGCGATGGACAATGCGACGCGCAACGCAGGCGACCTGATCAACAAGCTGACCATCGTCTACAACCGCACGCGTCAGGCGGCGATCACCACCGAACTCATCGAAATCATCGCTGGCGCCGAAGCGCTGTAAGCTATCCAAGCAAGGAAGAACGTAATGGCTACCGCTCCCGCTGAAAAGAAGGCTCCCGCCAAGAAGGCCGCTGCGCCGAAGAAGCCCGCCGCAAGCAAGGCCGCCGTGCCCAAGTCGACCGCTGCCGCCACGGGCCGCGTCGCACAGGTCATCGGCGCCGTCGTCGACGTTCAGTTCACCGGCACCCTGCCCGCCATTCTGAACGCGCTCGAAACCGACAACAACGGCAACCGCCTCGTCCTCGAAGTCGCGCAGCACCTCGGCGAAAACACCGTCCGCACCATCGCGATGGACGCAACCGACGGTCTGACCCGCGGCCAGCCCGTCACCGACACCGGCGCGCAGATTTCGGTTCCCGTCGGCCCGCAGACGCTCGGCCGCATCCTCAACGTCATCGGCGACCCGATCGACGAGCGCGGCCCGGTGAACAGCGACCTGACCGCGCCGATCCACGCCAAGGCCCCCGAATTCGTCGACCAGTCGACCGAAGCCGCGATCCTGGTCACCGGCATCAAGGTCATCGACCTGATCGCCCCCTATGCCAAAGGCGGCAAGATCGGCCTGTTCGGCGGCGCCGGCGTCGGCAAGACCGTTCTGATTCAGGAACTGATCAACAACATCGCCAAAGGCCATGGCGGCGTATCGGTGTTCGCGGGCGTCGGTGAACGCACCCGCGAAGGCAACGACCTCTATCACGAATTCCTCGACGCCGGCGTCATCGCCAAGGACGCCGACGGCAACCCGACTCCCGACGGGTCGAAGGTGGCCCTGGTGTTCGGCCAGATGAACGAGCCCCCGGGTGCCCGCGCGCGCGTCGCGCTGTCGGGCCTGACGATGGCCGAATATTTCCGCGATCAGGAAGGGCAGGACGTGCTCTTCTTCGTCGACAACATCTTCCGCTTCACCCAGGCGGGTTCGGAAGTGTCGGCGCTGCTCGGCCGCATTCCTTCGGCGGTGGGTTACCAGCCGACCCTGTCGACCGACATGGGCGCGCTGCAGGAACGCATCACCTCGACCACCAAGGGTTCGATCACCTCGGTGCAGGCGATCTACGTTCCCGCGGACGACCTGACCGACCCTGCTCCGGCAACTTCGTTCGCCCACTTGGACGCGACGACGACGCTGAGCCGCGCGATTTCGGAGCTCGGCATCTATCCGGCGGTCGACCCGCTCGATTCGACCAGCCGCGTGCTGACCGCCGCGACCGTCGGGCAGGAGCATTACGAGACGGCCCGCCGCGTTCAGGAAACGCTGCAGAAGTACAAGTCGCTGCAGGACATCATCGCGATCCTCGGCATGGACGAGCTGTCGGAAGAGGACAAGCTGGTCGTCGCCCGCGCGCGCAAGATCCAGCGCTTCCTGTCGCAGCCCTTCCACGTCGCCGAAGTCTTCACCGGCATCCCCGGCAAGTTCGTCGCGATCGAGGACACGGTGAAGTCGTTCAAGGCGGTCGTCGACGGCGAATATGACCATCTTCCCGAAGCGGCCTTCTACATGGTCGGCGGCATCGAGGAAGCGGTCGCCAAGGCCGCCAAGCTGGCCGCCGACGCGGCGTAATCCAGTTCCCCTCCCGCTTGCGGGAGGGGTTAGGGGAGGGCCTGTCAGGGGACGGGCCGCTCCGCCGAAACGAAACATCCCCTCCCCCGACCCCTCCCGCAAGCGGGAGGGGGGAGATTATAGAATGGCCCTGAAGTTCGAACTCGTCACCCCCGCCCGCCTCGAGAGGTCGAGCGACGTCTATATGGTCACCGTGCCGGGCAGCGAGGGCGATTTCTCGGTGCTCGAAGGCCACGCCCCCTTCATGGCGACGCTGCGCAACGGCCCGCTGACCCTCTATGCCGCACAGGGCGCGGAGCCCGAGACGATCGAGGTCGAAGGCGGCTTCGCCGAAGTGAACGAGGCCGGCCTGACCGTGCTGGCCGAGCATATCGCCGGCTGAGCGCCCCGGCCCATCCGCGAGGACCAAAAGGGGGCTGCGGCCCTCTTTTTTCTTGCTCCAAAAAGCGAAGAATAAGGATTCGCGCAGAGGCGCAGAGATCGCAGAGGATTGGGTTCACGCGGAGACGCGGAGGCGCGGAGAGAAGGAAAGGCGGCGAAGCCGCCAATCGCTAAACAACGGATGTCGCTGGCCGGACGGAATGATCGGTCATGAGCCGTCGCAGCAACTCCGCGTCTCCGCGTCTCCGCGTGAATCTTTTCCTTCTTCTCTGCGATCTCTGCGCCTCTGCGCGAATATTTTCTCCTCCGCGCGCCCCCCCTGTTCCGGCGGATGGCATTCTCCCTCCGCATTCCGGCGCATTAGGACAATGTCAAAGTTTCCGGTCTATTCACCCTGTCGATTGGGGGTTCGCCAGCCTTGGCTGCGGCACTCCCGATGCCGATGATTCGCAAGCAGGACAAGATGATGAGCGCATTCGGACGCCGTCCCGGAACAGCAGGCCGCCCCGCCTTCGGCGTGGCGAAGCCGATGCAGGGCGGTCCCGGCGCACCCGCCGGCGGCAGCCAGTTTCCCGCGCTCGACACCGCACCCGCCCCCGAACCTGCCCCGGCCGCCCCCGAAATGGAGGCGATGGAGCGGCTCAACCAGCGCTCGTCGGCCGAGAATATGGAGCCCGAAAAGGCGCAGGGGTTCGAGGCCAGCGTCCACAAGATCAAGGAACAGGTGCTGCCCCGCCTGCTCGAACGCGTCGATCCCGAGGCGGCGGCGACGCTGAGCAAGGACGAGTTGACCGAGGAGTTCCGCCCGATCATCCTCGAGGTGCTCGCCGAACTGCGCATCACGCTCAACCGCCGCGAGCAGTTCGCGCTCGAAAAGGTGCTGGTCGACGAACTGCTCGGCTTCGGCCCGCTCGAGGAGCTGCTCGCCGACCCCGACATCAGCGATATCATGGTCAACGGCCCCTATCAGACCTATGTCGAGCGCAAGGGCCAGCTCGTCATCGCGCCGATCCAGTTCCGCGACGAGCAGCATCTCTTCCAGATCGCGCAGCGCATCTGCAACCAGGTCGGCCGCCGCGTCGACCAGACCACGCCGCTCGCCGACGCCCGCCTGAAGGACGGCAGCCGCGTCAACGTGATCGTGCCGCCGCTCTCGCTTCGCGGCACCGCCATCTCGATTCGTAAATTCTCGGCCAAGCCGATCACGCTCGACATGCTCTGTCAGTGGGGCGCGATGAGCCAGAAGATGTGCACCGCGCTCAAGATCGCGGGCGCCAGCCGGTTCAACATCGTCATTTCGGGCGGCACCGGCTCGGGCAAGACGACGATGCTCAACGCCCTGTCGAAGATGATCGATCCCGGCGAGCGCGTGCTGACCATCGAGGACGCCGCCGAACTCCGCCTGCAACAGCCGCACTGGCTGCCGCTCGAAACGCGCCCCGCGAACCTCGAAGGCAATGGCGCGATCCATATGGGCGACCTCGTCAAGAACGCGCTGCGCATGCGTCCCGACCGCATCATCATGGGCGAGGTTCGCGGCGCCGAATGTTTCGACCTGCTCGCCGCGATGAACACCGGTCACGACGGGTCGATGTGCACGCTGCACTCGAACAGCCCGCGCGAATGCCTCGGCCGTATGGAGAATATGGTGCTGATGGGCGACATCAAGATTCCGAAGGAGGCGATCTCCAAGCAGATCGCCGATTCGGTCGACCTGATCGTCCAGATCAAGCGCCTGCGCGACGGTTCGCGCCGCGTCACCAACGTCACCGAGGTGATCGGCATGGAAGGCGACGTCATCGTCACCCAAGAATTGTTCAAGTTCGAATATATGGACGAGGACAAGGACGGGAAGATCGTCGGCGAATACCGCTCGATGGGCCTGCGCCCCTACACGCTCGAAAAGGCGCGCCAGTTCGGCTTCGACCAGCCCTATCTGGAAGCCTGCCTCTAGGCGAAACCGCCGAGCTGTTTCCCGGCCAGTTCGGGAAACACCTTGCCCACCTTGCCCAGCAGATAGTCGCCATAGGTGCCGCCCGCATCATGCACGTCGACGCCGTCCCAGCGCGGCAGCAGCCGCGTCGTCGCGGGGATCGGAAGCGGGTCGACCGGGGCCGCGAAATCGGGATCGTAGAACAGCGGCCAGGACAATCGCTCGCGCCCCGACGCGTTGATCACGCGGTGCGGCGCCGAGCGGAAGCGGCCGCGCGTCAGCCGTTCGAACATGTCGCCGATATTGACCACCAGCGCCCGCCCGCGCGGCGGCACCGCGATCCATTCGCCGTTCGCGGCGCGCACTTCCAGCCCGCCGTGCGCATCCTGCCCGAGCAGGGTAAGCAGGCCGTAATCGCTATGCTCGCCGACCCCGAGTTCGTCCGCCGCGCCGTCGGGCGGATAATGGAAGATGCGGAACAGCAATGTCGGCCGCCGCGTCAGCCCCGCGGCGAAATGACCGGCGGAGAGGCCGAGCGCGAGCGCCATGCCGCGCATCAGCGCCTCGGCCGCCGCGACCGCCGCGGCCAGATAATCCTCCACCGCCGCGCGCAGTCCGGGCAGGGCCGCGGGCCACAGATTGGCGCCGTGCAGCGGCCAGCCCGCGGCGACCCGCACATCGTCCGGCCCCAGCTCCTCGCCCAGATACAGGCCCTCCTTGCGGTCGGGTCGTCCCGAGGTCAGCTCGCCGCCGAGCGGAAACCAGCCGCGCCAGGCCAAGCCGCCGTTCGCCATCGCAATCGCGGCCTTGTCGGCCTCGGGCAGCGCGAAGAAAAACTGGCTCACCGCCTCCAGCCGGTCGAACAGCGCATCGCCGATCCCATGCCCCTCGACATAGAAGAAACCATATTCGGCGCTCGCCGCGCCGATCGCCGCGGCGACGCGCTCGACCGCCGCCACATCGTCCATCGTCCGCAGCGGCGCGATATCGACGACGGGGAGCGCGCTCATCCCCGATGCAGCCAGAAGGCGAGCGCGAAGATCGCCACCGCCGCCGACGCCAGTCCGATTCCGCGCCACGGCATGAAGCCGACGCGATCGACGTCGCGGCGGTTGTTGCGGCGCCATTGCGCAATCTCGGCGAGGGCGCACAGCAGTGCCGCGCCGATGCTCACCGACAGCATGGACACTTGCATCGACGCCGCTCCCTTCGCACTATGGCCGTCCCCCCAGCGGGACCGGCCCGACCGGCCCGCATCCGCACAGGAGAGGTGCCGATATGTATAGTTTCCGTCCCGTTGCAAGTGCAGCGCTGATCATCCTCGCGGCATGCAGCGCGCCCGCCTCGAACGCGACCGCGGGCGAAGCCGCTGGCGATACTGCGACAAAGGCCGACGCCGCGATCGCCGCTGCGGTCGCCGCGCCGACGCGCACGCCCGCGAACATCGCGCGCGACAAATATCGCAACCCCGCCGAAACCCTCGCCTTCTTCGGCGTGAAGGGCGGCGACACGATCGTCGAGCTGTGGCCCGGCGCGGGCTGGTACAGCGAAATCCTCGCGCCGCTCGCCAAGGCCGGCGGCGGCACTCTCTATGTCGCCGCGCCGTGGGAGCGCGGCCTGGGTCGCTTCAAGGAGAAGCAGGCGGCGGACGCCGCCACCTATGGCGCGGTGAAGCTGGCCGAATTTCCGGCCACCGGCGCCGGTCCCCAAGTGCCCGACAGCAGCGCCGATGTCGTGCTCACCTTCCGCAACGTCCACAACTGGCGCTTCGACGGCGAGGACAATACCGCCAACGCCTTCCGCCAGATCTTTGCGATGCTGAAGCCCGGCGGTGTGCTCGGCGTCGTCGATCACCGGCTGGACGAGGATGACGACAGCGCGAAGGAGGAGAAGTCGGGCTATATGAAGGAAAGCTCGATCATCGCCTTTGCCGAGGCCGCAGGCTTCAAGCTCGCCGAAAAGAGCGAGATCAACGCCAATCCCAAGGACACCAAGGACTATGAAAAGGGTGTCTGGACGCTGCCGCCCGCGCTGCGCGAAGGCGAGAAGGATCGCGACAAATATCTCGCGATCGGCGAATCGGACCGCATGACGCTCAAATTCGTGAAGCCGGCAAGCTGAAGCCCTTCGAGACCATAGACCCGGGGCTGCTGCTCAGCGCCTATGCGCAGGGACTCTTCCCGATGGCCGACGCGGCGGATGATCCGTCGGTCCATTGGGTCGAGCCCCGCTTGCGCGCGATCCTGCCCCTCGACGGTTTCCGCCTGTCGCGCAGCCTGAAAAAGCTGATCCTGTCGGAGCGTTTCCGGGTGACGACCGACACCGCCTTCGCCGACATGATCGCGCTATGCGCCGCGCCCGCCGAGGACCGGCCGACGACCTGGATCAACCCGGTGATCAGGGCGAGCTACGAGCGCCTGTTCCGCATGGGTCATGCGCACAGCGTCGAATGCTGGCTGGACGGCGAGCTCGCGGGCGGGCTGTACGGCGTGACCCTGGGCCGCGCCTTTTTCGGCGAATCGATGGTCAGCCGCGCGCGCGACGCGTCGAAGGTCGCGCTCGCGCACCTCGTCGCGCGGCTGCGCGCGGGCGGCTGGAAACTGCTCGACTGCCAGTTCATCACCCCGCATCTCGAAAGCCTGGGCGCGATCGAGATTCCGCAGCGCGACTATCTCGCGCGTCTCTATTCGGTGCTGTCGGACGGCGACGGTGCCGCCTTGGGCGCAGGTGCGGGCGCCGCCGCCGGAGCCGGTGCGCTTTCGCCGCCGTTCGCCGCGGGCGACTGGGGCGCGCTCGACGCCTTGGGCGCCGCAGCCTTGGGGGAGGAGCGCACGACCGGCTCGCCGCCCGGATATGTCATCGCGCAGCTTTTGACGAACACGTCATAGATCGGGTGCTGGATGACGTTGCGGTCGGGCCGCTCGCGAAAAATCCAGCCCGAAAAGACGCGATACCATTTGTCATCGCGCTGGTCCTGCACCGTCAGCTGGACAAAGGCACCGGTTTCGGGCGGGTCCTCCCACGGCGCCGTCTGTTCGCAGGCGCGCAGCCGCACGATCGCGCGGCCGACGCGCGCGCTGTCGCCGGGCTTCATCTCCAGCTCGCGGACCAGTCCGTTGCGCTTGTTGAGCAGGCCGACCACCGCGACGCGATCGGCCATCGGCGTCGCGCCCTCGATGCCGCCCACTTCGTCGGGGACGCGTTCGGATTTGCCGATCGTCGCCGTCGCGCTGCCGCCCGCCTTCTTCGCGCCGCGGTCGCAGCCCGTCAGCACCGTCGCCAGTGCGAGCGCAGTCAGCGTGGTTGGAACCCAGCGCGCGGTCATCGCCTCACTCGGCGCCCGGGCGCCAGGCCTCGTAATCGCCGGTCGCCGTCGCGCGGCGGCCGCCCCGTTCGAGCGCGCCCGCCGGGCGATAGGCGCCCGTGCTGCCGGTCAGGTTCGCCGTCGGTTCGGCCTGCCAGGCGCGCGGCGCGGGCAGCACGTCGGCGGGCAGTTCGTCGAAGGTGCCGTGCAGCCAGCCGTGCCATTCGGGCGGCACCCGGCTCGCGTCGTTCGATCCGTTGTAGATCACCCAGCGCCGGCTCCCCTTGCGCGCGCGGTAGTAGCGATTGCCGAGCCCGTCCTCGCCGACCTTCTCGCCATTCTTCCAGCTGTTCAGCAGCGTGCCGACGGTCGCGCCGTCCCACCAGGTGAAAATCTTGCCCAGGATGCTCATGGCGGTGGCGTTTAGCGGTCTTTAGCGATCTTTCCAAGTGATCGTCGCGCTTTCGTCGATCCCCAGCTTCGCCGCCGTGCCGCCGGCCAGTTCGAGCACCGCCGACACCTCGCCGCCGCTCGCCACCGGCTCCAGATTCTCGGGGATGGTATTCTCGGCGATGCGGTCGATGCTGCCGTCGGCGCGGATGAAGAACATGTCGAGCGGGATCAGCGTGTTCTTCATCCAGAAGCTCGCGATGCGCGGCCGCGGAAAGGGAAAGATCATCCCGCCATCCTCGGGCAGGCTGGTGCGGAACATCAGCCCGCGCGCCTGCTCCTCCGCCGTGCGCGCGACCTCGACGTTGAAGACATGCGTCGCCTCGCCGGCCCTGATCGTCACCGGGATCGTCGCCGCCGCCTCGCTCTGCGTGTCCGAGGTTCCGGCACAGGCCGAAACCGGCAGCGCCATCGCAAGGGCAAGGGCAGTCATCAACGCACGCATCGGCACATCCTTTCGCCGGTTGGACCGCTTCGCCCTAATCGAGCGCCGCTTCGGCGTCCAGCGCCGCCAGCGCCGCCTCGTCGTCCGGCCCGATCGCGAGGATGCGCCGGGCAAGCGCGGGCGCATGGCCGGCGCGCGCGAAGGCCGCGACCTGGCGCTCGCGCCGGGCGGGATCGGCGGCGGGTTCCGCTGCGAACGGGCCGAAGCGCCGCCGCCGCGCATAGCCCAGCGCCGACGCCAGCGCCGACGCCTCGGCCGCCTCGACCGCTTCGGCGGCGTCGCCCGCTTCGATGCCATCGACGAAGAGCTGCGCCTTCACCCGCCGCACGCCGAGCCCGCGCCGCGTCATCGCGCCCCCGCGCATCGCCGCATATTGCCGGTCGTCGACGAAGCCCAGCCGTTGCATTTTCGCGACGACCGCGGCGCAGGCCGCCGCGGCATCCACTCCGTCCGTCCACTCCGATTCGCCGATCTTGCGCGCCAGATAGCGCGCCAGCTTCGCCCGGCTGGTCGCGAATCGCGCGACATAGGCGAGCGCCAGCGCGTCGAGCCGCGCCGCGTCGAGCGGCTTTCTCGCCCGGTCGGATGGAGCGCGGCGTCGGGTCATATGCCATGTTTATGCCACAGTCGGGCCCGATTGAGAACGATCAGCGCCGCCATATCGGCCGCCAACACCCGAAAACGGGCCTCGTTCAACCGCTAGGGATCGCGCAGCGCAGCCATGACAGCCAAAGATGACATGCTCGTTGCCTCGCGGCCCGTCTCCCGCGACCCAGGACAGATTATGACGCAAGATCACGCCGCCGCGGCGGACGAGCTGGTTCCGACGCCGACCCTGTGCGCGCAGCCGCGCCGTTTTTCCGACTTCGCCACCGTCGGCGAAGCGCTCGACTATGCCGCGAGCGGCAGCCGCGGGCTCAATTTCCACGACCCGCGGGGCAAGCTGGTGCGCCCCTATCCCTATAGCGAGCTCAAAGCCGACGCGCTCGCCACCGCCTATCGCCTGATCGCGGGCGGGGTGAAGCCCGGCGACCGCATCGCGCTGATCGCCGAGACCGGCGCCGAATTCGCCGCGCTGTTCTTCGGCACCATCTATGCCGGCGCCTGGCCGGTGCCGCTGCCGCTGCCGACCAGCTTCGGCGGGCGCGATTCCTATGTCGGCCAGCTCGTCGTCCAGCTGTCGAGCTGCGACCCGACGATGCTCTTCTTCCCGCCCGACATCGCGGCGATGGCGACCGAGGCCGCCGAAAAGCAGGGCGTGCAGCCGATGGACTGGAGCGATTTCGCCCGCCGTCCGGCGCCGGTCGCGGCGCTGCCCGAACAGAAGAGCGACGAAACCTGCTATCTGCAATATAGCAGCGGCTCGACGCGCTTCCCGCACGGCGTCGCGGTCACCCATGCCGCGCTGCTCAACAATCTCGCCGCCCATTCGCACGGCATGAAGGTTCAGGACAGCGACCGCTGCGTCAGCTGGCTGCCCTGGTATCACGACATGGGCCTCGTCGGCTGCCTGCTCTCGCCGGTCGCCAACCAGGTGTCGGTCGATTACCTCAAGACCGAGGATTTCGCGCGCCGCCCGCTCGCCTGGCTCGACCTGATCAGCCGCAATCAGGGCACGACATTGAGCTATTCGCCGACCTTCGGCTACGACATCTGCGCGCGCCGCATCTCCAGCCAGACGCATGTCGCCGACCGCTTCGACCTGTCGCGCTGGCGCGTCGCGGGCAACGGCGCCGACATGATCCGCCCCGACGTGATGCAGAGCTTCGTCGACGCCTTCGCCGACGCGGGCTTCCGGGCGAGCGCTTTCCTGCCCAGCTACGGCCTCGCCGAGGCGACGCTGGCGGTCAGCATCATGCCCCCGGGCGAGGGCATCGTCGTCGAGTTGGTCGAGGAGACCGAGCTGTCGGGCGCCGCGAACGACGCCGGCCGGCCGACGCGCTATCGCGCCGTGGTCAACTGC
Source organism: uncultured Sphingopyxis sp. (assembly GCA_937873425.1). Taxonomy (GTDB): domain Bacteria; phylum Pseudomonadota; class Alphaproteobacteria; order Sphingomonadales; family Sphingomonadaceae; genus Sphingopyxis. The sequence continues at coordinate 16,172 of CALMYE010000165.1, read as the reverse complement.
GGCCGCGCCGCGCGCGACATGACTATCGAGGTGCGCGACGAGGCGGGCAACGTCCTGCCCGACCAGACCGTCGGCAAGGTGTGGTGCACCGGCCCGTCGCTGATGACCGGCTACTACCGCGATCCCGAGGCGACCGACGCCTGCCTGAAGGACGGCTGGCTCGACACCGGCGACATGGGCTATCTGTCGGACGGCTACATCTACATCGTCGGGCGCGCCAAGGACATGATCATCATCAACGGCAAGAATCACTGGCCGCAGGATATCGAATGGGCGGTCGAGCAGCTCCCCGGCTTCAAGTCGGGCGACATCGCCGCCTTCGCGATCACCACGCCCGGCGGCGAGGAGACGCCCGCGGTGCTCGTCCATTGCCGCACCAGCGACGATGCCGAGCGCGCCGCGTTGCGCGAGGCGATTCGCGACCGCGTCCGCGCGATCACCGGCATGCACTGTCTCGTCGAGCTGGTGCCGCCGCGCTCGCTGCCGCGCACCAGCTCGGGCAAATTGAGCCGGTCGAAGGCGCGCGCGCAATATCTGGCCGGGGAAATCCAGCCCTTCGCCATCGCCGCCTGATTTCCTGTCCCATGACGGGACGGAATCGACTGCGCGCAGATGGCTGCATGGTTACCTTCGGGTAACCCGCTTCCGCTAGACCGGGCGCGTGACCAGGGTGGCGAACGATCCGATTCCGGCCGACGAGATTCCCGTGCGCGCGCTGCTCGGGCTGGACGCGCGCGCCGAGGAACTCGATGAGCTGAGGCAGATTCAGCTTGCGCCGCTGCGCGGTCGCGGGCGGCTTCGCCTGTGGATGGGCCTCGGCATGACCGTCATCGCCGCGCTGACGATGGCGAGCGCGGTGCCGTTCACCGTCATCGCCGGCTGGGTCGTCGCGACGATCCTGTTCAGCCTCTGGTCCTATCGCACCGTATCGCGCCTGCCGCTCGGCGATCTGCGCCAATCCTGCACCGCGCAATATGATCTGTGCAACCGCCATGCCGCCTATTCGGCGGTGGTCTGGGCGGCGCCTTTCTGGCTTCAGGGCCTTCATCCCGGCATCGACCATCTGCTGTCGATGTGGGCGGTCGCGCTGCTGATGATGCTCACCCTCGCGATCGTCGCGCACAGCCTGCCGATGACGTGCATCCTGTTCATTGCGCCGGTCAGCCTGTCGGCCGCCGCCGCGCTCGGCCTTGCCGGCGCGCCGGCGCTTGCCGGGATCGCGCTCTCCGCCGGTTTCCTGCTGTCGGCCTTCTGCATCCGGTCGGCGCAGAATCACGTCCGCTTCCGCCGCGCCGAGGAGGTGCTGCACGAAAAGACCGAGACGGTCAGCCTGCTGCTGCGCGAGTTCGAGGAGACCTCCGCCGACTGGCTGTGGCAGACCGACAACAGCCGCCGCCTCGTCCATGTCTCGCCGCGGCTCGCCTTCGCGCTCGGCGCCCCTGCCGACCGGATCGAGGGCATACCGCTGCTCCAGGCACTGTCGGGCGACGCGTGGGCGACCGGCCATTTCCCGAAGAGCCTGCACGACATGGCCGAGCGGATGAAGCGGCGCGAAAGCTTCTCCAACCTGATCGTCCCCGTCACCATCGACGGCAAGCCGCGCTGGTGGGAGCTGTCGGCCTCGCCGCGCCTCGACGAGAGCGGCAAGTTCCTCGGCTTCCGCGGCGTCGGTTCGGACGTCACCGAACAGCGCGCCTCGGCCGAGCAGATCGCGCGCATGGCGCGCTTCGACAATCTCACCGGCCTGCCCAACCGGCTCAGCCTGCACGAGGATCTCGAACGCGCGCTCGCCCATGCGATCGACGCCAAGGCGCGCTGCGCGATGCTGATGATCGACCTCGACCGCTTCAAGGCGGTCAACGACACGCTCGGCCATCCGGTCGGCGACAAATTGCTGGCGCAGGTCGCCGCGCGCCTCAAAGGCATGATGGACCGCGACATGACCTGCGGCCGTCTCGGCGGCGACGAATTCGCGGTCGTGCTCCACAACGCCGGTTCGGCGGCGGAGGCCGAGACGCTGGCGCGGCGCATCATCGCGACGCTCGGGCGCCCCTATGTCGTCGACAATCACCAGCTGTTCGTCGGCGCCAGCATCGGCTTCGCCATGGGTCCGCAGGACGGCTCGACGGTCGAGACGCTGACCCGCAACGCCGACCTCGCGCTCTACAAGTCGAAGGACAAGGGCGGCAATTGCGTCGCCGCCTATGTCGCCTCGCTCCACGCGCAGGCCGAGGAGCGGCGCGTGATGGAACAGGAACTGCGCGGCGCACTCGAACGGCGCGAGTTCGAGCTCTACTATCAGCCGGTGGTCGGCGCCGCCGACGGCATGCTCAACGGCTTCGAGGCGCTGATCCGCTGGAACAACCAGAAGCTCGGCAACGTCTCGCCTGGCCGCTTCATCCCGCTCGCCGAGGACAGCCGGCTCATCTCGCCGATCGGCGAATGGGTGCTGCGCACCGCCTGCCACGAGGCGATGCGCTGGCCCTCGAACCTCAAGGTCGCGATCAACGTCTCGGCCGAGCAGCTCACCGACCCCGCCTTCGCCTCGGTCGTCGTCTCGGCGCTCGCGCAGAGCGGGCTGCCGCCGCAGCGGCTGGAGATCGAGGTCACCGAAAGCGTCTTCCTGCGCGACGGCGGCGGCGCGGCGCAACTGCTCGACCAGCTGATCAGCCTCGGCATCCGCCTCAGCCTCGACGATTTCGGCACCGGCTATTCGTCGCTCGGCTACCTCCGGAAAACGCAATTCTCGACGATCAAGGTCGATCGCAGCTTTGTCGTCGGCGCGGCGAAGGGCATCACCGAATCGATCGCGATCATCCGCGCCGTCGTCGCGCTCGCCGACAGCCTCGGCATGTCGACCACCGCCGAGGGCGCCGAGAGCGAGCGCGAGGTCGAGACGATCCGCAGCCTCGGCTGCAGCAACATCCAGGGCTATTATTACGGGCGGCCGATGCCGGCGAGCGACGTGCTGACCTTGTTCCGCCCGGCCGCCGCCCCCGCTGCCGACGCCGCGAGCGCCGCCGCCTGACGGCGAAACGAAAGCTGCGCGCGACGAAGCGATCCGCGCCCCGGAACCTTTCCCCGTCCACCGCATCGGCGATGCGATTCGTCGATTGACGGGTGGTGCGGCGCAATATGCGTGGCAGAGAGCCTCCAACGCTTGAACACAAGCCTTCGGGGGGGTCGCATTCCATGTCAGCCAGCCGCTTTACGGGTGCCTTCGCCGCATGCCTGACGATGCTTGCCGCGATGCTGACCGCCGCCCCCGCCGCGGCCTCCACCTATCTCCAGTGCGTTCCCTTCGCCCGCGCCGAATCGGGCGTCGAGATTCGCGGCAACGCCCGCACCTGGTGGGCGCAGGCCGAAGGGCAATATGAACGCGGCGCCGAACCGCGCGAGGGCGCGGTGATGGCCTTTGCCGGGACGCGCGGCATGCCGATGGGCCATGTCGCGGTGGTCACGAAAGTGGTCGGCGACCGCGAGATTCGCATCGACCACGCCAACTGGTCGCCGATCGCCGGCCGCCGCGGCCAGATCGAGCGCAATGTCCGCGTCGTCGACGTCAGCGACGCCGGCGACTGGAGCATGGTCCGCGTCTGGTATGCGCCGATCGGCGATCTCGGCCTGCGCGCCAATCCGGTGCAGGGCTTCATCTATCCGGGCAGCAATGCCGCGCCGGCCCGCGCGCCGAGCTTCCCGGCGCCCGTCTGGGCAAAGCAGGACTGGAAGCCCGGCAACGGCCTCGACATGGTCGCCGCCTCGCTCGGCGCGCAATAAGGCGCCCGCCGGCCTGCGGCGGAAGCCCCGGGGCCGATCAATCCTCGCCGGCTTCTTCGGCCTCGCCCGCGGCGCTATCCTCGAACCAGGCTTCGACCTCGCCCGACAGCTTGATCGTCATCGGCTGGCCGAAGCGGTCCTTCGACTTGCCCGCCGCGACGCGAATCCAGCCTTCCGAGATCGAATATTCCTCGACGTCGGTGCGCTCCTTGCCCTTGAAGCGGATGCCGATGCCGCGCTGCAGCGTCTCCATGTCGAAATGGGGCGAGCGCGGGTTGGTCGACAGGCGGTCGGGGGGCGTATCGGTCATCGGAAATCTCCAGAAACAGGCCGCAGCCGCTAGGCGAGGCGGGCGGGCAAATCAAGCCCGGCTCGTCTGCTCATGCCCGCCCGGTGCTTGCCCTCTCACCGTGCATTTGCCATGATCCGGCGCGGGTCGCTTCGCATGGGGAATCCTATGACGTCGATCCACCGCGCCGCCCGCCTGCTCGCCGCGCTGGCGCTTTCCGCATCCGCCGCCGCGTTCGTTCCGCCCGCCGCGGCGCAAACCGCCGAAACTCCCGCGCCCGCCGCCAAGGCGCGGACCTGGAAGACGCCCGACGCGGAACTGGCGGCCGAGCTCGACCGGCTGGAAAACGCCTATGGGTCGGCCTCGGGGGAGGCGCGCTTCCCCGCGGCGAAAGCGTGGATCGAGCATGTCGTCCGTAACCTCGACCGGATCGGCGATTCGGACCTGTTCGCGCTGCGCCTCTACATGATCGACGCGGTGACCGACGACGACCCGGCATTCGCCGCCGACGTGCGCCGCCTGATCGAAACGCGCGCGGCCGAGGCGCGCGGCAGCGAAGAACCGCTGGTCGAGCTGACGATGCAGTTGATGCTGCTGCACGCCGTTCCGACCGACGGACGGCTGGGCTTCGCGCGCGCCATCCATCGCCGCGCCGCCGAAACCGGCCTGCTGGCGAGCGCTCCGGCCGGTTCGGCGCGGAGCTGGATCGACGATTATTCGCGTGTCCTGATCAACACCGGCCGCGTCGAAGAGGCACTGCGCGCGCTCGACGACAGCGTCGCCGAGCTGAAGGCGGCGGGGGTTCCGACCGGCGTCGATTTCGACCTGCGCCATATCGAGGCGCTGACCGTCGGGCGCCGCGACGCCGAGGCCGACGCCGCCTTCGACGCGCTGCTCGGCGCGCTGGGCAGGACCGAACCGAACCCCGACATCGCGCGCCGGATTCAGCTCGCGAACAATCAGGTCGCCTATTTCCGCAATCTCGTCGGCCGTTTCGCCGCCGCCGAGGAGCCGGGCCGCATCGCGGCAGTCGAGGCCGAACGGCTGATCGGCCGCGAACATATCAACACGCAAAAGGCGCGCTACAACTATGCCGTCGCGCTGCTCGGCCAGGGCAAGGCGGCCGAGGCGCTGCCCTATTTCGAGGAAGCGCTGCCGCTGCAGCGCGAGGCAGAAAAGGACCGCTGGAATTTCGGCGGCGCGACCGACACGATCATCCTGCTGACCACCCTCGCGCGCGCGCGGGCGCAGGTGGCGGGACAGGAGAAGGCCGCGCTCGACGCCGCCGAGGAGGCGGCCGAGCGGCTGCGGGCGAGCCGGCGCAACCGCGCGGCAGGTGGGTCGGACGGCGACGCCGGCCTCGCGGCGCTGGCGCGGGCGATGGCGCGCGGCGACCGGCGCGACCCGTTGTCGCGCGCCTTCGACATGGGGCTGTTCGCCGCTTGGGCTGCCCGGGCGGAGGGGCCGCGCGCGATGGACAGCGCCTTCGTCGCCGCGCAGGACCTGACGCTGACCGACGCCGGCAATGCGATCAACGCGGCCGCGGCGCGCGACATCGCCGGGGCCGGCCCGCTCGGCGAACTCGTCCGCGCGCGTCAGGACGCGGAAGAGCAGGCGGTGCGGCTGACCGCCGCCTATCGCGAAGCCTCGCTCGGCAAGGACGGCGCGCGGGCGCAGGCGATGCGCGCCGAGCTCGACCGGCTCGGCGCGCTGCTCGCCGAGCAGGACGCGCGGCTGGCAACCGAATTTCCCGACTATGCGACGCTGGTCGCGCCGAAGGCGATCGACGTCGCGGCGGTGCAGGCGCTGCTCGCCCCCGACGAGGCAGTGCTGATGCTGCTGCCCTCCGAAGGCCATCATTATGCCTTCGCCATATCGCACAAGCAGGCGCTGTGGCACCGGATCGACGACGGCGCGGCGCCGGTCGCGGCGCTGGTCGCGCGGCTCAAATGCCGGATCGACGAGGCGACCTGCTCGGTCGCCGACTATAACGCGCTTCTCGGCGCGGAGGACCGGGGGCCGGCCAGCCCGATCGACGAACGCTATCCGCGCTACGACCGCGCCGCGGCGCACCTTCTCTATCGCCAACTCGTCGCGCCGGTCGCCGCGGCGCTGCCGAAGCGGGGCCGCATCTACACGGTGGCGAGCGGCCCGGTCGCCGGGCTGCCGCTCGCCGCGCTGGTCGCCAAACCGCCGAAGGGCGACCCCGAAAGCGGCGACGTCCGCGATCTCGCCGCGACCGACTGGCTCGCGAAACAATATCGCTTCGTCACCCTCCCCTCGGTCAGCGCGCTCGCGCTTGCGCGGCAGGCGCCGTCCACTGCGGGCGAAGAGGGGCGCCCGCCGCTCGTCGCCTATGGCGCCCCGGTGCTGTCGGGCAGCGGCACGGCAGAGGCGCGCGGAGCGGACGGCCAGCGGCGGCGCGGCGGCGTCGCGGTGCGCGGCGGCGGACTGACGCTGGCGGAGGGCGAGCGGACCACCGCCTCGGTCGACAAGCTGCGCCAGCTCGACCCGCTGCCCGGCACCGTCACCGAGCTCACCCGGCTTGCCTCGGCCATCGCGCGCGGCGGCGGCCTGCGGCTGGGCACCGACGCGACCGAAAGCGCGGTCAAGGCGGACACCGAGCTGCCGCGCGCGGTCACCGTCGTCTTCGCGACCCACGGGCTGCTCCCCGGCGAGATGGGCACCGGCTCCGAGCCCGGCCTCGTGCTCACCCCGCCCGGCACCGCCAGCCTCGACGACGACGGCCTGCTCACCGCGAGCGAGGCGGCGGCGCTGTCGCTCAGCGCCAAATGGGTCGTGCTGTCGGCGTGCAACACGGCGACGCCGGGGATCGAGGCGGGGGCGAGCGGCGAATCGCTCTCCAGCCTCGCGCGCAGCTTTCTCTATGCCGGCGCGGGCAATCTGCTCGCGAGCCACTGGCGCGTCGCCGACGATGCGACCGCGGCGCTGACCGTCGAGGCGCTCGGCCAGCGCGGGACGACCCCGGCGGTGGCGCTCGCGCGCGCGATGGAGGCGGTGCGCACCGGCCGGCGCGCCGACGGCAGCGCGGTCGAGGGCTGGCAGCCGCACTGGGCGCACCCCGCCAGCTGGGCGCCCTTCACCCTGGTCACCAACCGCGACCGCTGAATCGGTGCGGCAGGATCAGCCGGCGGCGGCGCGCCGCTGCGGATGCGGTGCCGCGGCCTCTTCGGCGAGCGGATAAAGCTCCTTTTCCTCGCGCGCCATGCGCTCGCCGAGCGCGGCGAGGATCGCGGCGGTCTCGCGGCGGAAGCCGCTCCATTCGGCCGCGACGCGCTCGGCGGTCCACCGCGCGTCATAGGCGGCGAAGTCGCCGGCGAGATGGCCCATTTCGCTGCTGAAGACGCGCGTCATCCGCGCCAGTTCGGGATCGCCGCTCGCCTGCAGCCGCGGATAGAGCGCCCAGTCCTCGCATTTCAGGTGCCGGACCAGCGTGTCGCGCAGCATGCCGCGCACCGCCGCCAGTTCGGTCGGGCGCGGCGGATCGGCCTGGCGCACCAGCTCCATCAGGAAGTGGAAAAGGGTGGCCAGCGCGGCGTGCTCGGCGCGCAGCCGCCGCATCTCGTGGGCGATCTGCATGGCAGCATCCCGATAAGCGAGCGGTCCCTCGGGTCCCCGCGATAGCGACGGGGCGTGAAAAGAGGGTTAAGCCTTTGTTGCTGGTGCGTTTCGCCGCGCATCCGGGGTCAGGCGGACGGAGCGTCGCGGCCGGCCCGCCGCCGGCGCGGCGGGCGCTTCTTCACCTCCGCCATCCCAAGGTCCGGCGCGGGCAGCGGCACCGCCGGCACCGCATCGCCGCGCGCTTCCGCCGCCTCGATCCAGCCGCGACAGGCTTCGGGGATCTCCGCCCCCGCCTGCACCCAGCCGGCCTCGCCCGCGAACCGCCGGGGCTCGATCCCGTCGAGTTCCTCGTCCATCTGCAACGGCCCCCAATAGGGCGAGCCCTTCTCGCCCAGACGCACCAGCGAAGAACTGGCATCGTCGATCTGCGCCGCGATCCCGTCGGGTCCGCCCTCGTCCACCGCCGCCGCGATCGCGCGCTGCCGTTCGGCGAGCGCCCCCAGCGCCGCGCCGATCTCCGCCATCGCCTGCGCATCGAGCGCCACCCCGTCGAAGCCTTCCAGCGCCGCCGCCGCGCGGTCCTGCACTGCCCCGGCGCCTGCCGCCGCCGCATCGCCGTGGATCACCGTCCGCACGGTCGTCGTCGAGGCTTCGGCCGCCGCGCCCGCCGCACCGCCGTCTTCACCGCCGCCCGCGACCGCGCCCGCGCGCGTCGAGAAATAGTTGATCGTGGTCCGCTTGCCGCCCGCATCCTGCCCGTAATGGCGCAGGCAGAACATCAGCAGCGCGTCATTGTGCCTGCGCCGGAAACCGAGCAGCTTGCCGCCGACGAACACGGGCACCAGATAGCCCTCGATCGCGCGTTCGAACGCGATGTCCTTCAGCCGCGCGACCCCGAAATCGAGCGCCGCCTCCCACGCCCGCCGGAAACTCTCCGCGCCGGGCGCGCGGCGCAGCGTATAGCAGTTCGTCTGCGCCATATTGACCATTGCCGCCGCGCGGCTGACCGACCCCGTATCGGCGAGCGCCGCGATGAACGCCCGCTGCCGCTCGGGCGTCCACCCGTCGTGCCGGTATTTGCGCGGCACCGGCGTGAAATCCGGCAGCGGCGCCCGCGCCTCCTGCGCGATCGGTGTGCGGTTCTGCATGCCCTGCCCTCCTGTCTGCCGAAGCCTGCCCCGAGCGAAGCCGGGAAGGCGAATCGGACAGGATATGACGGGACGGCGGATTTTAGGAAAGAGATTTGTTTATGTTTTGTTCTAACCTCTATCACCCTAAGTGTATATGGTGCCCACACTCGCCCAGCGTTTGGGATTCACTCGCAAAAACAACTTCGACACATGCCGATCACTAAAAACAAAATGCCGATTCCAATGATCGGACTGGAAATTCAGGGCGTCTTTGATCGACTCACTTGTAAAATGAACTGTCTTCAGTATGCGCCGCGAGCCTCTCTCAAAGATGCAGATTTTCAGATTCATCTCGGCAGTCCCGCTTCAACATTTGGTGATAGCCAAATGTCCCAATCTTCGACCTTCAATAGGCGCTCGATAAAGGTCTTGGCATCGCCCCTGCGTGGGATGGAAGACGGCAGATCGGCTTCATTCGCGATTTCAAGCGAGGAGAACTCGTGCCAACAATGATCCGCGTCTGTCGGAGCGCCTCCACTCCACCGGAGCAACCGATCGTAAAGCGGCGGCAATCCCACTTGCTCGGCTATAAAATGCGTGCCTTCATCCAGCTTTCTAAGCGCGGAATCCCACAGCCCCGCATGCGCCGAGCCGTAAAACGCAACTTTCCCATATGCTTTGTGGTTGTCGGCATCCCGATAGAGATACTCGAACACCGTCCACTTCATCGGGCGCCAACTCTCAAGTGCAGCAAGCAAGCCGCCGTGAAGCCCCATACCCCTTTGTGGCTTCGTGTCTTTGTGCGAAACCAATAAAATCTCACACAAAGGCACGAAGCCACAAAGAGAAGGGCGAGCCCCACTCGCGCTTGAACAATCAAATTTATTGCATCGATGATAGCCGAAAAACGGCAAAGCAGAGAGCAATTCAGTCCGTACTGGACGAAATTATATCGGGCTGATTACCGCAATGCTGCCCGATAGTTGATCGGCTGAAAGGCGAGGAGTTTGTCCAAAGGTGGCTGCAATTCGAAACCGCTCGGCCGTGCGGAAAAGTCGTGGAGGCGCATCAAACGGAACGCGTCGGGCCGTTCCTCGCTGAACAGCCGCTCATTCTCGCTCATATAGAATGGCGTCTTCGCCGGTCCATTGGTCGTCTTGACCTCGATCAGCCGCGAAGCCCCGTCGGGCCTGAACGAGGCGATGTCATACCCGGTGCCGTCGCCACGCTCTTGCGATGTCCATTCGACCTTTCGAGCCAGATCGTCCCGGCCTGCCGCGATGAGCAATTCACGCTCGTGATGGAAAACAAGCTCCTCACCGCTGCGGCCAAGCTGCCGATTTCGCGCATCGCGTTCGGCAGGATCGAATTTGCGCACCAACCGCTCGAGCGCCTCCGTCGTCTTTCGATCGTCGGGCGAAACCGTCGGCGCCGGTCCAATCCACAATGAAGGCCGCGAATGGACCGCGTCGCTCGCAGCCGCCTCCGTGGATAATAATTGTGTCAACGGATCGATCGCAAGGCGCCTCTCTATCGCGGCAATCAAACTGCTCTGAAAGTTGGCGAGCGGCGCATATCCCTTGATACGCGGCAATCCGAGGCGTTCCAGCACCGCGCTGATGTTCATATGCTTATATTCGATCGACTTCTTCGAACGTCCGATCGTTTCGGTCAGCGCCTGATTATGGTGGGCCTTGACGAAGGGCTGGCCGCTCAATTCCTTCGACAGCATCGCGAAATAGTCGGCAACGACCATGTCGTTCTCGGCGTCCGACCACGCCGTGCCTTCCTGCCCCTCGCTCATGCCGCCATCATACTGAAATTGCGGTCGTGGCAAAGTCACATACTCACCCGACCTCGCGCCACGCCCCCGGCGCCAGTTCCCCAATCTCCCACCCGCCGATCCGCCATCGTACCAGCCGCAACGTGGGAAAGCCCACCGCCGCCGTCATCCGCCGCACCTGGCGGTTGCGGCCTTCGGTGATCGTCAGTTCGAGCCATGAGTCGGGCACGCTCTTGCGGTAGCGCACCGGCGGGTCGCGGTCCCACAGCGGCGGCGGGTCGATGCGGCACACGGTCGCCGGGCGTGTCGGGCCGTCGTTCAGCATGACGCCGCGGCACAGCGCCTCGAGGGCGCCCGCATCGGGTTCGCCCTCGACCTGCACCAGATAGGTTTTCGGCATCTTGTGCCGGGGCGAGGATATGCGCGCCTGCAGCGCGCCGTCGTCGGTCAGGACCAGCAGCCCCTCGCTGTCGCGGTCGAGCCGTCCGGCCGGATAGACGCCCGGCACGTCGATATGGTCCGACAGCGTCGCGCGCGCGTCTTCCGTCCCGCGATCGGTGAATTGCGACAGGACGCCGTATGGCTTGTTGAACAGGATGAGCCGTGCCAAGCGGGCGTCCTCCTCGATTGCCTCGTCGCCCCCGCGCAGGCGGGGGCCGCTGGAGGTTTACGCAGCAGCGAAGGGCAAGGCCGACGGCGGCCCCCGCCTGCGCGGGGGCGACGGTGTATCTTACCGGACGAAGTTACGCCGCTTCCTTCTTGCGCGACGCCTTCTTGCGCTCGTGCGGGTCGAGGATCGCCTTGCGGATGCGGATGTTCTTCGGTGTCACCTCGACCATCTCGTCATCGTCGATATAGGCGATCGCCTGTTCCAGGGTCATGCGGCGCGGCGGGGTCAGGCGGATCGCGTCGTCCTTGCCGGTCGAACGGAAGTTCGTCAGCTGCTTCGACTTCATCGGGTTGACCTCTAGATCCTCGGGCTTGGCATTCTCGCCGATGATCATCCCTTCATAGAGCGCCTCGCCGGGCGAGACGAAGAGGATGCCGCGATCCTCGAGCGGGCCAAGGGCATAGGCGACCGCCTCGCCATTGCCGTTCGAGATGAGGACGCCGTTCTTGCGCCCCTCGATCGCGCCCTTGTAGGGGCCGTATTTCTCGAACAGGCGGTTCATGATGCCGGTGCCGCGCGTGTCGGACAGGAATTCGCCGTGATAGCCGATCAGGCCGCGCGACGGGCCGGAAAAGGTGATGCGCGTCTTGCCGCCGCCGCTGGGGCGCATGTCGGTCAGGTCGGCCTTGCGGATCTGCATCTTCTCGACGACCGTGCCGCTATGCTCGTCGTCGACGTCGATGACGACGCTTTCATAGGGTTCGGTGCGCGCGCCGCTCTCGTCGGTCTGATAGAGCACTTTCGGCCGGCTGATGCCGAGCTCGAAGCCCTCGCGGCGCATCGTCTCGATCAGCACGCCGAGCTGAAGCTCGCCGCGGCCCGCGACCTCGAAACTGTCCTTGTCGGCGCTTTCGGTGATGCGGATCGCGACATTGGTCTCCGCCTCGCGCATCAGCCGGTCGCGGATCATGCGGCTCGTCACCTTGCTGCCCTCGCGCCCTGCCATCGGGCTGTCGTTGACCGCGAAGCGCATCGACAGCGTCGGCGGGTCGATCGGCTGCGCGGCGATCGGTTCGCTGACGCTGGGGTCGGCGATGGTGTTCGCGACCGTCGCATTGGTGAGCCCCGCGATCGCGACGATGTCGCCCGCCCTCGCCTCATCGACCGGCACACGGTCGAGCCCGCGGAAGGCGAGCAGCTTCGACGCGCGGCCGGTCTCGATCACCTTGCCGTCGGCGTCGAGCGCGTGGATCGGCTGGTTGACCTTGACCGTCCCCGACTGGACGCGCCCGGTCAGGATGCGGCCGATGAAATTGTCGCGGTCGAGCAGGGTGGCGAGGAAGGTGAAGGGGCCGTCCTCATCGAGGCCCGGCGCGGGGACATGATCGACGATGGTCCTGAACAGCGGCTCCAGCGTGCCCTCGCGCGCATCGGGGCTGTCGGACGCGAAGCCGCCGCGGCCCGAGGCGTAGAGGATCGGGAAATCGAGCTGTTCGTCGCTCGCGTCGAGCGTCAGGAACAGTTCGAACACCTCGTCGAGCACTTCGGCGGCGCGCGCGTCGCTGCGGTCGATCTTGTTGACGACGACGATCGGACGCAGGCCGAGCGCGAGCGCCTTGCCGGTGACGAACTTGGTCTGCGGCATCGGCCCTTCGGCGGCGTCGACGAGCAGGATGACGCCGTCGACCATCGACAGGATGCGCTCGACCTCGCCGCCGAAATCGGCGTGGCCCGGCGTGTCGACGATGTTGATGCGCGTGGCGTCGGCGCCCTCCCCCCATTCGACCGAGGTGCATTTCGCGAGGATGGTGATCCCGCGTTCCTTTTCCAGATCGTTCGAATCCATCGCGCGCTCCTCGACGCGCTGATTGTCGCGGAAGGTGCCCGACTGGCGGAACAGCTGGTCGACGAGGGTGGTCTTGCCATGATCGACGTGCGCGATGATGGCGATATTGCGCAGGGACATGCGGAAAAGGGCCTTGATGGGAGGGGGCGGCGCAAAGGCGCCGCGATCGGCGCGCGCGTAGCAGAAGCCATGTTGCGGCGCAATGAAATTGCCGAAGTTGGCGAAGGTGCCGCACAGCGAATATCGGCAGGCACAAAGTTTCAATAATTATTGAAACTTTAGAAATTGGCGCGTATAGCGCTGCGCGTGGAACCGCCCTCCGCCCCCGATTCCCCAGCGGCCCACCCGTCGCCGCCGTTCCGGCTCTCCCCGCTCGCGCAGGCCTTCGTCCTGCATTTCGGCGAGATGGGGAGCCGCTGGGGGATAAACCGCACGGTGGGACAGATCTATGCGATGCTGTTCCTCGCCGACGCACCGCGCCATGCCGAGGAGATCAGCGAGGCGCTGAGCCTGTCGCGCGGCAGCGTGTCGATGGGCCTCAAGGAACTGGCGAGCTGGAACCTCGTCCAGCTTCGCCACCGGCCCGGCGACCGGCGCGACTATTATGTGACGCCCGGCGACGTCTGGGCGATTTTCCGCACGCTCGTCGAGGAGCGCAAGAAGCGCGAGATCGACCCGACGCTGACCACCTTGCGCGGCCTGCTGATGGAGCCCGCGACCGACGCCGCCGACCGCCACGCGCAGGAGCGGATGGCGGCGATGCACGAACAGATCGAGCTCTTGACCGACTGGTATACCGAGATGGAGCGGCTCGACACCGAACGGCTGCTCCAGCTTTTGCGGCTTGGCTCGCGCGTGGTAAAGGCGCTGGAGTTCAAGGACCGGATGCTCGGCCGTGGGAAGGGCCAGAGCCTGACGGAGGCGAACGATGGACTCGCTTGATCCGCTGATGCTCGCGCGCATCCAGTTCGCGGCGAACATCAGTTTCCACATATTGTTCCCGACGATCACCATCGCATTGGGCTGGGCGCTGCTCGGCTTCAAGCTCGCCTGGAACCGCACCGGCGACGAGGCGTGGATGGACGCCTATCGCCTGTGGGTGAAGGTCTTTGCGCTGAGCTTCGCGATGGGGGTCGTCTCCGGCATCACGATGAGCTTCCAGTTCGGCACCAACTGGCCGGGCTATATGGAAAGGGTCGGCAATGTCGCGGGGCCTTTGCTCGCATATGAGGTGCTGACCGCCTTTTTCCTCGAAGCGGTGTTCCTCGGCATCATGCTCTTCGGGTTCAGCCGCGTGCCCAACTGGGTGCATACGCTCGCGACCTTCCTCGTCGCCGCGGGGACGACGCTGTCGGCCTTCTGGATCATCGTGCTCAACAGCTGGATGCAGACGCCGGTCGGCTACGAGATCAGGGACGGCGTCGTCCATGCGACCGACTGGTGGGCGATCGTCTTCAATCCGTCGATGCCCTATCGCCTGACGCATATGCTGCTCGCCTCGGCACTGACCGTCGCCTTCCTGATCGCCGGCATGTCGGCGTGGCGCTGGCTGAAGGACGGCGGCGGCGAAGGGGTGCGGCGCACGCTGAAAGCTGCCGTCTATGCCGCCGCGCTGCTGATCCCGGTGCAGATCTTCGTCGGCGACCTGCACGGGCTCAACACGCTGGAGCATCAGCCGCAGAAGGTCGCGGCGATGGAAGCGAACTGGGAGACGCGCAGCCACGTCCCGCTGGTCCTGTTCGCCATCCCCGACGAAGAGGCGCGCACCAACCATGCCGAGATCGCGATCCCGTCGGGCGCCAGCCTGATCCTGAAGCATGAGGCGGCGGGCATCGTGCCGGGGCTGAACGACTATCGGGGCAATCACCCACCGGTCGCGCCGCTCTTCTGGGGTTTCCGCATCATGGTCGGGATCGGCGTCGCGATGCTCGCGATCTCGTGGGCGGGCGCATGGATGATCCGCCGCCGCGGGGTCGATGCGCTGCCGCGCTGGTATGCGCGCGCGCTCGTCGCGATGACCTTCGCCGGCTGGGCCGCGACGCTCGCGGGCTGGTATGTGACCGAGATCGGGCGGCAACCGTGGCTGGTCACCGGCGTGCTGCGCACCGCCGACGCGGTCGGGCCCGTAGGCAGCGCGATGGTGGCAAGCTCGCTGACGCTCTATCTCGCCGTCTATGCCGTGCTGCTCGCCGCCTATGTCGCGGTCCTCTATCGCCTCGCGCGCCTCGGCAAGGCGGCGCCCGAGACCAAGCCGATGTTCCCCGTCCCCGGTGCCGCGCCTGGACCCGCCGCGCCGCTCGAAGAGGGCGTGAAGCCATGACGCCCTTCCTCGATCCCTGGTGGCTTCCGGTGATCTTCGCCGGGCTGATGGGCCTGTCGATCCTGCTCTATGTCATCCTCGACGGCTACGACCTCGGCGTCGGCATGCTGACCCGGCTGGAAAGGGGCGAGAACCGCGACCTGATGGTCGCCTCGATCGGTCCCTTCTGGGACGCGAACGAGACCTGGCTGGTGCTGGGCATCGGGCTGCTGCTCGTCGCCTTTCCGGTCGCGCACGGGATCATCCTGACCCAGCTCTACCTGCCCGTCGCGCTGATGCTGGTCGCGCTGATCCTGCGCGGCGTCAGTTTCGAATTCCGCGCCAAGGCGCCGCCCGAACAGAAGCATCGCTGGGATGCGGCCTTCTTTTATGGTTCACTCATCACCGCGCTGTGCCAGGGCTATATGCTCGGCGCCTATGTGCTGGGCTTCGACCAGAGTCTGACCGCGGTGCTCTTCTGCCTGCTCGCCGCGCTGGGCCTCGTCGCGGGCTATCTGTTCGTCGGCGCCTGCTGGCTGATCTACAAGGTCGAGGGCGCGCTTCAGAAGCGCGCGGTGCGCTGGGCGCAGATCAGCTTGTGGGCGACCGCGCTCGCCATGGCGATCATCTCGATCGCGACACCGCTCCTGTCGGAGCGCATCTTCGACCGCTGGTTCCGCCTGCCCGAGATCATCGCGCTGCTGCCGATCCCGATCGCCTCGGCGACGTTGTTCGTGGGCCTTGCGATCTTCCTGCGCCGCCCGCTGCGCAAGAATGACGAGCTGAGCTGGGTGCCGCTGGCGACCGCGGGCATCCTCTTCGCGCTGGGCTTCGTCGGCATCGCCTACAGCTTCTA
>CALMYE010000164.1 GCA_937873425.1 uncultured Sphingopyxis sp. | reverse complement strand
TGTCAACGGCGGAGCAAAAGTCGGCCATTCGGCGGCGTAAAACCAGGCCATCGTGTTACATGCCGGGGGGAGTGGCGTGAGGGCGTAGCCCGAGGGCCACTCCCCCCGGCATTGGTGTAATTTTCAGGGTCTGGTTTTGGCCTTGCGGGCCCGGCTGTGCGCGAGGCGATAGCTTTCGCCGTTCATCTCGAGGATGCTGACGTGATGGGTCAGGCGATCGAGGAGCGCGCCTGTGAGACGCTCAGATCCGAAGGTTTCGGTCCATTCGTCGAAGGGCAGGTTGCTGGTGATGAAGGTGGAGCCGCGTTCGTAACGCTGGGAGATCAGCTCGAACAACAGTTCGGCGCCGGTCTTGGAGAGCGGCACAAAGCCCAGTTCGTCGATGATGAGCAGCTTGTATCCGGCCATCTGCTTCTGGAAGCGCAGAAGACGGCGCTCGTCGCGGGCCTCCATCATTTCGCTGACCAGCGCTGCCGCGGTGGTGAAGCCCACCGACAGTCCTTTCTGGCATGCTGCCAGTCCGAGCCCCAACGCTACGTGCGTCTTTCCGGTGCCTGATGGCCCCAGAGCGATGGCGTTCTCACGCCGCTCGATCCACTCGCAGCGCGCCATCTCGAGCACCTGCATCTTGTTGAGCCTGGGGATGGCGGCGAAGTCG
Source organism: uncultured Sphingopyxis sp. (assembly GCA_937873425.1). Taxonomy (GTDB): domain Bacteria; phylum Pseudomonadota; class Alphaproteobacteria; order Sphingomonadales; family Sphingomonadaceae; genus Sphingopyxis. Next base: position 1,843 of record CALMYE010000164.1, on the reverse strand, counting down.
AAGCTGTCGAGGCTTTTGACGGCGGGGAAGCGCGCGGCCTTGATGCGCCGCTCGACCATGCGACGCTCCCTGTCGATCATTTCCATCTCGACGAGGCGGGCGAGGAAGCGGATATGATCGACGCCTTCAGCGGCACATTGCCGCGCGAGCTTGTGATGCTCACGCAGGCACGTAGGCAGCTTGAGCGCCTTGAGATGGTGAGCGAGAAGGATCTCCGGGGCCTGATCGCTCATGCGGCCTCCTGCCGGTCGGAGAGCAGGCTCAGATAGGCTCTGGCAAAGGTCTTCTCGACCGTGGTGCGTGGCAGGAAGGGATAGACGTCCAGGTCCAGCCTGGGCGGTACGCGTTCGATCCGGCACAGGACGAGGTGCTTGACGGCATCGAAGCCGATGGCGCCAAGATCGATGGCCTGTTCGACCGCCGCCTGGAGATCGGCGAGGGTGAACGTTTCCAGCAGGCGCAGTACCTGCACATATTCGCGCCTGCCATGTTTGTGCATGCGCCCTTCCATCAACCGCTGCAGTGTCGTGAACGCTTCGGGCAGGTCCCAGCCCTGCAAAGGCGCAGCCTGGTCGAATGCGTTGATCTTCTGCTCGATCAGCGGGAGATAATGGAGCGGGTCGAAGACAACCTCCTCGCGGGCATAGCAACGAGGATGACGGGCGATGACTTCGCTGCGGCAGCCGATCACCACCTCATCGACATAGGCCCTGATCCAGACCTCCTGATGGCCCCAGGCCACCGGAACCGAATAATCGTTGGTCCTGTAGCGCACCAGGGATTGCGAGGAGACCCTCCCGCCTTTCTGATCGCAGGCCTCGAAGGGTGTAGCGGGCAGAGGCTGCATGGCCGCGAGATCGCGCTGCAGCCGCTCACCGATCGTCTCGCTCTGCCCGCGCACCTTGTCCTGCTGGCGCTTGCGGCATTGCTCCTCCAGCCACAGGTTGAACGCCTCCCAGGTCGGGAACTTCGGGATCGGCACCATGAAGTTGCGCCGGCAATAGCCTACCAGCCCCTCCACATTGCCTTTCTCGTTCCCCTTGCCCGGGCGAGCATAGCGGTCGCGGATCACGTAATGTGACAGGAAAGCGCTGAACAGCGTGGCACGCTGCCGCGTGCCGTCGGGCAGGATCTTCGTCACAAGGCAGCGATCGTTGTCATAGACGATCGAGCGCGGTACCGCGCCGAAAAACGCGAAGGCATGCACGTGTCCGTCCACCCAGGCCTCCGCCACCGCCGCCGGATAGGCCCGCACATAGCAGGCATCACTGTGCGGCAGATCGAGCGCGAAGAAGTAGGCCTTCTGCTCCACCCCGCCGATCTCCACCAGCGCTTCCCCGAAATCGGCCTGCGCATCTCCCGCAGGGTGCGCCAGCGGCACGAACATCTCCCGGCTGCGCTGTTCGCGCTCCCGGATGTAATCCTTGATGATCGTATAGCCGCCGGTGAAACCATGCTCGGTGCGCAAACGGTCGAATACCCGCTTCGCCGTATGGCGTTGCTTGCGCGGGACACTGCGGTCACCCTCAAGCCATCCATCAATGATCGCCACAAACCCGTCCAGCTTCGGGCGCTGCGGTACGGACTGGCGCCGGTAACCCGGCGGCGATGAAAACGACAGCATCTTGCGTACCGTTTCGCGCGACACATTGAAACGCTTCGCCGCCGCCCGTTGGCTCATGCCATCCGCGCAAGCCAGACGGACCTGAAGATAAAGTTCCACGCTGTAGATCCCCACACCTCCCTGACTCGGCAGAAAGGCTTCAAGGTGGACGACTTTTACGCCGCCCGCAGCAGGACTATCCCGCCGCTACCGTGGTCGAATATTGCTCCGCCGTTCTCA
>CALMYE010000163.1 GCA_937873425.1 uncultured Sphingopyxis sp. | reverse complement strand
TCCATCGTCCGCAGCCCCGCCTCGCGGTCCACGACCGCCTTTTGCAGCACCATCAGGTCGAGGTTGCGCTCGGTGTAGCAGCAGTCGGCGGCGAGTAGCACCTCGCGGCCGCTCGGCAGCTTGACGATCGCGCTCTGATGCCCCGGCGTATGGCCGTAGGTCGGGACGATCCGCACACTGCCGTCGCCGAACAGGTCAAGTTCGCCGTCGATCGCCTTCACCGGCTGACCCGTCGCATAATCCTCCGCCTCGTAGAGTCCCGCCTCCTCGCTCGCCTGCGCCGCCGCAAGCTCGCGCGACTGGACGATGATCGTCGCATTGGGCAGGCTCGCATTGCCGCCGCAGTGGTCTATGTGGAGGTGCGAGTTGATCACGTAGTCGATGGTCGCGGGGTCGATGTCGATGCTGCGGAGGCGGGCGGCGATCTCCTGACCCTCGAACCATTGCAGGCCGAACTTGTTGGAAGGTAACGCATTTTCCATCGTGCGGCGGTAGCGCACGCCCATGCCGGTGTCGAACAGCGCGCGGCCCTTCGGGTGGTCGATCAGATAGGAGGGAACGGGGCCTTTGAGATAATCGCCCTCCTCGCCCTCGATGAAATAGCCCGGCCGGCACTGGAACCAGCCGGTGTTGAAGGCATAGAGGCGCAAGCCGCCGGTCACCGCTCGCGATACTCGGGCGCGCGCTTGCCGAGGAAGGCGGCGAGCGCTTCCTTGTGATCTTCGGTCGCCGAGAGGATCACCTGCTGGCGATCCTCGATCGCCATCGCGGCGTCGAGGCTCGGCGCGTCGATGTTGAGATTGAGCGCCTGCTTCGACAGGCGCAGCCCCCAGGGCGCGGTCGCGAGCATCTCGTCGGCGAGCGCGAGGCCGCGACCCAGCAACGCCTCCTCCTCGACGATCTCGCTGATCAGCCCGGCCGACAGCGCGCGCTCGGCGCCGATGAAGCGGCCGGTCAGAATCATCTCCGCCGCGAGGCTCGCGCCGACGAGCCGCGGCAGGAAATAGCTCGACGCCATGTCGCAGCCGCCGAGCCCGATGCGGATATAGGCGGCGTTGCAACGGAAGCTCGGCGAGCCATAGCGCACGTCCGACGCGAGCAGCAGCGACAGGCCGCCCCCCGCCGCGGCGCCGTGGCCGAGCGCGATGATCGGCTGCGGACAGGCGCGCATCCTGCGGTAGATATTGCCGATGCTGGTCTGGGTGCGCAGCGTGCGCAGCACCGGCGTCTCGTCGGTGGTGCGGTCCTCCTGAATGTCGAGCCCGGCGCAGAAGCCGCGTCCCGCCCCGCGCAGGATGACGACGCGCACCTCCTTGCGCTCGGCGAGGCCGGCGAAATAGGCGTTGAGCTCTTCGACGAGCCCTTCGTTGAGCGCGTTCAATCGCTCGGGCCGGTTGAGCGTCGCGATCTCGACAGCCCCGCGCGTCTCGACCAGCAGTTCGCCGCTCACAGCGTCTGGCCGTCGTCGATGGTGATCACGCTGCCGGTGATGCCGAGCGCCGCGTCGGAGCAGAGCAGCAGCAGCGGCGCGTGCAGGTCGCTCGGCGGGCGCATCCGCTGACGCGGAAAGGCCTTCACCATCGCGTCGCCGACGTCGCTGTCGAACAGTTCGGCGGTCATCTCGGATTCGAAATAGCCGGGCTGGATCACATTGACGCTGATCCCGCGCCGCGCCCATTCGCGCGCCAGCGCCTTGCCGAGGTGGCGCACCGCCGCCTTGGTCGCGCCATAGACCGAGGTGGCGGGAAAGACCTTTTCGGCAGTGATCGAGCCGATCAGCACGATGCGGCCGTGCTGCTTCTCGCGGCTGCCCGCCTTGTCGAGACGCTTCGCGCCTTCGGTCGCGGTCAGGAAGACGCCGCGGACATTGCCGGCGAGCAGGAAGTCGACATCTTCGACCGACAGGCCCATCGCCATCTTCTCGGTCGCGACCCCGGCGTTGGCGACGATCGTGTCGACGGTACCGAAAGCCGCCTCGGCGGCGTCATAGGCGGCTTTGGTCGAGGCCTCGTCGGTGACGTCCATCGACACCGCGA
>CALMYE010000162.1 GCA_937873425.1 uncultured Sphingopyxis sp. | reverse complement strand
ATGGCGGTAATAACGGACCCGGACGGACATGATTAAGCGCGATTCACCATGATCGGCGGGCGGTCTTCGCAAGGCTTTGCCGGGATTGGGAAAAATCGCTGTTCATGGCGCCCGGCGGCGCGGGGTTTCGTCGCGGCTCCGCGTCTCTGCGTCTCCGCGCGAACCCTCTTCCTTCCCGCCTTGCGCCTTCGCGTCCTCGCGCGGGATAGTCCCGCCCCCTTCGCCGCGGTCGTTGGCGGGCGTCGGCAGGCCGAAAAAGGCGCGCCGCGCGGCCTCTCCGGCGTTGCGCAGCGGGGCGATTTCGGCGGTTCGCGCCTTTTCCCACGCCGCTTCCTCGTCGGGGTCGAGCGTGCGTTCATAATCCTCGTCGCCGAATTCGCCTTCCTCGATGCCGACATAATCGTCGGGCGGCGGAAAGTTGGTGCGCCATTCGCCGGTCTGGACATCCTGCCAGACATACATGGCGGCGGCGGCCTCCTCCGGCGTCGGTTCGGCTTCGGCTTCTTCGTCGGAAAATGCGGAAAACTGCGCAACTTCATTCGCGATTCGGGTGCCGCGCCACAGGCTGGCGAGCGGATTGACGCGGTTGTCGCGGCCGGCGAGCCAGAGCGCGAGCGCGGCGGACAGGCCCGGTTGCGCGTCCCCCGCAGCATCGGCGTCATCGCTTCCGGCGGTGCGTACCGCATTGGCCGCGCTGCATGCGGCCTCGGCCCCGCCGCGCGCGGCCTCGGCGGCGTCGAACAGCGAGAGGAAGCCCGGCCAGTCGCCGGCGATGATCTGCGCCAGCATCTCCTCGCCGGCCTTTGCGCGCACATCGACCATGCGGTCGAGCCGCGCGAGCATCGCGAGGCCGAGCCGCGCGTCGGCGCGGCGGCGCTTGACGAAGCTGCGATCCTCCTCGCGCATGATCGTGGTCGTCTCCTCATGCCCCCAGATCGCGCGGTCGAGCAGTTCGTCGGCGAGCCGCGCCCGCGCGATCAGCACCGCCGCTGCCCAGCCGATGCGGAACGCCGCGCCCTCCTGCCGCTGGCGGAGCTGATAGGCGGCGCTGGGCGACATGCCGACGCGCGCGGCGGAGATCGTCACCGACCCGGTGGCGGCGACATGGTCGAGAAAGTCGCGCTGGAGCCCGGGTGTCCAGTGATAGCTGGCGGGGGCGGGGATGTCGGCGGGGTTGTGTTCGGGGTTTTCCATCGAGTCGCTCCTGTGGTTAGGTGAAACTGACAGAATGAACCATATGGGTGTTTTTTAGGAAAGGGGTTTTGCCATTTTGAACTAAATTCTGCGTTTGCCTATGGCGCTCATTGTCATGTTGGGGCTAGATAAAGTTCGTCATTCAAGCAGGGACTGTCGTGGCCGCAAAACCGCTCTTGACTCAGGATTTGCTAATCCAAGAAGCCGCCAAGTTTGCGGAATTGGAAAGCACACATGGCGAACCAACGCTTTTTGGCGTTACCGACGGCAAAGCCGTTGGCACGTACCTTGAGCAGAAGTTTGTGTCCCATCTGACGAGAGGTTACACCTTTGACGCGGGGAGTTCTGCCTCGGGCATTGATATTCCCAGCCTGGATGTGGACATCAAGGTGACCAGCGTTCGGCAGCCCCAGTCATCATGTCCCTATCGATCGGCGCGCCAGAAAATTTATGGCCTCGGATATCATCTTATAGTGTTCGTCTATGAGAAGGCCGACGATCCGAAAGCACGAACGGCGCGTTTGGATATTCGACACACTATTTTCGTTGATAGGGAGCGTACCGCGGATTTTCAGATGACAAGGGGCTTGCGCCAAATTGTTGATAACGATGGAAACATAGATGATATAATTGCGTTTCTTCAGGACAAAAACTTGCTCGTGGACGAAATAGAGGCGCAAAACATAGCAGAAGCGGTGTTGCAGAATCCGCCATTGGAAGGATATCTGACCATATCCAATGCGCTGCAGTGGCGGTTGCAATATAGCCGAGCAATCGCGCAGGCCGGTGAAGTGGCCGGCATCACGCGAGTGCGTTAGGTGGCGGGCCGAAAGCAGCGCGATATTTGGGAGTATGGCGATTTTCAAACGCCGAAGTCGCTGGCAGCTGACGTTTGCACGGTGCTGTCGCGCTTGGGTATCGAGGCGCCCGCAGTGCTTGAACCGACATGTGGGCGCGGGGCGTTCCTTGTTGCAGCAGAACGGGCTTTTCCCGATTTGATCAGTTTCATAGGCGTCGAGATCAATCCCGCTTATGCGGAAGAGGCGCAAGCCGAATCTCGGGCCGAAGTACGGAGAGGCGATTTCTTCGCGATCGATTGGAACCAGATTCTTGACGAGAATGAAGGGCCTTGGCTGATCTTGGGAAATCCGCCCTGGGTTACCAATTCAGAACTGGGTTTGCTCAATAGCACGAACGTGCCGGAGAAAGGGAATTTTCAGGGTCACCGCGGGCTGGATGCAATCACGGGTAAGGCAAATTTCGACATCTCCGAATGGATGCTCCTGCAGCAGCTTTCATGGTTGACCAGGCGTTCGGGCTGGATTGCCATGCTGGTGAAGACTTCCGTGGCGCGTAAAATCCTCCGTCAGGCTTGGAAACGGAAGGAGCCCGTTGGCCGGGCGTCAATTTTCAAGATCGACGCGATGCGGCACTTTGACGCCGCGGTCGATGCATGTCTGTTCGTTCTGCCGGTAAATGTCGGATCGAGCTCTCAGGACTGTAACATATACGATGACCTTCAATCATTGGAACCCACTGCGACGATCGGTTTTCATGACGGGATGGTTGTCGCCGATGTCGACGGCTATATGGAACTGCGGGATCTGATCGATAGCAGCGATGATTATGTGTGGCGTTCGGGTGTGAAGCACGACTGCTCAAAAGTCATGGAACTCTCCCGATCTAAAGACGGGATTTTGACGAATGGGCGATCAGAGGCTGTTGTAATCGAAGATCACTATCTGTTCCCGATGCTTAAAAGCTCCGATGTCGCCAAGGGGTGCGTCGATGCGGATCGGTTTATGATTGTCACCCAGCGCGAGATCGGACAAGATACAACACCGATCCGAATAAATGCTCCAAAAACATGGGAGTATCTCTCTCGCCATGCCCCATTTTTTGACCGACGAGGTAGCGTAATATACAAGAACAAACCAAGTTTTTCGATTTTCGGTATTGGAGGATATACATTTTCGCCTTGGAAAGTGGCGATTTCTGGATTTTACAAGAATTTTCGTTTCGTGAAGTTGGGATCGCTTCATGGCAAGCCAACTGTATTGGACGATACTCTCTATTTTCTACCTTGCTACTCGGAAGAGGAGGCAGACTTCATCCTGTCGCTCGTGCAGTCGGAGCCATATCAAAATCTGCTCCAATCAATGGTATTCATTGATGAGAAGCGGCCGGTAACAGCGGAAATGCTCAAGCGCATTTCGTTGGAGCGCGTCGCCAAAAAGCTTGGCCGGGCAGGAGAATATGATTCTTTCGCTACCGTCCCCCCGTCAAAACAACTCGGCTTTGCTTTGAGCTAAGTCGAGCGTTCTCAGGCCCCGTTCGCTGCCGACAAAATCGCCCGCACACTCGCCGTCGCGACGTCGGTGTCGAGGCCGCAGCCGAACAGGCTCTTGCCGTCCGCCGTGCGGCATTCGACATAGGCGGCGGCTTGCGCGTCGCTGCCGTGGCCGATGGCGTGTTCCGAATAATCGACGATGTCCATCACCGGGCCGCCGCTCTCGGCGAGCGCGGCGATGACGCTGCTCATCAGGCCGTTGCCGCGGCCGCTGACGCTGCGCGGGGTGCCGTCGATGGTGAGCTTGCCGGCGAAGATGCGGTCGGCGCCCGCATGGCTTTCCGACCAGTCGACGAGCTGGAAGCGCTTGCCGTCGGCGGCGAGATAGGCGCCCTCGAACGCCTGCCAGATGTCGTCCGCGCCGAGTTCGCGGCTCGTCTCGTCGGCCAGCGCCTGGACGACATGGCTGAAGCTGGCCTGCATTTTCTTGGGGAGTTTCAGGCCCTTGTCCTGTTCGAGCACCCAGGCGACGCCGCCCTTGCCCGACTGGCTGTTGACGCGGATCACCGCCTCGTAGCTGCGGCCGAGATCGGCGGGGTCGATGGGCAGATAGGGGACTTCCCAGCGTTCGTCGTTCTGGCGCTCGCGCGCGGCGAAGCCCTTCTTGATCGCGTCCTGGTGGCTGCCCGAGAAGGCGGTGTAGACCAGCTCGCCGCCATAGGGGTGGCGCGGGTGAACCGGGATGTTGTTGCAATATTCGACCGTGCGGATGACCTCGTCGATGTCCGAGAAGTCGAGGCCGGGGTCGACGCCCTGCGTGTACATGTTGAGCGCAATGGTGACGAGGCAGGAGTTGCCGGTGCGCTCGCCGTTGCCGAACAGGCAGCCCTCGACGCGGTCGGCGCCCGCGAGCAGGCCGAGCTCGGCCGCCGCGACGCCGGTGCCGCGGTCGTTGTGGGTGTGGAGGGAGAGGATCGCCGCGTCGCGGTTCGGCAGGTTGGCGGCGAAATATTCGATCTGGTCGGCGTAGATGTTGGGCGTCGCCGCCTCGACCGTCGCGGGCAGGTTGAGGATGATCGGATTTTGGGGGGTGGGCGCGAGGATGTCCATCACCGCCGCGCAGCACTCGATGCTGAAATCGAGCTCGGTGGTCGAGAAGCATTCGGGGCTGTACTGGAAGCGCCAGTTCGTCTGCGGCAGGCGCGCGGCATTGTCGCGGAGCTGCTTCGCGCCCTCGATCGCGATGGCGCGGATTTCGGGCTTTTCCAGGCCGAAGACGATCTTGCGCCATGCGGGCGCGAGCGCGTTGTAGACATGGACGATCGCGCTCTTCGCGCCCGCGAGGCTGTCGAAGCTGGTGCGGATCAGGTCGGCGCGGCTCTGCGTCAGCACCTGCGGCGTGACGTCATCGGGGATGCGGCCCGAGCGGACGAGGCCCTGAATCCAGTCGAAATCGGTCGCGCCGCTGGCGGGGAAGCCGACCTCTATCTCCTTCAGCCCGCACCGGACGAGCAGGTCGAAGAAGCGCGTCTTCTTTTCGGCATCCATCGGGTCGATCAGCGACTGGTTGCCGTCGCGCAAGTCGGTCGAAAGCCAGATCGGCGCGCGGGTGATGGTGCGGCCGGGCCACTGGCGGTTCGCCAGCGGCACCTGCGGGAAGGGCGAATATTTGACCGAAGGGTCGCGGAACATGGTCATGGGTCGGGGTTCTTCTGCTGGGATGTCGGTTCGCTGTGTCGATCGGCCCTTGGGCGGGCGGCCGCGATCAGCGCGCAGCCGGGGTCACGCCCAAGGGCGTGTAAGTCGCAGAAGCAGGAGGCCGGTGTGGCGCATGGCGAGCCTCTGGCATGAAAATGTCGCGCTTGGCAAGGGGGAGGGCGAGAAAATTGCGTGGAGCGGGGGTATCGCCTGCCCACCCCGCTGCGACTAAGCCGCGCCTGCGGCGCGGCAAGTCTCGTTCCCCTCCCGCTTGCGGGAGGGGTTGGGGGTGGGCATGGCCCTACCCTTTCACCCAACCCACCTTCGGATCGTCGAAATCGACGACGTCCGCCAGCTCCCGGACATTGGAATAGCCGTAGCCGACGAGGTTGATGAAGGTCTGGATGTTGAGCGCCAGCGGCGCGGCCTTGACCGGGACCGGAGGGCGGTCGTTGGCGAAATTATTGTTGCAATAGATGAGGATGGGGCGGTTCGGGTCGGGGCCGATCAGCGCCGCGAGGCTGTCCGCGGTGAAATCGGTCAGCGGCAGGTTGACCGCGCCCGCGATATGGCCCGCGGCGAAGGCGTCGCGTGACCGCGCGTCGAGCAGCAGGACGCCGGGTTTCGCGGCCTCCGCCCGGAAGGCGTCGAAGGCGAGCAGGCGCTGCGCGCGTTCGGGCGCGACGGCGGCGGTGAGCGCCTGGAAGCCCGGATAGTCGATTTGCGGATTGCTCTGGGCAAGCGCCGGGGTCGCGAACAGGGCGGCGGCGAGCAGCATGGGGCGCATGATGATCCTCCCTCTGGATGCGGGGAGGGTAAAGCGCGGCGATGGACGGGGGATGAACGATCCTCCCCGCCGCTGCGCGGCGGGGAGGATCGGGCGCGCGCCTACTGCTTCTCGAACGCGGCGTGGATCTTCAGTTCGACCTCGTCGCTGACGACCGGGATGCCGTAGAGGATGCCGAAGTCGCTGCGTCTGATCTTGCCCTCGGCCTCGAAGCCGACGGTGGCTTTCTTGTTGAACGGATTGTCGCCCGCGCCGTGGAAATCGACGTCGAGCGTCACCGGCCGGGTCACGCCGTTGAGCGTGAGGTTGCCGGTCACCTTCGCCTCGTCGCCATCGTCGTCGAGGACGACCGACGTCGAGACGAAGCGGGCGTCGGCGGGCGCCGAACCGAAGAAGTCGGGCTTGCCGCCGTCCTTGCCGTCGCGCAGCAGGTGGCCGGTCAGGCCGGCGCTGGCGGTGGTGACCTTCGACACGGGAATCGTGACGTCCACCTTGGCGGCGGCGGGATTGGCGGGGTCGATCACCAGCGTGCCGGTCACGTCGCCGAAGATGCCGGTGTAGTTGCTGAAGCCGAAATGATCGACTTCCCACACGACGAGCGTGTGGGCGGGATCGGCGGCATAGGTGCCGGCGGCGACGCGCGCTTTGTCGGGCGCGCCGGGGACACCGCTGTTCTGCGCGACGACGGCGGGGACGGCGATGACGGCAAGCGCGATGGCGGCGAAGGGGGCGATGCGGCGCATGGGAAAGCTCCTGCGGTTCGGGGGAAGCGCGAAGCTAGGCGAGGGGGTGGGCGAAGGTCAATCGCGCGCTGCGAAACATTGCGTTTCCGGGTGGTTAGCGATTGCCGGCGCGGCGCGCCTCGAACCATTGGCGGAGCGCGGCGGCGGCGCAGCCGGTGAAGCCGTAACTGCCGACGGCGGAGCAGCTGTTCGGGCGATTGAGGCGCGCGATGTCGTCGTGCGCCTCGACCGTCGAGGACCAGGCGGGGCCGCCGGCGGGGGCTTCGTCGTCGTCCTTGCCGCGCAATTCCTTCGGCACGCGGTAGCGTTCGGATTCGGGTTGCTGTGCGCAGACGAGGATTTCGTCGCCCACCGGCTCGGGGCAGGGCTCGTCGCCATAGGTGTAGAGGATCGACACCTTCTGCGGCGGCTGCGACGACTGGCCGAGCGGTTCCTCCTGCGCGAGCGCGGGCGCGGCGAGGAGGAGCAGGGGCAGGAGGAGGAGTCTGGTCATCGGTGCGGCATTCCCTTCTTCCCCCATCCCCGGCGGCGAGCCTTAGGCGGGAAAGATGAACGGCGGCGAAACGGCGCGATGTTGACGGTGGAAACTTTTGGCCTTGTGCTCCCGCGAAGGCGGGAGCCTAGAGCGGAGAAAGCCCGAGTCGGTGTCAGGACGCTCTGGGTCCCCGCCTGCGCGGGGACACACTGATGGCGATCTCGCGTTAGGCGGCGAGGTCGAGCGAGGCCGCGACGGCGTTCCACACCTGCGCCAGCTCGTCGGGCGCGATGCAATAGGGCGGCATGATGTAAACGCTGTTACCCAGGGGGCGGAGAAGGACGCCGCGGTCGCGATAGAAGGCGATCAGGCGCGGGGTGAGCGTCGAGAGATAGCCGCCGTCCGGCACGACAATGTCGAGCGCGGCGATGGTGCCGAGGCGGCGCGGGTTGGTGATGCGCGGGTCGG
>CALMYE010000161.1 GCA_937873425.1 uncultured Sphingopyxis sp. | reverse complement strand
GCCGACGACGAGCGGCGGTGCCGCGCCACGCGACGCCGGAACCAGTACGGCATCGATCGTCACCACCAGATCCGCGCGCGCGGTCCGCGGGTCGCCGACTTCGAGACGGTCGACGGCATGCAACAGCGAGCGCCCGGCGCCGAATGCGCGATGGTCGGCGAACTGGCGCGTATTGTCGAAATCCCAGACCAGATCGACCGGCCCGGTGGCTCTGACAATCGCCGCGGCGCGGCGCCGGGCGGCCATGTCGAACAGCGGCCGCAGGCGAAAGCGCGCGCGCCGCAGCGGCATCGGCGGATGATCGACGATCCGGATGCCGTCGACGTCGGTCGCGCGCAGCCGAACCGCGTCGGCGCCGCCCGGAGGATTGACGAAGAAAATCCGGTGGCCGAGCGCCGCCAATTCTCGGGCGTAGTGATGCTTGGAAACCTGAATTCCGTCCCAGGGCTGAGGCGAAAGCAGGACGATGCCGAGCGGATCGCCCAGCAGGTCGATCGGCGCGGCCATCGGTTCAGCGTTTCAGGCCGACCGCGCGCAAGGCGCGGCCCAGCGTGCCGACGATGCGGAAATAAAGGTCGCGCTGGCCGCGGTCGGTGCCATAGATTTCGTGCCGCTGGTTCGGCAGCGTCAAAACCGCCTCGAACTCGCTTTCGGTGAAACCGAGCTTTTTCCGCACATAGGCCTTGTCGCGTTCCTGCAGCACCTCGTCATAGGTCGGCTGCTGCAGTTCGCGCAGCGCCTCTTCGCGCGTCATCTGGCCCGACAGGATCAGGTTCGACAGATGCGCCTTGCGTTTGTCGACCCCGAATTTGTGCGGAAGGATGTATCCCTGATAGAAGCGGGTGAAGAGCGATTCATAATGTTTGCCGCCATAATCGACCCAGTCGAGTTCGCGGATCAGCAACTCCTTGGCCGCCGCCTTGTCGTAATCGACGAGGTCGAGCACGGGTTCGGAATGGACGCCGCGCACCAGCTGATACCAGGCGCGCTGCCAGACGCCGAGCGCGGGCAGCTTCTTGAGCGGCCTTTCTCCGAATTTTTTGTGAATATTCTTGAGGTTTACGAGGTCGTATTTTGCATAGATCCACGTCGGCGGCATCAGCCATTCGGTCGCCTGGTTGACGCCCGAGAGGATATATTTGAGCTTGTGCTTCGCGGCGAGGCGATAGAGCGCGCCCATGATCATATGATCGGTGGGCACCTCCAGATCGACCACCGACGCCTTGAAATAGGCGCGCTGAAGGTCGCGGAACTCCTCCCAGTCCATCACGAAGGTGTTGAGTTCGAAACCGAGTTTCTTGCAGATATTCTCGATATTGCGGACCGCCAGTTCGTTGTTCCAGCCATTGTCGAAATGGACGATCAGCGGCCGCAGATCCCACTCGCGCGCGAGCCAGGTGACATAGCTGCTGTCCACCCCGCCGGAGAGACCGATCACGCAGTCATAGGGTTTGCCCCGGCCGTCGGCGCGTACGTCGGCGATCAGCCTGTCGAGCCGCGCCTTCCTGTCCTCGGCGCTCGGCAGGCTGGCGGCGAAGTCCCGATATTCGTGCCAATAGTTGCAGATGCCATCGGCGTCGAAGCTTATGTCCGGGTCGCTGCCGTCCATCACGGTGCGCGTGCACATCTGCACCGATGGCGAGGGCAGGGGAGAGCTGGCCTGGGTCACGATATTCCGTTCAATCGAGCTGTTGGAACAGGTGGTCGCGCAGGTCGCCTTCGTCGGGGTAGGAGATCAGCACGCCCTGTCCGGAGGCGCGATAGACGAACAGGCTGGACGCCGCCACCGCCGAAGCGCCGCCGTTCTGGATCGCGGGCAGGAAATCGTCGAGACCCGACGCGCCGCCGCACGCCACCACCGGCACGTCGACGGCGCCCGCCACATCGGCGATCGTTGCAAGATCATATCCGGACCATTTGCCGTCGCGGTCGATGCTGGTCAGGATGATCTCGCCCGCGCCCGCCGCCGCCATCGCTTTCGCCGCTTCGACCGGCGACAGTCCCGTCTTGTCCTTGCCGCTGCGCGTCAGCACCTGCTGCCCGCCGAGCAGCTTTTTCGCATGGGGCAGCGCGACCGCGACTGCCTGCGCGCCGAACCGCTCGGCGATTTCGGTGACCAGCGCGGGCCGCGTCAGCGCCTCGCTCGACAGCACGACCTTTTCGAGGCCGAGCGCGAACAGCGCCGCCGCATCCTCGACGCTGCGGATGCCGCCGCCATAGCCCATCGGCAGAAAGGCTTCCTCGACGATATCGCCGATCGCCTCGAACGGCGGTGCGCGTCCGTCGACCGTCGCATCGATGTCGAGCAGCAGCAGTTCGTCGACCATCTTGGTGTTGAAGATGCGCACCGCGTTGATCGGATCGCCGATATAGGTGCGCTTGCCGAAGCGAACCGTCTTCACCAGCCGCCGGTCGCGATCGATGGTCAGCACGGGAATGACGCGGACGCGGCGCATTCAGACCTGCCAGCCGGCGAACGCCTGGCCGGTCAGCGCGCGCAGTTCGGCGACGTCGGGCGCGTAGCGCTCGCGAAGCCGGGCGATTTCCTCGTCGGACAGATCGGGCTTTAGAAGCGCGGGATAGAAATGACGCCGGATGAAAGGGTGCGCCATGAAGCGGTGGAAGTCGAACGGCGCAAGACGGTGCGCGATCCGGTAGGGCAACGACAGCCGCCAGTGCAGCGGCGCCATGTTTGAATCGATCGTGTTCGATTCGAATACGAAGAGTCCGGGGTCGGTCACCGCATCTACGCCCAGAAAGGCGAAAATTCCGTTCATCGTCGCCAACCGGTCGCGGCGAAGATCGTCGCTGTCGACGACCATGATCTGTTCCATCGGATAATGTTCGAGAAAGGGCTTCAGCTGCCAAGCGTAGCGCCCCGTCTCGAAATGATGGTCGTTGGCGAGGTTCCACGCCCTATCCTCGTCGGGCTCGTCGAGGTTGTTCTCGACGATATGCGAGCGATAGCGCTCGATCGGATCGCGGACGATATAGAGAAGCTTCGCGTCGGGAATCAGTTCGGCCATGCGGGCGGGGGCATCGCGGTAGAAGGGGTGATGTGCCTTGCTGTAGTTCTGCGACGCTTCGCCGCGCACGGGAAATGCGGGGTCGAACTGCGCCTTGTACCATTCGATCGGCCGGTGCGCCTGTTCGCCGGAGAACCAGTTGATTTCCTTCGCCGCCGCCATGTGGATCTGCGGATGCAGCGCGAGATAGTCGTTGAGGCTGGTCGTGCCGCACTTCATCGCGCCGATGACGATCAGGTTGGGGAGCGCGCCGCCGGTCATCGCATCACAATCCCGCGAACTGCCGGAGGACGGCCATGCCGAAGGACAGGCTCTTTTCCGGGTGGAACTGGACGCCGAAGACATTGTCGCGCTCGACCCCGGCGGCGAAGCCGTAGCCGTGCGTCGCCCGGCACAATTCGGTGGCGGGATCGTCGCACAGGATATGGAAGCTGTGGACATAATAATAGCGGGGATCGGCAGTCGGAACGGAAAGGCGGCAGCCCGTGCTCCATTCGGTGTCGGCCCAGCCGATGTGCGGCACCTTGAGCTTCGCGCCGATGCGGGCGCGGTCGAAGGCGACGGTGCGCGCGGGCACCCAGCCGAAGCCGGGCCGCTCGCCCTCCTCGCTGCCGCGCGTCAGCAGTTGCGCGCCGAGGCAGATGCCGAGCATCGGCACCTTGCGCGCGGTCACCGCCTCGTCGAGCGGCGCGGCGAGGCCCTTTTCGTGCAGCCGGCCCATCCCCCAGTCGAACTTGCCGACCCCGGGCAGGATCAGCCGATCGGCCTTCGCGATGCGGTCGGGATCGCCCGTCAGTTCGGCACGGTGACCGAGATAGGCCAGCATGTTGATGATCGAGCGCGGATTTCCGGCATCATAGTCGACGATGGTGATCATTTCCGTATCGGTGCCGTTTCCGCGATCTGTTCCTGTCTGGCCCGGTGATCGCGTTCGACGATCAGGATGCTGCTGGCGAGATAGGCGAGGTATAGCAATATCTGGACGCCGGCAAAGACGTCGATGGCGATTTCCGGCTCGAAACCGAGGAAGGCGACCGATGCGACCGCGGACGTGGTCGTCACCGCGAACAGCACCGACAGGAAGAAATCGAGCCGCTGGCGGCCATAGAGCCAAATCACCTTCGATGCGGGCATGACGATCAGTTGCAGCGCCATCACCGGCGCCAGAATGCGCGCGATATGGCCCGCCTCGCTCCATTGCGGGCCGAGCACGAAGACGAACAATTGCGGGGCGATCAGCGCGAGGACGGCGAAGCTGGGCAGGCTGATCGCCGTCATGCCGGCGATCAGGCGCCAGAAGATCGTCCGGCAATGCCCGTCGCGCGCCATGTCCTGCGCCGCGCGGCGGAAGAACACCTGCGCGATCGAACTGCCGAGCATTCCCATCGGCATCATCAGCAGCCCGCGCGCGCGGTTGTAGTGGCCGACGATCCCCAGCATATTGCCCCAGAAGGACAGCACCAACACCGGCGAAGCGGACGAGATATTCTCGATCAGAGCCGTCGGCGTCGTCCAGACCATATAGTTGCGGTGCGCTCCGCCGGCCCGCTTCATCCGCGTCCAATTCACCCGCCGCAGCGACGGCAGCACGTCGCGGTTGCCGACCCAGATGCACAGCAGCGCGGCGAACTGGCCGAGGAAATAGCCGAGCATCAGCCCGCGCGGTCCGAAACCGGCCCAGGCCAGCGCCAGCGCGCCGCCCGAGGCACCGATGACGTTGACGAGCTGATAGCTGCTCATCAGCCGATAGCGGTGGTGGCGATTGGCCCAGGCGAGCAACGCCGAACCGGTACCCGACGCCAGGACCGTCGCGGGCAGCAGGAACAGCCAGAAGCCGAGCTGTTCGAGACCGGCGAAATCCACCGCGCTGAACAGCAGCACCAGGCCCAGCGTCAAGCCCGCAAACCCGATGGCAAGAAGCAGGCACAGCCCGAGCAGGGCATGCGCCTGATCCTCGTCGGCCTCGGCGACGACCGCGCGCGACAGGCAGAGATTGGCGATCATCCCCAGGATGACTGCGACCGCCGTATAGGTCGCGAGCACGCCATAGTCCTGCGGCGTATAGAGGCGGCTGAGGATCGGCGCGAAGCTGAAGCCGATCATGGTCGCGAGCAGCTGCCCGCCCGACAGCGTCGCGGTGCTGCGCAGGAAGGAGGAATGCCGCAGCTTCAGCAGGCGCGAAATCAAGGAATCTGTCCTTCAGAGCGAAACATCGAACGCCCTGACCCAGGCGGAGAGGCTGATCAAGCGGAACATCGCCTCGTCATAATCGTCGGTCGTCGCGGCCAAGGCATCGAGGCGGCGGCGCACCAGCCCCGTATCGACGAGCGGCGCGAGCAGGTCGAGCGCATCGTCGATCATCGCGCGCATCCGCCCGTTCTGCGTCGCCCAATAGCCGGCGTCGGGCGAGGAAAAGCCGTTCTTTTGCCGACGCCAGCGCACCGCGTCGGGCAGCTCGTGCATCGCGTCGCGGAGGATGCGCTTCTGCCAGCCGCCGCCCACGCGGTAGCGCACGGGCAGCCCGGCGACATATTCGACCAGCCGGTAATCGAGGAAGGGCAGGCGCGATTCGACCCCGAAGGCCATGGCGAAACGGTCCTGCGAATGCAGCTGATAGGGAATGGAGAGGCGCCCCAGCTCGGCGAGCACCAGTGCCTCGAAGTCGCGCGGCAGCAGCATGTCGCCGCCGATCGCGCCCTCGACGTCCTGCACGAAGGCGCCGTCCATCAGCGGCGAGATGAGCGGCACGACGCCGAGCTGCCGCGCGATCCACTTGCGCACGGTCAGCCCGAACGGGTCGCCCGTCGCAGCGCTCCGCCCGCGCAGATTCTGCCATAGCTCGCCGAAGCGCCCCGACCACAGCGCCGCGCGCTGCGCCGCGAACCAATATTCGCCATAGCCGCCAAAATATTCGTCCGATCCCTGGCCGTCGAGAAAGACGGTGACGCCGTGCTCGCGCGCCGCCTTGAACAGCGCATATTCGTTGAAATGGCTGCCCCCGGACAGCGGCTGGTCTTGCATCCGGGCAAAGCGCTCGAGCCAGTCGGGGGTGAAATAGCCCTGAAGATCGACCGGCACCTCGACATGGCGATAGCCGAGTTTCGCGGCGACGCTCGCCGCCAGCGCGCGCTCGTCGTGGCCGCGCTCGTCGTGCCAGGTGGTGAAGACCGGATGCTCCGCCGGATCGGCGAGCAGCGGGCGGCTGAATATCGCGATCGCCGTGCTGTCGAGCC
>CALMYE010000160.1 GCA_937873425.1 uncultured Sphingopyxis sp. | reverse complement strand
GTTTCGGCGCGGATGAAGCCCTTCTGGAAATCGCTGTGGATCTCGCCCGCCGCCTCGGGCGCGGTCGCGCCCTTGTGGACGGTCCAGGCGCGCGCCTCCTTCGGCCCGACGGTGAAGAAGGTCAGCAGATGGAGCAGCTCGTACCCCGCGCGGATCACGCGCGCGAGCCCGGTTTCGTGCAGCCCCATCTCCTCGAGGAACAGCATGCGCTCGTCGGCCTCCATGCCGACCAGTTCGCTCTCGATCGCCGCCGACACGATCACCGCCTGCGCGCCCTCGGCCTCCGCCCGCGCGAACACCGCCGCGCTGTGCGCATTGCCCGCCGCCGCATTGGCTTCCTCGACGTTGCAGACATAGAGGACCGGCTTGGTGGTGAGCAGCTGCGCCTGCTTCAGGATGCGTTCTTCCTCGGGGTCCTTCGGCTCGGTCAGCCGCGCGGGCTTGCCCTGCCGCAGCAGTTCCAGCGCCTGCCCGAGCACCGAGGCCGCCGCCTTGGCCTCCTTGTCGCCGCCGGTCGCCTTTTTCTGGAAGGCCGGAACACGCTTCTCCAGGCTTTCGAGGTCGGACAGCAGCAGTTCGGTCTCGACCGTCTCGGCGTCGGCGACCGGATCGACCCTGTTCTCGACATGCTGGATGTCGTCATCCTCGAAACAGCGCAGCACATGCACGATCGCGTCAACCTCGCGGATGTTGCCGAGGAACTGGTTGCCCAGCCCTTCGCCCTTCGACGCCCCGCGCACCAGCCCGGCGATATCGACGAAGGCGAGCTGCGTCGGGATGATCTTCTGGCTGCCCGCGATTGCCGCCAGCCTGTCGAGCCGCGCGTCGGGCACGGCGACATTGCCGATGTTCGGCTCGATCGTGCAGAAGGGATAATTGGCCGCCTGCGCCGCCTGCGTCTCGGTCAGCGCGTTGAACAGGGTGGACTTGCCGACATTGGGAAGGCCGACGATTCCGCATTTGAAACCCATGAAAACCGGTCTTTCGTGATCGAGGGCGCCGGAGGGCGCCGCTATGGCTGGCGCGCTAGCCGCTCGCGCCGCGTTTTTCCAGCCCTGCGGAGATGCTCGACAGGCTTGGCGCGGCTGCGCTATCCCGGCGCGATGACCTTCGACGATCTGATCGCGCCGATGAGCGCGGAGGAATTCTTCCGCGATTACTGGGGAAAGAAGCCCGTGCTGCTACCCGGAGGCGCAGGCAACCGGCGCCCTCGCTTCGGCTGGGACCGCTTCAACACACTGTTCCATATCCGCCCGCACTGGACCGAGGCGAATGTCAAGCTGATCATGAACAGCCAGCCGGTCGATCCCGATTTCTATATGGAGGGGCAGGGGCCGCGGCTCGCCAATGTCCGGCAGGTCGAGAATTTCCTGGCGATGGGCGCGAGCCTCGTTGTCGACGCGGTGGAGCGGATCGCGCCCGACATCGCTACGCTGACCGACATGCTGGCGCGGCGCTTCGGCGCGGCGGCGAGCGCCAATTTCTACGCTTCGTTCCAAGGCGTTCAGGCTTTCGCATCGCATTGCGACACGCACGAGGTGCTTGCGCTGCATTGCGAGGGGGAAAAGCGCTGGCGCATCTATCAGAACCGCGCCGACAATCCGCTGACGACGCTGACCGGCGAGGGCGCGCAGCAGGCGATCGACGCGGCGAAGGGCGCGGTGATGATGGAAGTCACCACGCGTCCCGGTGATCTGCTCTATATCCCGCGCGGCTTCTTCCACGACGCGATTGCGACCGATACGGCGTCGCTGCACCTGACCTTCGGCTTCGCGCCGCTCGTCGGCAAGATCCTCTTCGCGCTGCTGGAGGAGCTGGCGGTCGAGGATTCACATTTCCGTGCCTATCTCCCCGCGGCGGAGGATGAGGCAGGGACAGCGCTGACAGAGCGGCTGTCGTTCCTCGGGGACCGGGTGACGGCACTGATGCGGACCCGGCGGTTCCGCGACCTGGTGGCGAACGAGCAGCGACGGCTCGCGAAGCCGCCCGCCGGCATGTCGCTCCCGCATCGGCCCGCGCTCGATTTCTATGCGCGCACCCGGGTGCAGCTCGACCTCGCGACGCCGGAAAGCGGTGCAGCGCTCCATGTCGCGGGGCGCGCCGTGCCGGTCGGAGCGCTCGAGGATGTCGCGCGCTACATCGTCGAGCGCCCGGCCTTTTCGGTCGAGGAATTGCAGGCGAAGTTCGCGCACCAGCCGCCGGAGGAGATCGCGGCGCTGGTCGCGGACCTGCACCGCCTTGGCGCCCTCGATCCCTATCGGCCGGGATGGGGATGACCGCGCGCGCCGTGATCTTCGCGGGCCTTTGCGGCATGGCGGCGGCGCTGTCGGGCGCCGGTCTCGCCGCCGCACCGCCGAGCTTCGAGGCGCAGGTGCTCGGCGAGCTCAACGCGCTGCGCGCCGATCCGCCCGGCTATTCGCGCAGCATCGCCGCGACGCGCGCGCGCTTCGACGGCATGATCCTGCGCGGCCGCAACCGCGGCGAGATCGACATCCGGACCAGCGAGGGCGTCGCCGCGGTGGACGAGGCGGTCGCCGCGCTGCGCGCCGCGACGCCCGTGCCGACGCTGGAGGCGGGGCCGGTCCTGACGCGCGCCGCCGCCGACCTCGTCGCCGAACAGTCGCGTTCGGGCGGGCTCGGGCATCGGGAGAATGGGCGGGGACCGGCGCAGCGCGTCGTCGCGCGCGGCGGCGGGCCTTATGTGGGCGAGGTCATCACCTATGGCCACGCCGATCCCGCGTCGGTGATCGAGCAGCTGGTGGTCGGCGACGGGGTGCCGGGGCGCGGCCACCGCACCTCGGTGCTGCGGCCCGACTATCGTTACGCCGGGGTCGGCTGCGGCGCGCATCCGGTGCATCGCCGCATGTGCGTGATCCTGCTGTCGCCGACCGCCGACGGCACACGCCCGCCGCCGCCCGTCCGTCCCGCCGCCAAGCGCTGACCGCTCAGTCGTGGACCGCCTTCACCAGCGGTCCGAGCGGCCCGCCGCCCAGCCACGCGAGCTGCACCTCGGCCGACACCTTGTTGATCGCCTCCTGCGGCTTGTTCCCCGGATGCACCGCGCGGCGCAGCGGGCGCGTGCCGGCGGGCATTGCCATGATCCCGGCGATCGCGCGCGGCACGTCGGCGATGTCGGTGCTGCGCCCGCTGCCGTCCTCGGTCCCCATGCCGCGCGTGAACGGCGCATAAGCGGCGAGCAGTTCGGGCGCCGTCCGCTCGCGCAGCGCGCCGGTATAGACATTGCGGTTGACCCACACTTTGGTCGGATAGCCGCCCGGCTGGATCACCGTCACCTCGATCCCGTGCGGCACCAGCTCATAGGCGAGCTGTTCGGACAGCGCCTCGACCGCGAATTTGGTCGCCGAATAATGGCCCCCGCCCGGCACGATCACCCGGCCGAGCTGCGACGAGATGTTGAAGATCTGCCCGCTCTTCGCCGCGCGCATCTGCGGCAGCAGCGCGCGGATCATGCGCTGGATGCCCAGCACATTGGTCTCGAAGGCGAGCCGCGTCGCCTCCATGTCCTGCACCTCGACCGGGCCGGAGATGCCGATGCCGGCATTGTTGATCAGCGTGTCGATCCGCCCGCCGGCGATTTCCAGCGCCTTCGCGGCGCCCGCCGCGACCGATGTGTCGCTGGTGACGTCGATCTCGACGATATGCAGGTCGAGCCCGTCCTTTGCCGCTTCGGCCGCGAGGCTTTCGGCCTCGGGGCGCGGCAGGTTCCGCATCGTCGCGATCACCCTGGCGCCCAGGCCCGCATAGAGCAGCGCGCCAACGCGGCCGAAGCCGCTCGATGCCCCGGTGATCAGCACGGTGCGCCCCTTGAGCGCGCCGGGCGCGAGCGGCTCCGCGGCGCGGGCGAGCAGCGGAGCGGCGGCGGTCAGTGCGGCGGCTCCGGCGAGCAGCTGGCGGCGGCTGGGGGACGAACGATCGGACAATTCGGGCATGGGGGATAACTCCTTTCGGGGGCATCATGCATGAAAGCGGTCGCAGCGCAAAATCCGGAGCGGGGGGGCTTTGGGGTGGTGAGCCGCCACGACCGTCTTGAACGGTGCCGGGTCGGGTCGGTGCAATCGCTGCGCGATATTCCAAAGTTCAGGAAAGTTCAGCCCTGTGCCGCACTGATCTGGACTTCGCGATGTGCTGCGGCCTCGGCTATGTTTCGCGTTTTCATCCACCAATCAAAAGAGCCGGGTCAAAGCTGGCACAGTGAAATAATTTAGGAAAGGCCTATTCGAAGGCGATGACTGCTTTGGGGTGGATTCAAGCCATTCCCCTCCCTTTCAGGGAGGGGTTAGGGGTGGGTGCGAGCGAAGCGAGCCAAAAGAAAGAACGCCGCCTCTGGCGGCTACCCACCCCCAGCCCCTCCCTAAAAGGGAGGGGAGTCAAGATGCCCGAAACCGGTCGCAACCGGTCTTCTATCTGCGCACTATCCCTGCAACCGCAGCGCCATATCGCTGACGAACCGCGCGTCGTCGCCCTCGGCCAGCCACGCAGCCTCCGCCGCGATCGCGCCGAGCAGGTCGGTCAGCGGCTCGATCTCGCTCTTGTGGTAATTGCCCAGCACATGGCCGGTCACGCGATGCTTTTCGCCCGGATGGCCGATGCCGATGCGCACGCGGCGGAAATCGTCGCCGATATGGGCGATCATGCTGCGGATGCCGTTATGCCCCGCCGCCCCGCCGCCGCGCTTCACCCGGACCTTCATCGGCGCGAGGTCGAGTTCGTCGTAGAAGGCGGTGACGTCCTGCGGCGTCAGCTTGTAGAAATCCATCGCGGCGCGCACGCTGCGTCCGCTCTCGTTCATGAAGGTCGCGGGCTTGAGCAGCAGGATACGCTGCGATCCGATGCGGCCGTCCTGCAGCCAGCCCTGAAATTTCTTCGCGGGCGCTGGAAAGCCGTGGATATCGGCGATGACGTCGGCGGCCATGAAGCCGACATTGTGCCGGTGCATCGCATATTGAGGCCCGGGATTGCCGAGACCGACCCAGAGCTGCATATCGAAAACCCCTCCCCTTCAGGGGAGGGGCAGCGAGACTTGCCGGCTTGCCGGCTAGTCGCAGCGGGGTGGGCGCCTGGCTTGGCGCTACTCCGCGGACCCCCACCCCAACCCCTCCCCTGAAGGGGAGGGGCTAAGATGGCGTCATGTCCGGGCTTACTCGCCGCCTTCGGCGGCTTCGCCCTCGTCCTTGCTCGTGTCGCCGTCGCTCGACTTCAGCGCCGACGGGGCGATGATCGTCGCGATGGTGAAGTCGCGGTCGGTGATCGCGCTCTCGACGCCCGCGGGCAGGGTGACGTGGCTGATGTGGATCGAATCGCCGACGTCGAATCCGGTGACGTCGATCGCGATGTCGTCGGGAATCTTGTCGGCTTCGCAGACGAGCTCCAGCTCGTGGCGGACGATGTTCAGCACGCCGCCGCGCTTCAGGCCCGGCGACTTCTCCTCGTTCGCAAACACCACCGGCACCGCGACCTGGACCTTGGCGTCCTTGGCGATGCGCAGGAAGTCGGCGTGGATCGGGCGATCCTTGACCGGGTGAAAGGCGACGTCCTTGGGCAGGGTGCGGACGGTCTTGCCGCCCACTTCGATCATCACGACCGAGTTCATGAAGTGACCCGTCATCAGCTGCTTCATCAGCAGCTTTTCCTCGACGTGGATCATCAGGGGTTCTTCCTTGCCGC
Organism: uncultured Sphingopyxis sp.; assembly: GCA_937873425.1. Classification (GTDB taxonomy): domain Bacteria; phylum Pseudomonadota; class Alphaproteobacteria; order Sphingomonadales; family Sphingomonadaceae; genus Sphingopyxis. The sequence goes on along the minus strand of CALMYE010000160.1, from coordinate 569 downwards.
CATAGACGACGGCGGGGACGCGGCCATTGCGACGCAGCTCGCGCGAGGCTCCCTTGCCTCCGCGTTCGCGCGTCTCGGCCGTCAGCGTCAGCTGATCGCTCATAATATTTCTCCGAAACAGATTACACGGTTCCGCCACGCCTCCAGGGATGACCATGACGGAAGCGCGGGCGCATAGCGGGGAAGCGGCGGAAATGCAAGCGGGTGGGAGGAGGAAAGCGTGTGGGGCGGCTACTGACGGCCGGTTGGAGGCGTATATCTCCCCTCCCGCTTGCGGGAGGGGCGGGGGTGGGCAGCGACGTTGCGATGGCCCACCCCGCTGCGACTAGGGCGCGGGGCGCCCAAGTCTCGCTGCCCCTCCCGCTTGCGGGAGGGGAGACCGGCGTAAGCCGCCCGCATAGCCCCGGCTACTGCACCCGCGTCACCTTCAGCCCCTCTGCTTCCAGCAGCGCCGGCAGCCCGTCCTCGCCCACCAGATGCCCCGCGCCGACCGCGACCAGCACGGTCCCCGGCCTCTCCATCCGCCGCGCCGCCCATGCGGCCCAGCGCCGGTTGCGGTTCGTCAGGAT
>CALMYE010000159.1 GCA_937873425.1 uncultured Sphingopyxis sp. | reverse complement strand
TCCACCGCGACGTCGCCCCGCAGCCGCGCATCCGCGCCTTCATCGACTGGCTCGATGCCGAGGTGCGCGAGAGCCGGGCGTTGTTCGTTCCGGCCTGAATCATTGCGACAGTTTCGAGGGAAAAGCCGTGTGCTCCCGCGGAGGCGGGAGCCCAGGGCGGGAGAGAGCCGACGTGGGTTCCATGCCGCTCTGGGTCCCCGCCTTCGCGGGGACACATGAGAGATATGAACGAATCGACCATGACTGGTCGCTGGCTTGACAAGCGCCGCGCCAAAAGCGCTAATAGAACAAATCAGGAACATATATTGAGCGAGTCGCACCCCTCTCTCGCCGGACTGCGCCGGCGCCTCGCCCGGATCGCCGGCGACGCGGAGCCGCGCGCCGAGGGGGCGGGCCGGATCGCAAGCGGCCATGCGGGCTTCGACGCCGCGCTCGGCGGCGGACTGGCGCGGGGGCGGATGCACGAATTCTTCGCCGCCGACGCGCTCGATGCCGCGAGCGCCGCGGCCTTCGCCGCGCTGCTCGCGCTGTGCGGCGAAGGCGATGCGCCGATCCTGTGGCTGCGGATGGATGACGGCGCGCGACGGGCAGGGCAGGTCTATGGACCGGGCTTCGCCGAGCTCGGCGGCGATCCCGGCCGGCTGCTGATCGTCGAGGCGGGGGATGCGTCCGCCTTGCTGCGCGCCGCGAACGACGCCGCGCGGGCGCCCGGATCGGCGGCGGTGGTGGTCGAAAGCTGGGGGGCGATGCCCGCGCTCGACCTCACCGCCGGGCGCCGCCTGGTGCTCGCGGCGCGTGGCGCCGGGACGACGCTGCTGATGCTGCGCCTCGCCGCGAGCCCCGTGCCGAGCGTCGCCGAGACGCGCTGGGACGTGCGCGCCGCCCCCTCGGCCGCGCTCGCCGCCGAGGCGGCGGGGGGGCCCGCCTTCGACCTCGAATTGCTGCGCTGGCGCGCCGGCCCCGCCGGCATGCGCTGGCGGCTGGAGTGGAACCGTGACGAACGAAGCTTCCGGGACGCGGCGCTGTCTGGCGCTGTTCTTCCCCTTCCTGCCCGCCGAGCGCCGGCTGCGCGCCGCGCCGCGGCCGCCTGACGCCCCGCTCGTCGTCGCCGCGAAGCAGCGCGGGGCGCTGCGCCTTGCCGGGGTCGATGCGCGCGCGGCGGCATTGGGCTTCCGCGCCGGCATGCCGCTCGCCGACGCGCGGGCGCAGGCGCCGGAGCTGATCGTCGCGCCCGACGATCCCGTCGCCGATGCCGCCTGGCTCGACCGGCTCGCGCTCGGCTGCACGCGCTACACGCCGCTCGTCGCGATCGACGCGCCCGACGGGCTGGCCCTCGACATCACCGGTGCCGCGCATCTGTGCGGTGGCGAGGCGGCGCTCGCCGCCGACCTCGAAGCGCGCATCGCAGGGCTCGGCATGACGCTGCGCCTCGCGCTCGCCGGCACCCCCGACGCGGCGCGCGCGCTCGCGCGGCACCAGGCGCTGCCCGCGCCCGACGAGGCGGCGGCGATCCGCCGGCTGCCCGTCGCCGCGCTCGAACTCGAACCGGAGGCGACGACCGCACTGGTCCGCGCGGGGCTGAAGACGATCGGCGATCTGGCGAGCCGTCCGATGGCGAACCTCGCCGCGCGCTTCGGCGCCGGGGCGGCGACCGCGCTGCGCCGCATCCTCGGCGACGCGCCGAGCCCGCTCGACCCGCGCCGCAGCCTGCCGCCGGTGATCGCCGAACGCCGCTTCGCCGAACCGGTCGCGAGCACACCGCATGCGATGCGCGTCCTCGGCGAGTTGATGGACGAAGCGGCCGCGGCGATGGCCGAACGCGGCAAGGGCGCGCGCCATGTCTGCGCGACCTTCTTCCGCAGCGACGGGCTCGCGCGAACGATCGAAGTCGAGACGGGGCGCCCGACGCGCGACGCCGCGCCGGTCCTGCGCCTGTTCGCCGAACGCATCGAGACGCTGCGCGACCCGATCGACCCCGGTTTCGGCTTCGACATGATCCGCCTGGCCGTCCCGCGGCTCGAAGCGCTCGGCGCGACGCAGCTGAAGCTGGAAGGCGGCGCGGTGCGGCAGGCGGCGACCGACGAACTCGCCGAACGGCTGACGGTGCGGCTCGGGCGCGAGCGGGTCGCGCGCCTGCGCCCCGCCGACACCCATATTCCCGAGCAGGCGCAGCTCGCGCTGCCCGCGATCGACGCGCCCGCGCCGGCCCCCTGGCCCGAGCCGCTGCCGGGCGAACCGCCGCTCCGTCCCTTCTACCTGCTCGACCCGCCGCAGCCGATCGAGGTGATCGCCGAGGTCCCCGACGGCCCGCCGCACCGCTTCCGCTGGCGCCGCGCGACGCACGACATCCGCCGCTACGAAGGCCCCGAGCGCATCGCGAGCGAATGGTGGCGCCGCAGCGACAATGCGGGCCTCACGCGCGACTATTACCGCGTCGAGGATGCCCGCGGGCGCCGCTACTGGCTGTTCCGCCACGGCCTTTACGACGAGAAGCCCGACCCGCGCTGGTATATCCACGGGCTGTTCGCATGACCGCCTGCAAGCCAGTCGAAGGGGGTCGTCATTCCTCCCCGGCACGGGGAGGGGGACCGCCGAAGGCGGTGGAGGGGGTTCGCGTCCTGACGCGGCGTCCGCGTGATGGCGCCACCCCCCTCCGTCAGCCCTGCGGGCTGCCACCTCCCCGCGAGCGGGGAGGAATAGGGCCAGTCTGCCCCCGCGGAGGCAGGGAGCGAACGGGGTAAGAATGATGCCTCCCTGTCCCGAACCCCGCTTCGCCGAGCTGGTCGCCGCGACCAACTATTCCTTCCTGCGCGGCGCCTCGCACCCCGCCGAGATGGTCGCGCGCGCGATCGAGCTGGGGATGAGCGGCATCGGCATCGCCGACCGCACCGGCGGCGGGGGGGGGGGGGGGGGGGGGGCCTTCCTAAAGGATTGGCGGGCCGGGCAGCCCGAAACGGGGGGGGGCTCCCGGCCCGCCGCCGGCGCCCGCCTCGTCTTCGCCGACGGCACGCCCGACATCGTCGCCTATCCTGCGACGCGGCACGGCTGGGGGCGGCTGACGCGGCTGCTCTCGACCGGCAACCTCCGCGCCGAGAAGGGCGACTGCATCCTCCATCTCGAAGACCTGCTGGAACATTGCGACGACCTGTTGCTGATCGTGACGGGCGGCGACGAAGCGCTGCTCCGCACGCTCAAACGGGCGAGACTGAAATCGGTGTGGCTGGCGGCGGCGATGCCGCGCGCGGGAGCCGATGCGCGGCGGCTGGCCGAGCGCGAAGCCCTGTCGGCGGCGGCCGGCGTGCCGCTGCTCGCCACCAATGACGCGCTCTATGCGACCGCGGCGCAGCGCCCGCTGCACGACATCGTCACCTGCATCCGCGAAGGCACGACCGTGCAGAAGGCGGGCCGGCTGCTCCACGCCAATGGCGAACGCCACCTGAAGGCGCCCGCCGAGATGGAACGGCTGTTCCGCGGCTGTCCGCAGGCGGTTGCCGAGAGCGCGAAGCTGCTCGCGCGCATCGCCTTCCGGCTCGACGATTTGCGCTACGAATATCCGCACGAGCCGGTGCCGCCGGGCTGGAAACCTTTCGACTATCTGCACCATCTGGTGAAGAGCGCGGCGGAAGAACGCTATGGCGTTCCGCTTCCCAAGAAAGTCCGAAAGCTGGTCGGCAACGAGCTTCGGCTGATCCGCAGGCGCAGCTATGTCTATTATTTTCTGACCGTTTACGACCTCGTCCGTTTCGCCCGGTCGCAGGACCCGCCGATCCTCTGCCAGGGGCGCGGCTCGGCCGCCAATTCGATCGTCTGCTTCCTGCTCGGCGTGACCTCGGTCGATCCGATGAAGCACGCGCTGCTCTTTTCGCGCTTCATGTCGGCCGAGCGCGACGAGCCGCCCGACATCGACGTCGATTTCGAGCATGAGCGGCGCGAGGAGGTGATCCAGCATATCTACGAACGCTATGGCCGCAAGCGGGCGGGCATCGCCGCCACCGTCATCCATTACCGCGCGCGCAGCACGATCCGCGAGGTCGGCAAAGCGCTGGGGCTGAGCGAGGACGTCACCGCGCGGCTCGCCGACACCAGCTGGGGCAGCTGGGGCGACGAAGTGCCGGTCCAGCGGCTCGTCGAGGCCGGGCTCGATCCGGTGAATGGCGAGATCGAGCGGCTGCACCGCTTCGTCGGCGAGCTGCTGCGCGCGCCGCGCCACCTGTCGCAGCATGTCGGCGGTTTCGTGCTGACCGAAGGGCGGCTCGACGAGCTGGTGCCGATCCACAACGCCGCGATGGAGGACCGCACCTTCATCGAATGGGACAAGGACGACATCGACGCATTGGGGCTGATGAAGGTCGACGTGCTCGCGCTCGGCATGCTGACCTGCATCCGCAAATGCTACGACCTGATGCGCGAGCATGGGCTCGGCAACCATACGCTGGAGGTCGATATCGATTGCGACGATCCGGCAGTCTACGGGATGCTGCAAAAGGGGGACAGCATCGGCGTCTTCCAGGTCGAAAGCCGCGCGCAGATCAACATGCTGCCGCGCCTCAAACCCAAGGTCTTCTACGATCTGGTCGTGCAGGTCGCGATCGTCCGCCCCGGCCCGATCGAGGGCGACATGGTCCATCCCTATCTGCGGCGCCGCAGCGGAGAGGAAGCTGTCGATTTCCCCAAGCCCGCGCCGCCCCACCCCGAGGACGAACTACACGACGTGCTCGGCAAGACCTATGGCGTGCCGCTGTTCCAGGAACAGGCGATGAAGCTGGCGATGGTCGCGGCCGATTTCACCCCCGAGGAGGCAAACGGCCTGCGCCGCGCGATGGCGACCTTCCGCAATGTCGGGACGATCGAGAATTTCCGCGAGAAGATGATCGGCGGCATGGTCGCGCGCGGCTATGAGCAGGATTTCGCCGAACGCTGCTTCAAGCAGATCGAGGGATTCGGCAGCTACGGCTTTCCCGAAAGCCACGCCCAGTCCTTCGCGCGGCTCGTCTATGTCTCCTCGTGGATCAAACATTATCACCCCGCAGTCTTCGCCTGCGGAATCCTGAACTCGCAGCCGATGGGTTTCTATGCCCCGGCGCAGCTGGTGCGCGACGCGCGCGAGCATGGCGTCGAGGTGCGCGCCGCCGACGTCAATTTCAGCGGCTGGGACAACAGCCTCGAACGCCGCGAGGACGGCGCGCTCGCGCTGCGGCTCGGTTTCCGGCAGGTGGACGGATTTCGCGAGGAATGGGCGGGGGAACTGGTCAAGGCGCGCACCACGCCCTTCGCGTCGATCGAGGAACTCGCGCGCCGCGCAAACCTGCCGCCCCGCGCGCTGCGCCTGCTCGCCGAGGCCGATGCGTGCAATTCGCTCGGGCTCGAACGCCGCCCGGCGCTGTGGGACGCGCGGCGGGTGCGGCAGGGAGTGCTGCCCTTGTTCGGTGCCGCCGGGGCCGATGAGCTGGGCAAAGAGGCCGATGCCGACCTGCCCCCCACCCCGCTCGTCGAGCATGTGCTGACCGATTACCAGACGACGCGGCTGTCGCTGAAGGGCCATCCGATGGCCTTTCTGCGCGCACGCCTGTCGCGCGACGGCGTACTGAGCTGCCGCGAAACCGCGGCGGCGAAGAATGGGTCGCTGGTCCGCACCGCAGGCGTCGTGCTGATCCGGCAGCGGCCGGGCAAGGGCAATGCGGTCTTCATCACGATCGAGGACGAGGGCGGGATCGTCAATGTGCTGTTATGGGCGCGGCAGTTCGAACGCTATCGCCGCGCCGTCATGGCGTCGCGGCTGATGGAGGTCGCGGGCGAGGTGCAGCGGAGCAGGGAAGGCGTCGTCCATCTGATGGCGAACCGCATCGTCGACCGCACCGCGCTGCTCGACG
>CALMYE010000158.1 GCA_937873425.1 uncultured Sphingopyxis sp. | reverse complement strand
CTGAAGGGGCCGATCCTGTGCCTCGTCGGCCCGCCGGGCGTCGGCAAGACCTCGCTCGGCCGCTCGATCGCCAAGGCGACGGGCCGCGAGTTCGTGCGCCAGTCGCTGGGCGGCGTGCGCGACGAGGCCGAGATTCGCGGCCACCGCCGCACCTATATCGGCTCGCTGCCGGGCAAGATCGTGACCAACCTCAAGAAGGCCGGCACGATGAACCCGCTGTTCCTGCTCGACGAGATCGACAAGCTCGGCCAGGATTTCCGCGGCGATCCGGCGTCGGCGCTGCTCGAAGTGCTCGACCCCGAACAGAATGCGAAGTTCCAGGACCATTATCTGGAGATCGACGTCGACCTTTCGGACATCATGTTCGTGACGACGGCCAACTCGCTGAACCTGCCGCAGCCGCTGCTCGACCGCATGGAGATCATCCGCCTCGAAGGCTATACCGAGGACGAGAAGGTCGAGATCGCCAAGCGCCACCTGATCGGAAAGCAGGTCGAGGCGCACGGGCTGAAGCCGCATGAGTTCGAGCTGACCGACGAGGGCCTGCGCGACCTGATCCGCTATTACACCCGCGAGGCGGGCGTGCGCACGCTCGAGCGCGAGATCGCCAAGCTCGCGCGCAAGGCGCTGCGCCGCATCCTCGAAGGCAAGATCGAGAGCGTGGTCATCACGCCCGAAAATCTCGCCGACTATTCGGGCGTGCGGAAATATAAGCATGGCATCGGCGATCTGGAGGATCAGATCGGCGCGGTCACCGGCCTCGCCTGGACCGAGGTCGGCGGCGAGCTGCTGACGATCGAGGCGGTCACCGCCTCGGGCAAGGGGCAGGTGCGCACCACCGGCAAGCTCGGCGAGGTGATGACCGAATCGGTGCAGGCGGCCCTATCGTTCGTGAAGGCGCGCGCGCCCTCATACGGCATCAAGCCCAGCCTGTTCGCGCGCAAGGACATCCACATCCACCTGCCCGAGGGGGCGGTGCCGAAGGACGGCCCGTCGGCGGGCGTCGGCATGGTCACCGCGATGATCTCGACGCTGACCGGCATCGCGGTGCGCAAGGATGTCGCGATGACCGGCGAGGTCACGCTGCGCGGCCGCGTGCTGGCGATCGGCGGCCTCAAGGAAAAGCTGCTCGCCGCGCTGCGCGGCGGGATCAAGACGGTGCTGATCCCCGAAGAAAACGAGAAGGATCTGGTGGAGATTCCGGCGAATATCACGCAGGGTCTGCGCATCGTGCCGGTCAGCCATGTCGATCAGGTGCTCGCCGAAGCGCTGGTCGCGCCGGTCGAACCGATCGAGTGGACCGAGGCCGACGAACTCGCCGCATCGCCGCCGATCGCAGCGGCCACCGACCCGGAGCGCGCGATTCGTCACTGATCCGGACCGGGGACGGCGCGCTTTTCGTCGCAAAATCGTCATTTTTTGGGGTTTCGGGCCTTTTTTTGCTTTGACAAGCGGGGGCCAAAGGTCGTTAGTGACGCGCCATGGCTTCGGGCCATGAATCATTATTCAACCTTATGCAGGGGTTCCTTAGGCATGAACAAACAAGACCTGATCGCCGCCGTCGCTGATTCGAGCGGCCTGACCAAGGGCGATGCGAGCAAGGCGGTCGAAGCGGTCTTCGACGCGATCACCGGTTCGCTGAAGAAGGGCGGCGAAGTCCGCCTCGTCGGCTTCGGCACCTTCGCGGTCAGCAAGCGCAAGGCGTCGACCGGCCGCAACCCGCGCACCGGCGAGACGATGACCATCGCGGCGTCGAACCAGCCGAAGTTCAAGGCCGGCAAGGCCCTCAAGGACGCCGTCAACTAAGCGGACGGCTTTCCTTGCTGGAAACATCTCGGGCCGTGGCGCAAGCCGCGGCCCGATTTGTTTGGCGATCAAGTCGCTTGCAAACGCAAGGCGCCCGTGATGCCGGCCGGATCGGCTGGAAGAAGATTCGCGCAGAGGCGCAGAGATCGCAGAGGGGGACGAATGGATTCACGCGGAGACGCGGAGACGCGGAGTTGCAGCGGTGGTCGACAACCGGCCATCCGGTTCGGCCGGAGACGTCCGTTGCCGGGTGACAGGCGGCTTCGCCGCCCCTTCTTTCTCTCCGCGTCCCCGCGTCTCCGCGTGAACCAAATCCTCTGCGGTCTCTGCGCCTCTGCGCGAATCTCCTGCCATGCTTCGGCCGAAGTCCATCTCCCATCCGAAAGCGAACATCCGCATTCGGCTGTGCAAACGATATGATAGTCATTTGTTTATGCGTGAACGACCGTCGAATGCCCGTTGCAATCGCCGTCGCAGCGGCTATGGACGTGGCGCTTTCGGGCGCGGCGCCAGCCGCTTCGGTCCGGAACGGGCGCGTAGCTCAGCGGTAGAGCACACCCTTCACACGGGTGGGGTCACAGGTTCAATCCCTGTCGCGCCCACCATGGCTTCCGGAAACGGGATGGCGCCTGAACGGCCGTGGACCGCGTCATTCATCGCCTATTCAATGCGTTCGCGGTAGGAACCCGGTCATGATCCGCATCCTGACCCTCTCACTGGCCTCCGCCCTGCTGTTCGCCGCCGGCGCTCCCGCCGACGCGCGCGGCGACCGCGAGCAGAATCATCTGCGCGACGCCGCGGCGCAGGGCAAGGTGATCCCGCTCAACCGGCTGGTCGCCGAGGTCCGCTCGCGCCCGCCCTACAGCGACATGACCTATCTCGGCGGACCGCAGTTCGACGCGAACCAGATGGTCTATGCGCTGAAGTTCATGGACGGCAGCCAGGTCGTCGTCGTCTATGTCGACGCGCGCACCGGCCGGATCGTCGGCCGCAAGCCCTGATCGCGTCCACACCCCTGCAACGACGATTTGCGATGGCCGCGCGTGGTGATACACAGCGGCGGACAGATGCCGGGCCACACCGGCGCACAGGAAAGGCGTCCTCATGCGGATTTTGATTGTCGAAGACGAGCCCACGCTGGGGCCGCAGCTCAAGGCCACGCTGGAAGGCGCCGGCTATGCCGTCGACCTTGCGACCGACGGCGAGGACGGCCATTTCCTCGGCTCGACCGAAAGCTATGACGCGGCGATCCTCGACCTCGGCCTGCCCGAGGTGGACGGGCTGACCGTGCTCGACCGCTGGCGGCGCGAGAAGCGCAATTTCCCCGTGCTGGTGCTCACCGCGCGCGACAGCTGGTCGGACAAGGTCGCCGGGCTCGACGCGGGCGCCGACGATTATCTGGCGAAGCCCTTCCAGACCGAGGAACTGATCGCCCGCCTGCGCGCGCTGATCCGCCGCGCGTCGGGCAATGCGTCGAGCGAGCTGACCGCGGGCGACGTCCGGCTCGACACCCGCTCGGGCCGCGTCACGCTGGCCGGCGAGCCGGTCAAGCTGACCGCGCAGGAATATAAATTGCTCTCCTACCTTTTGCACCACAAGGGCAAGGTCGTGTCGCGCACCGAGCTGATCGAGCATATCTACGATCAGGATTTCGACCGCGATTCGAACACGATCGAGGTGTTCGTGACGCGCATCCGCAAGAAGCTGGGCGCCGACATCATCACCACCATCCGCGGCCTCGGCTACCAGCTCGACGATCCGCAGGGTTAGAGCGCGGCCCTTTGGGAATGCGGTGCCCCGATCCTTTGACCGTCATCCCGGCGAAGGCCGGGATCTCGCCGGTTCGTGAGATTGCGGCGGTGAGATCCCGGCCTTCGCCGGGATGACGATTTGATGAGAATGGGGCAGGGCCAGATTGCCGAACCGGGCGGGACGACGGAGATTGCCGACGTCGCCCCGGCGGTGGAATCCGATCCGCCGAAGCCCGCCGCGCTGACCAGCCGCATCACCGGCTCGCTCGCGCGGCGCATGATCGCGATGGCCGCGATCTGGATTTCGGTGCTGCTGATCGGCGGCGGCTTCGCGCTCGACCGGGTGCTGACGGGGGCGATCACGCGCAATTTCGATTCGGGCCTCGAATATGTGCTGATCGCGATGATCCGCTCGTCGGAGATCGGCCCCGACGGCGAGGTGCGGCTGATCGAGCCGCTCGGCGACCAGCGCTTCCTCGAACCCTATAGCGGCCTTTACTGGCAGATCAGCGGCGGCGACCAGGAACCCTATCGCTCGCGGTCGCTGTGGGAGCGCACGCTGCGGGCGCCGTCGCCGCCGCACGTCGACAACGACCTGCACACCTATGACAGCGCGCAATTTCCCGACGAGGAACTGCGCGTGCTCGAACGCAACGTCATCCTGCCGGGCAGCCAGGTCAACTGGCGCTTCCAGATCGCCCAGTCGCGCGAATCGCTGGACCTTCAGGTCCGCGCGGTGCGCGCGGTGCTGGTTCCCAGCCTGGCGTTGCTCGGCCTCGGCCTCATCGTGCTCGCGGCGCTCCAGACCTTCTATGGCCTGTGGCCGCTGCGCCATATCCGCCGCGCGATCGCGGCGATGCGCGGCGGACAGAACCGCCGCGTCGTCGCGCCGCTGCCGCTGGAGGTGCAGCCGATGGTCGACGAACTCAACGCGCTGCTCGCGCACAACGAGAAACAGGCGGAGGAGGCGCGGCTCCACGCCGGCAACCTTGCGCATGCGCTCAAGACGCCGCTGACCGTGCTGGTCAACAGCGCGGCGGGCGATAGCGCGCCGCTCGCCGATACGGTGCGGCGCGAGGCGGCGACGATGCAGCGGCAGGTCGACCACCATCTCGCCCGCGCGCGCGCGGTCGGGCGCCGCGGCGCCGCGCAGGCGCGCGCCAATGTCTGGGACAGCGTCGAGAGCGTATCGCGCGCGGTCGGCCTGCTGCATCCCGACGCGCGGCTCGACGCGGCGGGCGACAAGGCGCTGATCGCCCGCGTCGAGCGGCAGGACCTCGACGAGCTGGTCGGCAACCTGCTCGAAAATGCCGCCAAATATGGCGGCGGCAGCGTCTTCGTCACCGTCCAGCAGGGCGGCGGCATGGCCGAGATACTGGTCGAGGACGACGGCCCCGGCATCTCGCCGGCCGACCGCGTGCGCATCTTCGACCGCGGCGTGCGGCTCGACAGCGGCAAGCCGGGGACGGGCCTCGGCCTCGCGATCGTGCGCGACGTTGCGGAGATTTACGGCGGCAGCATCGCGCTGGAGGAGAGCGAGGATCTGGGCGGGCTGCTGGTGCGGCTCAGGCTGCCGGCGGGGTAGGTTCGGCGGCGTTGTGCCGGGAAGCGGACGGAGCGGAAGCAGACTGATTTCCCCTCCCGCAGGCGGGAGGGGCAGCGAGACTTGCGGACTTGTCCGCTAGGCTCAGGACCTATTAAATTGCTTGCGCACGAGTTGATTGACTGATTCAAGG
>CALMYE010000157.1 GCA_937873425.1 uncultured Sphingopyxis sp. | reverse complement strand
AAATGGTGCCCGGGGGCGGGATCGAACCACCGACACTACGATTTTCAGTCGTATGCTCTACCAACTGAGCTACCCGGGCACGGGTTTCGCGGGGGCGCTGGGCCTGCCGGCGAGCGGCGGCTATAGGCAGGGCTTTTCCTCCTGTCCAGCACCTTGTTGCACGAATTTTCGGGCGCTCAGCCCTCGTCGTAGCGGTCGTCGTCGGCGGTGCCGTCGGGGGGCTGATCGACCGGCACACGATAGCCCTCGCCGAACCAGTTGAGCAGGTCGCGGTCGCGGCAGCCGCGGCTGCAAAAGGGCTTGTATTCCTCGGCGCGCGGCTTGCCGCACAAGGGGCAGGCGCGGGCCTTGGCGGCGGTCTTACTGGGCATGGCCGGCTCCCTTGACGGCGGCATCGCGGCGGAGGTCCACCAGCCGCCCGGTCCGCTGTTCGAGCGCCGCGATCCACGCGGGATGCGCGGCGATATGATCGGCAACGGCCGGGCGCGCGGTCAGTTGCAACACCCCGGCACCGGCGGCGCGCTCGGCCTGACGCAGCAGCAGCGCGGCGTCGGTCGCGACCGGGTCGAGGCGTATCTGCTCGACCAGCGAGGGCCGCTCGCGGCGGCGGACGATCTGGAGGAAGCCGAAGCCGTTGGTCGCGGTGCGCTCGAACGGCTGCGGCAGATGCGCGTCGATCAGCGCGTCGACGGCCTGCCGCTCGGCGCGGCCGGGCAGCGAGGGAAAGTCGATGCCGATCGACCCGCCGATGCCGCAGCAGCGGATGACATGCGCGGCCGCGATCCCGCCGGCTTTCGCGAGCGCCGGCGCTTCACCCTCGCCATCGATGTCGATCAGCGTCATCGCCGGCGTGACATCGACCCACAGCGCGCCGCCGGGAAAGGGCCAGTGGCCGGTGCGGACATGATTGATCAGTTCCGACCAGCCCGCCTCCTCCAGTCGGTCGGGACCGGTCGCGCGCAATTCGGTGACGGCCAGGCCGTCCGCGCCGATCCGCGCACGCAGGTCGGGGCCGTCGCCGGGCGGCGCTTCGGTGACGCGCGCCCGCGCCGGTTTGTCGCGGCCGCGCTCGCGCAGCGCCATGCGGGTGATCTCGACGGTCAGGCGGGTGCCGAGGGAGGTTCCGGGCGGCAGCGCGCCAACCGTCGCGACCGGCTCGCCCGGCGCGTCGAGCGCGACGCGGCCCGGCTCGACGAGCCGCGCGCTCAGCACCGCACCGATGCGCGGCCCCTCCCCGTCGCGTTCGATCCGCGCTTCGACGATGCGGCCGTCCTTGATCAGCGCGGCGCGCGCCTCGCCGATCCCGGCCTCGTAGAGCCACTCAGCCAAGCGGCACGCCCGCCGCGGTCAGCAGCGCCCGCGTCTCGAACAGCGGCAGGCCGACGACATTGCTATGGCTGCCCGACAGGAAGCGCACGAAACTCTCGGCGCGGCCCTGGATCGCATAGCCGCCCGCCTTGCCCATGCCTTCGCCGCTTTCGACATACCAGTCGATCTCGGCGGCGCTCAGCGGCTTGAAGGCGACGATGGTATCGGTGACGCGCAGGCGCGCCCTGCCGTCGGTGCCGACGACGCAGACGCCCGACCAGACATGGTGCCGCCGCCCCGACAGCAGGCCGAGCATGCGGCGCAGGTCGGCTTCGTCGGCGGGCTTTTCGAGGGTGCGGCGGCCGACCGCGACGGTCGTGTCGCCGGCGAGCACCACCTCGTCAGGTGCGCGCGCGACGGCGAGCGCCTTGGCCTCGGCGAGCCGCGCGACATAGGCGCGCGGCAGTTCGCCCTTGCGCGGGGTTTCATCGACATCGGGGGCCGCGATGCGCGCGGGGACGACGCCGATCCGCGCGAGCAATTCGCGCCGGCGCGGCGATGTCGAGGCAAGCACCAGTGCGGGCATGGTCGCCGCACCGCTCACTTGAAGCGATAGGTGATCCGACCCTTGGTCAGGTCATAGGGGGTGAGTTCGACGAGCACCTCGTCGCCCACCAGCACACGGATGCGGTTCTTGCGCATCTTGCCGGCCGTATGGCCGAGAATTTCGTGGTCGTTTTCCAGCCGGACGCGGAACATCGCGTTGGGCAGCAGCTCGACCACCTGGCCGCGCATTTCAAGAAGCTCTTCTTTCGCCATCAATCCTCTAGGGGCTCGAATTTCATGGATGCGCGCCCATAACCGCAAATGATCGCGATGGAAAGCAATCTGTCACTCGGCCGGATTATGCTTGGCGAGGAAGGCGTCGAGCCGGTCGAACCAGTCCTTCTGGTTGGCGGGGTCGGAGAAGCCGTGCCCCTCGCCCTTGTAGGCGACATATTCATAGTCGCGGACGCCCGCCTTGCGCAGTTCGGCGACGAGGCGCTTCGACTGGCTGATCGGCACATTGCTGTCGTCCTCGCCATGCGCGATGAGCAGCGGGCGGGTCAGCCGTGCCGCCTGCTGGGTCGGCGACACGGCGCCCAGGTCGCGCTCCTCCTCGCCCGTGACCCGCGTCTGCCAGCGCGCCCGCGCCTTCTTGGTCAGAAAGCGGCGGTCGTATTTCAGCATCGCCTTCCAGTCGGCGACGCCGGCGAAGCTTGCGGCGCAGCGATAGCGTTCGGGATTGCGGATCGCCGCCCACATCGCGGCATAGCCGCCATAGGAGGCGCCGACCATACACACGCGCCCTTTGTCGACGATCCCCTGATCGACCAGCCAGTCCATGCCGTCGTCGAGATCGTCCTGCATCGCGAGGCCGATCTGCCCGACGCCCGCGTCGCCGAATTCAGTGCCATAGCCGCCCGAACCGCGATAATTGGGCTGAAGCACCGCATAGCCGCGATTGGCGAGCAATTGCACCTGCGCATCATATTCCAGCTTGTCGCGCACCCCATAGGGGCCGCCGTGCGGATGGACGATCAGCGGCAAATCCTTCGCCGCACGCCCTTTGGGCAATGTCAGATAGGCAGGGATTTCGCGGCCGTCGCGTGCCTTGTAGCGCACCGCCTTCGTCTCGGCGAGCATCTCGGGCGGCAGCGCATTCTGCCGCACCGCCAGCAGCGCCATCTCACGCGTCGTCCGGTCGAGCACATAATAGACGCCGGGATCGTTCGGCGCGGTGCCGAGGATCAGCAGGCGGTTGTCGTCGGCGCTGCGCGAGGTCACCCACGCCTGAAGATCGGGGACGGCGCGGTCGATCCGCGCCTGCAGATCCTTCGCGTCGGGATCGAACCAGAGGACGCGCTCGCGGTCGTCGGTGAAGCTGACGCCTTCGAGCGTCCGGCCGTCGGTGGTCAGCCAGTAATCGTCGATGTCATATTCGTCGTTGCCATGGACGAGGTCGCCGATCTCGCGCGTGCGATAGTTGAATTTGTAGAGCGCCTGGCGTCCCGTCTTCTCGTCGCTGAGCACATAGCCCTCGTCCGATCCGCTGACGACCTTGGCGATGTCGAACCAGGCGTTTTCGTCGTCGGGCCGCACCGCGCCGATCAGCTTGAAATCCTCCTCCGCCGTGCGCCGGTAGTAATAGCGCATCTTGCGCCCTTCCCAGCCGATCCCGGCACGGACGATGCCGGAATCGTCGGCATACCATTCCCACACCGGCGGGCGGGCGCGGACGATCTGGGTCAGCTTGCCGTCGGGCAGCGACACGCGGAACACCGACGGCCAGTCATAGATACTGCGCTGGATCGACAGCAGCAGATAGCGGCCGGCAGGATCGACGAACAGCACGTCGTCGCCCTCCAGTCCCTGATCCTTGCGCCCGATGACGCTGGTCGTTCCGGCGGCGATGTCGTGCAGCAGCAGGACCGACTTATAGGCTTCCTCGCCCATGAACATCGTGTTGCGCCCGATGCTCGCCAAGACATGGCCGTTGCCCGCCCAGCGCGTCCAGTTGAGGTCGACTTCGGCCGGAATCGCGAAGCCGGAGATCGGCCCGCCTGCGACATTGCGATAGGCGACCTGCTCGTCGCTGCCCGCGCGGCGGCGAAAGAGGACGCGTTGGCCGTCGGGCGACAATTTGGCGCCGGAAAATTCGGGCAGCGCGGCAAGCTGCGCGGTCGGGATGCGCGCCGGCTTTTCGGTTTCCGCCGCCGCCGATTCGCCCGACGCCACCCAGGGCGCCGCGCCCATCAGCGCCAGCGCCGCACACCCCGCAATCCAACGTCCGATCATCTGTTCCCCCGGCTATTCCGCCCTTGATAGGGAAAGGAAAAGCCAAGGCAATAGGGCAGGTCACTCGACGAGGCGCAACTTGCGCAGGGCGCGCCAGGCGATGGTCTTCGCCCGCGCGTGGCGCGGCCAGCGCGGCGGCATCTTCGGGTCGAGGCCGACGCGGCGCAGCGCCGCATTGGCGACATGCGCCTCCGATTCGCGATAACTCCATTCGCTGCGCCAGGTGATCGACAGCGAGATCGACGGCGCATCGCCGTTGGCGACGAAATGCGGCGCCATCACCGGCATCAGCACCGCGTCGCCGGGGGCGAGCGGCACGGCCTGCTGCCCGCCCTCGAAATCCTCGCGCCAGGGCAGGTTGCGGTGACCGCCATTGTGATAGCGTTCATGCTCGATCCGGTGCGCGAAGCGTTCGTCGCCGGCGGGCCAGACGTTCATCACCTTGGTCCCGCGCAGCTGGAGCAGGATGTTGTGCTCGGGGTCGAAATGATAGGGGGTGATCGATCCCGGCGACGAGACGAAGACAAAGCCCTGCGGCGTCAGCATCGCGCCGGTGCGCGGTGCGACCACCGGCTCCAGCTCGCCCAGCAGGCGCATCAGCAGGTCGCGATAGTCGGGCACCGTCTCGATATTCTTGAGCACCGCCCAGCTGCGATTGCTGTCGATGGTGCGGATCGTCTCGCCGATCGACAGGCCGTTCGACGGCACATCCTCGGGCGCGATGCCGACGGGCAGGTCGCCCGGATTATATTCGACCTGCCCCGCGGGCAGGCTCTCGCCGAGCGCGGCGAGCGCTTCGAGCGAGAGCAAAGGATGGTCGGGCAGCCGGTGGTGCAGCAGCCCCGCCCGCAACGGATAGAGCGCCTCCATCACCGCCAGCGTTTCGGCGGGAAAGACAGGAAGGTCGATGGTCCGATGCGCGGTCATGGCCGGTCCTGATCGTCGGTGAGGCCGGGCTCCGCGCGCTTCCAGCGGTGCCAGAGCCGTTCGGCTTTCGTGAGGGCGTTGAAACGGAAACGGTCGCCCGCACCGGCCAGCGGCACATTGACCCAGACCAGCGCGCGGCGTTCGCGCCACACGCTGTCGATCATCGGGTGGCCGGGTGCGGCGCAACTGTCGACCCAGGCGATGCGATCGTCGTCCAAGAGGTCGAGGTTCGCCTGTTGCAGCAGCACGCCCGGCGAGAAGCGGGCATAATCCTCGTCGAAGGCGGTCTTGAAGGAAAAGCCGCCCGGCGGGCAGAGGAAGTTGATCAGCATCGCAAGCGGCCGGTCGCCCAAATCGAGCGCCCGCATGTCGAGCCGCCCCGCTTCGCCCGCGCCCGCGACGATCGCGCGGAACCAGGCCTCGGTGTCGCCATGGCTGGCGAGCGCCGATCCGGCGCGCCCCTTCCAGCCGCGCGCTTCGAGCGCGAGGAAGGCGTCGATCCACGGCTCGACCGCATCGCCTGTGTGCCAGCGGCGAAAGGCGACCTCGCCCTGCTCTGCGAGCCGGCTCGCCTGCCGCCGCAATTCCTTGCGCTTCTTGCCGCGCACCGCCGCCTCCCAATAGGCGGCGGGCGACAGGCTGCTGTCGAGCAGCGCGCGCTCCTCGCGGTGGACGATCTCGGCCGCGCCGCCGCGCCGCTGCGCGGCCTCGGCGAGCGCGCGGTGCAGGGGACCGTCCGCGGTCAGGCGCGGCACATGGAGCAAGGTCCTCGCCCAAGGCGCGGCATCGCACCAGCCGAGCAGGATCGACCAGAAGAGCGGCTCGAACCCCGCGCGGACCAGCGGTGCGCCATGGAACTGGTTCGGATGCGTCCAGCCGGTGGCATGGCGCAGCGGCATGCGGCCATAGCGGGCGGCGTTCGCGAGCGGCATCACGCCGATCAGCGGCCCGTCGGGTCCGCCCTGCACGACCACCAGCCGCGCCCGCCGCGCCGGATCGAGCAGGTGCAGCGCCGATTGCAGGCACCAGCGTTCGGCAAAGGGATTCGGCTCGCTCGCCTCCGCCGCCAGCGCGTCCCACGCGGCGGCAAGCTCGTGCGACAGCGCCAGCGGATCGACGACACGCACCGCCAGCGGCGCCGCGGACGCCTGATGGTCAACGAGAAAGGCGGGATGCACCGTCATCGGCGGGAAGCGTAGCGCGGAGGAGTTAAAATGAGGTGGCTGCGCAGGCGCTTCCCCTCCCTGAATAGGGAGGGGTTAGGGATGGGTAGCCGAAGGCGCTCTTTCTTTTTCGAAAGGAAGAATGCGAGGCTATCGCCTCGCGACCCACCCCCGGCCCCTCCCTTTCAGGGAGGGGAGGTTAGATGCCGAACAGCCTCGCCAGCGACTTTTCCAGCATGAAGAATTGCCAGATCAGCCGCCCGTAATCGCGGCGGCCCGACTGGTGCGCGGCGACGATGCGTTCGATCTCTGCCATGTCGAACCAGCCCGCGCGCGCGAGCGTCGATGACGTCGCCAGCCCGCGCGCCTGTTCGGTCAGCGCACCGCGGAACCAGTGCGACACCGGCGTCACGAACCCCATCTTGGGGCGATAGAGGATGT
>CALMYE010000156.1 GCA_937873425.1 uncultured Sphingopyxis sp. | reverse complement strand
CTGGGGAGGAAAGCCTGTCCGTCGGAGGCCTTCACGGCTTCCGGCGGACATTTTTTCGGCTCCGGAAAATCTGACTCCCAGTCAATTTTCTCGCGCACCGCCCTTGCCACGGCGCATATGCGCGTTATGTTGCGACGCACAACAACTTAGCTCTCCCCCAGGCATGAACGACACTCGACTGAAATTGATGGAAGCCATCGCGCGCCGCCGCACCGTGACCGCGCGCTACAACGGCAACGACATGCGCCTCGCGCCGCACCTGATGTTCGAGCGCCACGGCGCGCTGTTCGTCAGCGCGCTCAACATGAGCAAGAACTGGCGCTCGGACGACGAGCGCCGCCTCGGCCAGTTCAAGCTCGACGGCCTCGCCGCGACCGAGCTGGAGGAAGAGGAGTTCGACCCGCTGCCCTCCTTCGAACCGGTGGCGCCGGGCAGCGACGATACGCTTCTGCTCGCGGTCTGACCGCCGCGATCGCACGAAAGGCGATTCGGGTGACGCCGACGCCGGAGCCCTGATGGTAGGGGGGAGGTAGGGCCGCCAGGCATCGGTGTCACCCGATGCGGTCCGACATCACGAAGACGGGAAATCCCGCCGACGCCAGAGGGGCCCGGCCCGCACAAGCATCATCTACAGCCGCCGGGTCTGGCTTTCAAGCCCCGCCCGCGTCATGCTGCCGCGAATTTCCGCCGTCCCGGCGGTTTGAGGGAGCAGCGCATGTCCGTCCTGATCGACCGCGACGGCCCGGTCGCCATCGTCACCATCGACCGCCCCGCGCGGCGCAACGCCGTCGACCCCGACACCGCCACCCGGCTGCGCGATGCCTTCAGCGCCTTCGCCGCGGACGAAAGCGCGCACGTCGCGGTCCTCACCGGCAGCGACGGCCATTTCTGCGCGGGTTTCGACCTGAACGCCGTCGGCACGGCGCGCTATGACCCCGCCGGCCCCGGCCCGATGGGGCCGACGCGCATGCTGCTGGACAAGCCGGTGATCGCCGCGGTCGAGGGCCACGCCGTCGCCGGCGGCCTCGAACTCGCGCTATGGTGCGACCTGCGCGTCGCCGCCGAGAGCGCGGTGTTCGGGGTCTATTGCCGCCGCTGGGGCGTGCCGCTGATCGATGGCGGCACGGTGCGCCTGCCGCGCATTGTGGGGCAAGGCCGCGCGCTCGACATGATCCTGACCGGCCGTCCCGTGGACGCCGACGAAGCCCACCGCATCGGCCTCGCCGACCGCGTGGTTCCCGACGGCGAGGCGCTGCCCGCCGCGATCGCCCTCGCAAAGCAGATCGCCGCCTTCCCCCAGCTCTGCATGACCAGCGACCGGATGAGCGCCTATCGTCAATGGGATTTCGACATCGAAGGCGCGCTCGCCCACGAAGCCCATGCCGGCGTCGCCCCGCTGCGCGAAGGCGCGGCGGCGGGCGCAAGACGCTTCACCGAAGGCGCGGGTCGCGGTGGCAGCTTCGCCAGCTTCGAAAGCGACGAAGGGACGTGACCGTGGCCTGCGAACCCACGGGCTTGACGTGAAGAAATTCAAGACCCGATAACATGGCTGTTATGGGGTGGTGAGCCGCCATGGCCGTCTTTCATCGTGCCGGGTCGGGTCCGGGATCGGGCCGACGCAAGGGTCGCGCGATATTCCAAAGTTCAGGAAAGTTCAGCCCTGTGCAGCACTGATTTTGACTTCGCGATGTGCTTCGGCCTCGGGCATGTTTCGCGTCTTCATCCACCAAATGAAAGAGCCAGATGAAAGCTGGCACAGTGGAATAATTTAGGAAAGGCCTATTTGAAGGCGATGGCTGCTTTGGGGTGGGGAGCGGACGGGCAGCTTTTGGCGGGTAAGCTGAGAGTAGCTGTCATTCATTCGTTGACGATCAATGCGGTTTGGAGGAAATGGACCTCCTGCTTGGGTTGAGACCGAAACAAAATGAAACATCACTTCGGGGACATGCTCGATCGAAGCGGAGGGCACTGGACGGTCGTGCCTAATGTAGAGCGATATGCTTATCAAATGCCGGAATGGACGAGCGGCCAAAAGTTAGTTTCCATTGCAACGATAAGCAGTGACGATACGAACTGGGAGCTCATTGGGACATTCCCGAATCTTGAAGAGCTGACCCTTCATTCGCCGAGCCATGAGCAGCTCGCGTTTGTATCGAAGCTTTGGCGCCTCAAGCGTCTTAGGATCACTCATGCAAGACCCAAGGATATTGGATTTTTGTCGCGCCTTCAGAATTTGGAGGAGGTGATCCTGGAATATGTGTCTGGTTTTAGTGATATTTCGCCAATCGGGGAGCTAAAGAAACTGAGCGCTCTGCATATTGAGAACCTGAGGCGAGTGTCGGATTTTTCGGGACTCACGGGCGCCACCAGTCTTAAATATCTTAGCCTTTATGGAACGATCGACTGGTCCCAGCCGGTCGACGGCTTCGAGTTTTTGTCCTCGCTGACTGGCTTGGAATATCTAGGACTACATTTCCTCAAAGCGCCGAAGGTAGATCAGCCTTTGGCTTCTATTAAGAAATTGCGAAATTTGCGAAAATTAGACGTTTCTATGAATGCGTTCCCACTTGAAGTGTTCGCTTGGATCGAAGCCAATTTTTCACATATTGATGGAGCAGTTAGGCCAGCATTTATTAAATTTGGCGGAAAAGATGAAGAAATTCACCAACGGGATATTCGATTTCGAATGCCAATCGAAGAGTTTAATCGGTTCCCGAATTTGTTTATCGGGTCAGATGGTAAGAGATACCAGCGAGTTCCCCATCAGGCAGCATTGCTGGGTCGAGGTCAACGTGGGCTGACTGGCTCACAAGACAGGATCGATAGAGCATGCGAACTACATGCCCAAACTTACAGAAAGCTGGTCGCTCAGTTTTCGAATAGCTGAGAGCGAAGCTTGGCCTCACCCTGCATCGGAGTGTCGCGTTCTGGATGCATCAACATCCCCTCGCATGACACTTTTCGGTCGATTCCAGACATGCGAATTTGCCGCCGGCCAAAGACATCCATTCAAAACACTCTACCGCGTCAATCCGCCCGATCTCGGTTCCCCGCTCACTTCCCCATCAGCTTCAGCGTCATCGCCGTCAGCGCCTCGGTCGCCGTCGCGATCACCGCCGGGGCGTCGGGTGCCCAGAAGGGCGAGTGCAGGCTCGGCAGCGTCCGGCCCTCCTTTTTCGCCGCCTCATATTCCGCGTGCGGCACGCCGCCGACCCAGAAGATCATCGTCTTGATGCTCTTGTCCTCGCGCCCGAAGCGGCCGAAATCCTCGCCGCCCATCACCGGCGGGATCTGCGACACACGCGCGTCGCCGAAATGGCCTTTCAGAAAAGCCGCCATTTCCTCGGTGAAATCGGGGGTGTTGTAGGTCGCAGGGGTATATTCGTCCTTCTGGA
>CALMYE010000155.1 GCA_937873425.1 uncultured Sphingopyxis sp. | reverse complement strand
TGAATCAGCAATATCCCTCACCCGCCAGTCCTAATTGAGTACCGACCCTAGACCGTCGAGCCCACTATTCCACCGTCACCGACTTCGCCAGATTGCGCGGCTGATCGACGTCCGTCCCCTTCGCCACCGCCACATGATAGGCAAGCAGTTGCACCGGCACCGCATAGACCAGCGGCGCGATCAGCGGGTGGACCTTGGGCATTTCGATCGTCGCCATGCAGCCTTCGCCTGCCTCCGCCAGCCCCTCCGCGTCGCTGATCAGGACGATCTTGCCGCCGCGCGCCATGACCTCCTGCATATTGCTGACGGTCTTTTCGAAAAGCGGACCGCTGGGCGCCAGGACGATCACCGGGACCGCCTCGTCGATCAGCGCGATCGGGCCGTGCTTCATCTCGCCAGAGGCGTAACCTTCGGCGTGGATATAGCTGATTTCCTTGAGTTTGAGCGCGCCTTCGAGCGCGAGCGGATAGTCGGGACCGCGCCCCAGATAGAGCACGTCGCGCGCAGGGGCGACGAGGTGCGCCATCGCCGCAATCTCTTCGTCATGGGCGAGCGCGGCGTTGAGCGCGGCGGGTGCCTCGATCAGGTGGC
The DNA here is from genome assembly GCA_937873425.1 of uncultured Sphingopyxis sp. Classification (GTDB taxonomy): domain Bacteria; phylum Pseudomonadota; class Alphaproteobacteria; order Sphingomonadales; family Sphingomonadaceae; genus Sphingopyxis. The sequence goes on along the minus strand of CALMYE010000155.1, from coordinate 6,100 downwards.
GGACGATATCGCGCTCCTCCTCGGCGCTGAGCTTGCCCTTGCGGAGCGCGAGATGCGCGGCGAGTGCCGCCAGCACCGCGAGCTGACAGGTGAAGGCCTTGGTCGAGGCGACGCCGATCTCCGGCCCCGCATGGGTGGGCAGCAAGAGGTCGGCCTCGCGCGCCATGCTGCTGGTGGGCACGTTGACGACCACCGCGATCGTCTGCCCGTTCGCTTTGCAATGGCGCAGCGCCGCGAGCGTGTCGGCGGTCTCGCCCGACTGCGAGATGAAGAGCGCGAGCCCGCCGGGCTGGAGCACCGGGTCGCGGTAGCGGAACTCCGACGCCACATCGATATCGACCGGCACGCGCGCGAAACTCTCGAACCAATATTTGGCGACCATTCCGGCGTAGAAGCTGGTGCCGCAGGCGACGATGGTGATGCGGTCGATCTTCGACAGGTCGAAATCCATCTGCGGCAGCGCGACCGTCTGTTCGAGCGGGCGGATGTAGGAGGAGAGCGTCTGCGCGACCACGGTCGGCTGCTCGAAAATCTCCTTCTGCATGAAGTGGCGGTAATTGCCCTTCTCGATCGTCGCCGCTGTGACGCCGGAGGTCGTCACTTCACGCGTCACGGGATTGTTGTCCTTGTCGAAGATCCACGCGCCGTCGCGCGAGATGATCACCCAGTCGCCTTCCTCCAGATAGGCGATCCGCTGCGTCAGCGGCGCGAGCGCCAGCGCGTCCGAGCCCAGATAGGTCTCGCCCTCGCCATAGCCGACGACGAGCGGCGAGCCGAGCCGCGCGCCGATCAGCATGTCCGCATGCTTGCGGAAGGCGATGGCGAGCGCGAAGGCGCCGCGCAGCTGCGGCAGCACCGCGCGCACCGCCTCTTCGGGCGACTTGCCCGCCTCGACCTGTTCGGAGACGAGATGCGCGACGACTTCGGTATCGGTGTCGCTCTCGAAGGTGCGGCCGCGCGCGGTCAGCGCCTCGCGCAGCGGCTTGAAATTCTCGATGATCCCGTTGTGGACCAGCGCGACCTCGGCGGTCGCATGCGGGTGCGCGTTGCTCGTCGTCGGCGCGCCGTGCGTCGCCCAGCGCGTGTGCGCGATGCCGACGAGACCGGGGGCGGGATTGCCCGCGAGTTCCTTCACGAGATTGCCGAGCTTCCCCTCGGCGCGGCGGCGGATCAGCGCGCCGTCCTCGACCGTGCAGACGCCCGCGCTGTCATAGCCGCGATATTCCATGCGCCTGAGGCCGTCGACCAGCCGGTCCGCCACCTGGTCCTTGCCGACGATTCCGATGATTCCGCACATGCTTCGCTGGCTTTCGCTAGAGGGTATAAGGGACGCGGATGCCCGGCATATTGGCCGGAAAATCCTTGGTATTGCGGGTGACAAGCACGCGCCCGCGGGTCAGCGCGGTTGCGAGGATGATAGCGTCGGGCGATTTCAGGCGCGGCCGTTCACGACGCAGAGCGGCTGCCCGTTCCGCTATTTCCGCATCGATCTCATCGACACCGAAACGCGACAGGAAGGCTTCCGCCCTGCCCAGCGTCGCCTGCGATCCTTTCGACAGGACCTCGACCCACACCATGCGACTTACCCATCCGCGCGCGCCCGAACCGAATGCGCGCCGGATTTCCGCCCGTGCCGGTTCAAACCCCGCAAGAGCATCGATCACGATGTTCGAATCGAAGGAAAAGCCACTCACTTGGTTTGCGGCTTGCGCGGCGCCGGATATTTTCCCGCGACCATATCGAGATAGATTTGACGCTGACGATCATCCTCTTCGTCGAAGAGATCGGGAAATTCGGCCTTCACCTCTTCATAATCGTCATCCCACGGGCGGGTCCAGGAAGCGCGCTCGCGGCGCTGCCATTCGACCGAATCGACGATATCGGTGCGCCCCTTCCAGATGCCGAACGCTTGATCGATCCAGTCGAGATCGCCGGCCTCGGGCGACTGGGCCTTGTATGAGGCCACCGCCTCACGGAGCACCGAGGCGCGCGACTTGCCCTGCTCGGCGGCAAGCTGGTCGAGCCACTTGATGTCTTCATCGGGAAGATCGGCGAGGATGCGAGTCATGATATACTGATATCATATCATGATATCATGTCAAGTGCGTCCGAAATTGCGGTCGACGAAGATCATCGCGAACTGCACCGGATCGGCGGGTTCGCTATTGCCTTCCTCGAAGCGCGCCTTGCCCTCGGTCCAGATGCGCAGAATCTGTGCCGGCAGGTCGGGCGCGAACTTCATCTGCTGCGCGACGATGTCGGTCCAGCTTCCGGTCAGGCCCAGGCTGTGGCGCAAGGTTGGCTCCATTGCGACGCAATAGGCGCGCGTCGCTTCGTCAAGATGGCCGATCGCGTCGAGCACCCAGGCATCGACATAGCGCAGGAAGGGCCTGTCGGCATAGCGGTCGGTCAATTCAGATTCTCCGGGCCTTGCGGGGCGGTGGTCGACAGCGGCAGATAGTCGCCGAGGATATTGCGCTCCATCGCCTCGCCCCAGCCGGCGCCGTGATCGCTGGTCAGCAGCGCGACGTGGCGGTCGGAGATATGATGATCGCCATAGGCGAGCAACCGGAGAATGGCGCCGGGGCGCAGATGGCGGCTCGCCCAGCAGAGCGGGGTATCGCCATGCGCGTCGCGGCATTCCCTGTCGGCACCGGCGTCGAGCAGCAAGCGGATCGTCGCGGCGTCGGCATAGGCGGCGGCGCGGTGGAGCGGATATTCGCCGCAGGTGCGGATGTCGCGCATGAAGGCGCCGGTTTCCTTGCCGGGAAGCGTCGGGACATTCGGGTTCGCCCCGCGTTCGAGCAACAGGCGCACGACCATGGCATAATGGGGCCGCCCGGCCTTCGACAGCGCGCCGTGCAGCACCGTCTCGCCCGTTCCGGGCTCGCGCCAATCGGGATCGGCACCCTGCTCGATCAGGAAATCGGCCGTTTTCCAGAGGCCCGAGAAAGCCGCGTTGCCAAGCTCGCGGCCAAGGTCGAGCGTCCCGAAATCGCACCCGGCTCGCAGTGCAGCGCGCAGGCCGGTGACGTCGCCATAATAGACGAGCCATTGCAGCGGCGACACCCGGCCGGACGCCGCCAGCACCGGCCCGTCGGGCCGGTCCAGCAGGTCGAGGATCAGGTCGGTGCGCCCCCGCGCGATCAGGTCGAGCAATTGGTCGCTGTTCATCGCTTTGCCTTCCTGCTTCGTTCAGCCCTTTTTTCCATCTTTCCCCTCCGCATTGCATCGTGGAAGCATGCGGTCCCGCCGGGTTTGACCAATTGCTCGCTGCGCACCTGCCGCAGTTCGGCATCGGCGAGCTTCCCTGTCATCGGCATATCCACCCGATCTCTTCCTCCAGCGCCGAAAGGTCGCCGTAAAAACTGCCGATCGCGGCCGCCAGCATGCGCTTCGGGCGGATCGCCGCCATGTCGAACGGATGCCCCGCCCGTTCGCCCACAAGGAAAAGGAACGTCAGCTGCGTGCGTCCATTGCCTTCGCGAAACGGGTGGATGGCGTTGAGTTCGCCGATGAATCGGGCCGCAGCGGCCACGAAGGCGGCGCGGTCCGCACCGCCCGACAATGGACCGGATATGAGCCGCGCGAACAGTATCTCCATTTGTTCCGCGATATGCTCGGGATAGCAGAAAGTGGCGCCGTCCTTCGCCGTCCTGACAGTGCGGTATCGGCCGGCCCAGCGATAGACGTCCTGGAACAGATGCCGGTGGATGGCCCGATAGTGGCGGCTGCCGAAACGACCGCCGGGCAACGGCTCTTCGGCGCGCAGCGCCGTCATTTCCAGCTCGAAGGCTTCGAGCAAGGCGGCGTCGCGCAGACCGGCCCTGTTCTTCAGGACGAAACTACCCTTGTAGCAATATGGATCGGCGAAACTGTCGTAGGCCGACCCCGGCCTCATGTCCCGCGCTTGCGATAGGCCAGCAGGACGGCCGCCCGCTTTTCGGCCGGGCTGATCCCCGTCCGGCGAAGCGCGGCGAGACGTCGCCGCGATGCAGCGCTCAGCACAAGTCCCTCCACCGCCGTGATCGCGGCAAAGGCACGGGGTTCAAGGCGTGTCCGGCCATTCTTCACGAAAATATCCTGCCACAATCGGGCCGGGGATGAAAGCTATCCCCTTTCCTCCGCCTTCTTCTTCTTGCGCATCGCGTCGTGGAAGCGGTCGGCCCAGCCGGGTTTGACGAACTGCTCGCCGCGCACCAGCCGCAGTTCGCCGTCCATCACGTCGCGCGTCACCGCGCTGCCCGCGGCGACGATCGCGTCACGGCCGATCTTCACCGGGGCGACCAGCGCGCTGTTCGATCCGATGAAGGCGTTTTCGCCGATCTCGGTCCTGTATTTGAAATAGCCGTCATAGTTGCAGGTGATCGTCCCCGCGCCGATATTCGCCTTCGCGCCGACCGTGACGTCGCCCAGATAGGTCAGGTGGTTCGCCTTGGCGCCCTTGCCCAGATGCGCCTTCTTCGTCTCGACGAAATTGCCGATCTTCGCCTTGTCCTCCAGCACCGTGCCGGGACGCAGCCGCGCGAAGGGGCCGACCTCGCAGCCCGCGCCGATACTCGCGCCCTCGATATGGCTGAAACCGCGGATCGTCGCGCCGTCGGCGACCGTCACGCCGGGGCCGAAAAAGACGTTCGGTTCGACGGTAACATCGCGGCCGATTTCGGTGTCCCAGGAGAACCACACCGTCTCGGGTGCCTTCAGCGACACGCCCGCGACCATCGCTTCCTCGCGCCTGAAGGCCTGCCACTGCGCCTCGGCCTGCGCCAGTTCGGCGCGGCTGTTGATACCCGCAACGTCGCGGGGGTCGGTCGTCACCACCGCGCAATGCCGGCCGTCGGCGTTGGCGATGTTGACGATGTCGACGAGATAAAATTCCTTCGCCGCATTGTCGTCGGTGACGCGCGCGAGCAGCGCGAACAGATCGGCCGCCTTTGCCACCATCAGGCCCGAATTGCAGAGCTTTACCGCACGCTCGGCGTCGGTCGCATCCTTGTGCTCGACCATCCTGGTCACGCGGTCGCCATCGGTAATGACGCGGCCATATTGCAGCGCATCCTCGGGCTCGAAGGCGAGCACGACGACCGCGGGCGCATCGGGCGCGCCGAGCCGGTCGATCATCGCCCGCATCGTCGCGGGCGGCACGAAGGGCACGTCGCCGTAGAGGATCAGCACGTCGCCCTCGAAACCGGACAGCGCGCCCTCGGCCTGCCGCACCGCATGGCCAGTGCCCAGCTGCGGTTCCTGCACCGCAAGGTCGGCGCTGCCACCCAGCGCCGCCGCCAGCTGATCGGCCTTGTCGCCGACGACGACGACCTTCTTCGCGGGGTTCAGTTCATCGACGCTCGCCATCAGGTGCAGCAGCATCGCCCGCCCGGCGATGGGGTGGAGCACCTTGTGCAGGTCGGACTTCATGCGCGTGCCCTTGCCCGCGGCGAGGATGATGGCGGCGATCGGCTGGTCGGTCATGTGCGCTGCCATGCCAGCAATTTGTTGCGGATTCCATAGCGAGCCGCCATGCGGCGGCGATGACCGCTTTCCCCTTCGCCATCGTCGGCTTCGATCTCGACGGCACGCTCGTCGATACCGCGGGCGACATCACCGCCGCGCTCAATCATGCGCTGGACCTCGCCGGACGCGCGCCGCTGTCCGAGGCGGAGGTGCGGCCGATGATCGGGCTCGGCACTGCGCATCTGCTCGAACAGGGGCTGGCGGCGACCGGCGGCCTCGTCGAAGGAGAATCGACGCGGCTCTATGACGAACTGATCGCCTATTATGACGCGCATATCGCGGTCCACAGCCGGCCTTTCCCCGGCCTGGTCGAAGCGCTCGACCGGCTCGACGCGCTGGGGGTGAGGACGGCGGTGATGACCAACAAGCTCGAACATCTGGCGCGCCGGCTGCTCGGCGAACTCGGACTCGCGGACCGCTTCGTGACCATCATCGGCGGCGACACGATCCCCGGCTTCGCCAAGCCCGCGCCCGAGCCGATCCGCGCGATGATCGATGCGTGCGGCGGCGGCCGCACCGCCTTCGTCGGCGACAGCATCTTCGATGTCATGGCCGCGCGCGCCGCCGGTACGACGAGCGTCGCGGTGAG
>CALMYE010000154.1 GCA_937873425.1 uncultured Sphingopyxis sp. | reverse complement strand
TGGTTAACAGCTTGTTAGCAAAATCGGCGCGTCACCGCGAATCCGTTAACCCTGAACCGATTGTCCCGTTTTGGGGCGGAAAATCAGGATGCGAGCGCCGCCGCGATGCGCGCGACCAGCGCTTCCGCCCCGGTTTGGTCGTCGAGAGTGAAGCGCGCGGGAAGCGGGCTGTCGAGGTCGAGCACGCCGACCAGCCGGTCGTCGGCGACGATCGGGACGACAAGCTCGCTGCGGCTTGCCGCATCGCAGGCGATGTGGCCGGGAAAGGCGTGGACGTCGTCGATGCGCTGCGCGCTGCGCAGGCGCGCCGCGGCGCCGCATACGCCCTTGTCGAGCGGGATGCGGATGCACGCCGCCTTGCCCTGAAACGGGCCGAGGACGAGCTCGCGGCCGTCGAAGCGATAGAAGCCCGCCCAGTTGAGGTCGGGGATCGCCTGCCAGATCAGTGCCGCGACATTCGCCATGTTGGCGATGGCGTCGGGTTCGCCCGCGACGATCGCTTCGGCGGCGTCGGCGGTCTCGGCCCACAGCGCATCGGCGGTGGCGGCGGAAGGGGAAAAGGCGAAGGACATGGCAGCAACTTCCGGATCAGGCGGCGCAGCGCGGGACGGGGACGGGCATCGCGGGCGCGTCGGCGGGCCAACTCACACGGAAGACGATATATTGGGCGTCATGGTCCGAAAGGCGAGGGCCATTTTTGCCGTCGAAGATCGTGGCGACCGCGAGCGGTTCGATCCGCAGCGCGTCCGAGCCGCGAAAGCCGATCAGGTCGGACGCCTGGCGCCATGCCGCCGCATCGGTCATCGGCGCCGCGCGCGCGGTTCCCGCCGCCGGACCCTTGCCGACCAGCCGGAAGCCGGGGTCGGCGGCGAAAAGGCCGGTGCGGTCGCCCGCGCGGTAATTGTTGAAATCGCCCGCCGCGATCAGTGCGCCGCCGTCGCCGAGGCCCGCCAGCAGCGCGTCATTCTCGTGCGTCTGGATCACATGCGCGGCCTCGGCGCGGGCGATGCCGACCTTCGCCGGCTCGCGCGAATTGCGATGGGTGTTGAAGAGGATCAGCGGCTCGGGCGCGCCGGGCAGCACGACGCGGACCGCCTGTCCGCCCTTGTTCGACAGGCAGTCGTAACCGGCGCAGCTGTCGGCGCCGAAGGCTTCGCTCATCGCGGCGGCGACGGGCAGGTCGGTCGCGACATAAAGGCCGCCGTCGAGCCATTTGCCGACGCCTTCGCCCTTCCACCAGCGCGCGGCCCGCGCATAGCCCGCGGGCGGCGGGACCGCGGGCAAGGCACGGCGCCCGTCGAGCGCCGGGCCGGGCAGGATCGACGCGAAGCTGCCCGCGACCGCGACGCGCGACGCCGCGGGCGTGAACGCCTTGTGCAGGATCAGCACGTCGGGACCATCCCCCGCCGCACGGCGCTGCGCGACCCAGTCGGCGATCTGCGCCAGCTTCGCGTCGCGCCCGCTACGGATCGGCCAGGGCAGGCCCTCGACATTCCACAGCAGGACGCGGAGGCGCATCGCCTTGCGCCCGTCGGCGAGCGTTTCGACCGGCGGCATCTTCGTGGGATCATAACAATCCGCTTGCCGCTCGACCCGCGCCGCGCCGCCGTCCGGCAGCATGCTCCCGGTCGCCGCCCCGGCCAAGAGCATCAGCCCGGCGGCGATCGCGAGGCGTCTGCCTATTCGAGGTCGAGCCCGGTCCATTTCGCGGCGAACGCATATTTGTCGGCGGCTTCGGCGATGATCTTGTCGGTGGGCTTGCCCGAACCGTGGCCGGCGCGCGTTTCGATGCGGATCAGGTGCGGCTTGTCGCCCGCCTGCGCATGCTGGAGCGCGGCGGCATATTTGAAGCTGTGCCCCGGCACGACGCGGTCGTCGGTGTCGGCGGTGGTCACCAGCACCGCCGGATAGGCCGCGCCTTCCTTGATGTTGTGATAGGGCGAATAGCCGAGCAGGTTGCGGAAATCGGCCTCCTTCGACGGATAGCCATAATCGTCGACCCAATAGCGGCCGGCGGTGAAACGGTCGAAGCGCAGCATGTCCATCACGCCCACGGCGGGCAGCGCGGCGGCGATCAGGTCGGGGCGCTGGTTGGTCACCGCGCCGACGAGCAGGCCGCCGTTCGACCCGCCCTCGATCGCCAGCTGGCCCCGGCCGGTGATGCCTTGCGCGATCAGATATTCGCCCGCGGCGATGAAGTCGTCGAAGACATTCTGCTTCTTGTCGAGCCGGCCGGCGTCGTGCCACGCCTTGCCATATTCGCCGCCACCGCGCAGGTTGGCGATGGCGAGCACGCCGCCCTTGTCGACCCAAGCGAGCCGCGTCGGCGAGAAGGCCGGGGTCATCGACACGTTGAAGCCGCCATAGCCGTAGAGGATCGTCGGCGATCCCTTGCTGCGGTCGATCCCCTTTTTCATCACCAGGAACATCGGCACCTCTGTGCCGTCCCTGGACTTGAAGAAGCGCTGTTCGACGGTGAAGTCGGCGGGCTTGAAGGTCAGCTTCGGCTCGGCGAAGATCTCGGTCTTTCCGGTGGCGGTGTCGAGCCGGTAGATGGTCGTCGGCCGCGCATAGCTGGAGAAGGCATAGAAGGTTTCGGGATCGAGCGACTTGCCGCCGAAGCCCGACGCCGAGCCGATATCGGCGAGCTTGATGTCGGCGACCTTGCGCCCGTCGAGCGTCACCATCTCCGCCTCCGACTTCGCATCGCCGAGATAGGAGAGGATGATGCGGTCGCCGACGCGCGACGCGCCGACCAGCGTGTCTTCGCTCTCGGCGACGAGCTGGGTCAGCCGGCCGGGGTTGCGGATGTCGAACGACACGATGCGCTGGCGCGGCGCGCCCTTGTTGGTCAGGAAGGTGAAGCGCGTTCCCTGATTGGTCACATATTCCCAGTTGTTCGCGAAATCATCGACCAGCACCCGCGGTTTGCCCGCCCCCTTCTTGCCGATCGGATAGAGGGTCAGGCCATAGCGCTCGTCGGTGCCTTCGGACCCCACGACGAGCAGATATTTGCCGTCGTCGGTAACGACCGCCGAATTGTTGAGCTTGGGCCGGTCGGGCGTCGCGTGGATCAGCACATCCTCGCTCTGCGGCGTGCCGAGCCGGTGGAACCAGACGGCGTGATGCTCGTTCAGCGACTGGAAGGCCGCGCCTTCCTCGGGCGCGGGGAAGCGCGAGTAATAAAAGCCGCTGCCGTCCTTGGCCCAGCTGAGCGACGAGAATTTCACCCAGCGTATCTCGTCGGACACATTCTCTCCGCTCGCCACATCCATGACGCGGACGATGCGCCAGTCGGTGCCGCCGTCCTGCACCGCATAGAGCAGATATCTGCCGTCCTCCGACGGCCGCCATTCGGCCAGCGCGGTCGCGCCGTCCTGCGCCCAGGCATTGGGGTCGAGCAGCACCCGGCCCTGGCCCTTCAGCCCTTCGCGGACATAGAGCACCGACTGCGGCTGAAGCCCGTCGTTGCGGGTATAGAAATAGCGCTTGCCCGCCTTGCGCGGCAGGCCGAAGCGTTCGTAGTCGAAAAGTTCGGTCATCCGCGCCCTGAACGCCTCGCGGCCGGGCAGTGTGTGCAGATAGGCGTCGGTGACGCGGTTCTGCGCCGCGACCCATTCGGCGACCTTCGGATTGACGCGGACGTCGTCCTCCAGCCAACGATAGGGATCGGCGACATCGACGCCGAACTGCGGATCGATCGTGTCGCCGCGCTCGGTGGCGGGATAGGCGAGCGCGGGTGCGGGCGCGGCGGCCGCCGCGGCGCCGGCGGCCTGTGCGGCGGCGGGGGTCATGAACAGGGCGACGAGCGCCAGCGGCGCGCGAAGGGCTTGGGGGGACATGGCAAGGCGATCCTCATCGGCGGGGCGGGGGGATAGTATCGTGCGTGCCAATGTAAGGATCGAAGCGGAGGGGGCAAGCGGATTTGGGCCGGTAATCGCTGATGCGGCCGGTGGGTAGGGGGCGACTGCAAACGGCGGGTTGGGGACATCTTGACTCCCCTCCCTTTCAGGGAGGGGCCGGGGGTGGGTAGCCGCCAAAGGCGGCGTTCTTTTCTTCGGCTCGCTTCGCTCGCACCCACCCCTAACCCCTCCCTGGAAGGGAGGGGAATGGCTGAAATCCACCCCATATTCGCCGCTTTCACGGAAAGGCGGGCATGTCCTGCATCGTCGTGATCTCCAGCGCTGCGAAATCGGCGGCGAAATCGGCGAGCGTCAGCATTCCCGTGCAGGCGCGCGCGCCGGGTTCGGGCGCGCGGCCGTCGCGAAAGCGGCGCAGCATGGCGAGCGCCGCGAGCGTCGGCACATAGGGGCCGCGATTGCCTGTCGCGCGCAGCGTCCAGCGCGCGTCCACCGGCCGGCCCTGCCTGTCCTCGCCCCGCACGATCACGCCCATCGCGCCCCTGTCGCTGCCGAAGGGCAGCAGCAGCCGGGCGATGGCGAGCAGCGGGCGCGCGGCGGGGCGCAGGCTGCCTATCCATCCCCGGCGCACCGGCAGGGCAAGCGCTGCGAGGCCCAAGTGGAGGATCGACAATTCCATGCCGGCGAAAAACTCGGCGCTCGCGCGCGGGCGGTAGCGGGCGACGAGCAAATCCTGTTCGGGCGTGTCGCACACGCTGGCCCAGCGCGCGCCGATGCCGGGGATGCGCCAGCGATGCGTCTGGCCCCATCCGGGAACATCGACCCACTGTCCGCCGCGCCAGACGCGCACCGGATGGCCGACATAGGAAAGGATCGCCTGCACCACCGACAGGCCGCGCGGCGCGCGGTTGCCGGGAAAGATGCCGATGCGGATTTCGTCGATCGCGCGCCAGCCGGCGGTGAGGTCGTCGATCACCGCGTGCGACAGCGCAGGGATCGAGCTGGCGCCGCTGGTGATGCTGATGCCCGCCGCCCGTGCCGCCGCATCATGGTCCCCGATCGCGGCGATGAAGGCGCGGCCGTCGGCGAGGTCGAGATAATGGATGCCCGCCGCGATCGCCGCTGCGATCACCGTCGGGGCCGAGGCCTGGAAGGGGCCGGCGGCATCGACCACCACGTCGAAACCCGCGAGGTCGGCGGCGGAGAGGCGGTCGCGGTCGAGCGCCCGGACCGGCAGGCCGCCGAGCCGCGCCGAAAGCGCCGCGAGCTTTCGCTCGTCGCGCGCCGCCAGTGTCAGCGCGAGTCCATGCTCGCGCACCGCCAGCTCCGCGAGCCGGCTTCCGAAAACCCCCGTGGCGCCGATCAGCAGGACGCGCAGGTCAGCCATCGCGGAACAGCGCGTGCTGGTTCGCCAGTTCGCCCAGCCGGCGGTGCGTGACCTTGAGGTCGAAGGCGAAGCGGCCGGCGCCCAGATGCTGATGCGTAACCACCGTCGTGCCGGGCGCGAGCCAGCGGGGGATGCGGACGCGCAGGCCGAGGCCCTGCCAGAAATAATGGTCGGAGGCGAAGATCAGCGCGTCGCCTTCCGCCCGCACCGTCAGCGCCATGCCGAAGCCGCCGCCGATATGCTCCTCCAGCCCCGTCGGGCCGGCGAACTGCTTGGCGCTGTGGATGACCTGCGGATGCCCGCGCGTGCGGCCGTAGAGCCGCGTCCAGCACTGGCCGCCGCTCGCCCGGTCCTCGCTCACCGCGACCGCGGCGGGTGCGGGGCCGCTTCGCGCCAGCGGCAGGGGTCCGCCGATCAGGCGGCAGAGCTGCGCGAGCAGCCAGCCGGCCGCGGACAGGCGCGTCCAGACGATTTCGCCGCTGTAGGTCGCGACCGCCTGGCCCGAGAGCCGCTTGAAAAAGCGGCGGCGCACGTCGGCGGGGAGGGCGTCCCAGGCGGCGGCAGGGACGAGGCGGCGAAAGCGATAGTCGTAGAGGGAGTCGCCGTCGGCAGCGGACGGAGCAGGGGATTCGACGCCTCTGTCGCATAGTGCCGGCCCCTGCATCGCCCGTCTCCTTCAGCCTCTGTCGCGTCCAGTTGAACCATCCAAACCCCTCCCCTTCAGGGGAGGGGCAGCGAGACTTGGCAGCTTGCTGCCTAGTCGCAGCGGGGTGGGCTTTCGGGTCTTGCGCAATCCCGCTGGCCCCCACCCCAACCCCTCCCCTGAAGGGGAGGGGCTTCGATTCCGTCTCTCCTATCGCGCGCCCTTGCCGGGGCGCCAGTTGATCAGCTTCGTCACCCCCGCGCCCAGCTTGATCAGCCGCATCAGCGCGGGTTTGGGCACGTTCAGCATCTCGTCGTGCCAGCGGCTCATCGTCGTCACGAAATCGAGCATGTCGGCGAGGCGCGCCTTCGCGCCTTCGCTCAGCGCGGGGTCGTGTGCGGCGCGCGCGACGCAGGCTTTGAGCGCCGCCTCGGCAGGCTCGACCTCGCGCGCCTTGCGCCCCGCCGCGATGCGCGTGACCATCTCCCATATGTCCTGCTCCGCCGCGAAATGGTCGCGGCGGTCGCCGAGCACGGGGACGCGCTCGATCAGCCGCCAGCCGAGCAGCTCCTTGATCGAATTGGAGACGTTCGAGCGCGCAAGCCCGAGCAGGTCGGCGATCTCCTCGGCATGCAGCGGCCGGTCGCTGACGAACAGCAGCGCATGGATCTGCGCCACCGAGCGGTTGACGCCCCACTGCCCGCCGAGATTGCCCCAGTGCAGCACGAACTCGGTCGCAGCGGGGGAGAGACTCGGAGCATGTTCCTTAATTTCTGTCATAACAGAAATATCTGACTGAACAGGC
>CALMYE010000153.1 GCA_937873425.1 uncultured Sphingopyxis sp. | reverse complement strand
CATGGCAAGCGCGCGCGACACCCGCATGGTGATGATCGTCGACAGCGAACCGGCGCAGCAGCGCTTCCTGTCGGCGCTCGTCTCGCGCGGAGGCTGGCGCAGCGTGGTCGCCGGCGACACCGACACGGCGCTGGCGAAGCTCGGCACGCAGGAGGGGCTGGCGCTCGACGCGGTGATCGTCGATCAGGGCGTTCCGGGCGCCGATCTCGCCGATTTCGTCGCCGACCTGCGCCGCTGGCGCCCCGCGCTGCCGCTGATGGTCATCACGATGCGCAACGGGGTCGAGGTCGCGGTCAAGGCGATGCGCGCGGGCGCGAGCGACTTCGTCCAGAAACCGATCGCCCCCGACCGGCTGCTCGGCGCGCTCGACCGCATCGTCGCGCAAGGCGGCGCGCAGGCCGAGCTCCGCCCGCTGACCGAAAAGCTGCGCGCCCCGCTGGCGTTCGAGGAAATCATCGGATCGTCGCCCAATTTCCGCAGCGCGCTCGCCATCGCCGCCAAGGCCGCGCGCGCGCGCGTGCCGGTGATGATCAACGGCAAGCCCGGCACCGGCAAGGAGGTCTTCGCCCGCGCGATCCACGGCGCGTCCCCGCGTGCGCGCGGCCAGCTGGTGATGGTCGATTGTTCGGCGGTGTCGCCGGGGCTGATCGGATCGGGCCTGTTCGGCCACGAACGCGGCGCCTTTCCGGGCGCCTTCGACCGCCAGATCGGCCGGCTGGTGCAGGCCGACGGCGGCAGCATCATCATCGACCATGTCGAATGTATCCCGCTCGAAACCCAGGCGAAGCTCGTCGAATTTCTGAACACGGGCGAAGTGCAGATGATCGGCGGCAGCATCCGCCAGAGCGTCGATGTCCGCATCATCGCGACCAGCGCCAGCCCGCTCGACAAGCTGATCGAGGCGGGGCATTTCCGCGAAGACCTCTTCTACGCGCTGTCGACCGCGCAATTCACCCTGCCCTCGCTCAGCGAGCGCCGCGGCGACGTCGGCCCGCTCGCGCGGCACCTGCTCGCGCGGATCGGCGGGCTGCCGGGCATGGGGCCGATCGGCGTCACCGACGACGCGCTGCGCCTGCTCGCCGCCTATGCCTGGCCGGGCAATGTCCGCCAGTTGCAGGACGTGCTGTTCCGCGCCGCCGTGGCGAGCAAGACCGACGTGCTGACCAGCGCCGATTTCCGCGCGATCGAGGCCGCGCTCGGCGGCAGCAGCGCCGCCAGCAACGGCAATGTCGCGATCAACGGCGAGGCGATCGGCGTCACCCTTTACATGCCCGACGGCAACCTTCGCCCGCTCGAGGAAATCGAGGCCGACGTCATCCGCCTCGCGATCGGCCATTACCGCGGCCGGATGAGCGAAGTCGCGCGGCGGCTGGGGATCGGGCGTTCGACGCTCTATCGCAAATTGAGCGATCTGGGGATCGACACGGCAGCCTGATTTATAGATCTGGACTTATATAATTCATAACTTATATGATTCGACCGACAGCTATCGGGAGAATCAACTATGTCCTTCGACACCGCCGCCCAATCCGCGTTCGTCGTCCGTCGGGTCGAGGATGTCGTCCATGACGGTGAAGCGGCGCGCGCCATCGTCGCCTCGCGCGACTATCCGACAGGCATCGACGATCTGTGGAACGCGATCACCGACGCCGAGCGCCTGCCGCGGTGGTTCGCGCCAGTCAGCGGCGATCTGAAGCCCGGCGGCCGTTACCGGATCGAGGGCAATGCGAGCGGCACCATCACCGCCTGCGAACCGCCGCGCAGCTTCGCGCTGACCTGGGAATTCGGCGAGGGCGTGAGCTGGGTCGACGTGGAACTGGAGGAGGCGGGCGCCGGCCGCACGCGCCTGACGCTCCGGCACATCGCGCCGCTCGACGCGAAATCGGAGGAATTCTGGGACCAGTTCGGCCCCGGCGCGGGCGGCGTCGGCTGGGACCTGGGGCTGATGGGCCTCGCCTGGCATCTCGCGACCGGCGGCGACACCAAGGCGCGCTTCGACGAGGAAAGCTGGGCGCCGAGCGAGGAGGGCAAGGCCTTCGTCGCGCGGTGCAGCGATGCCTGGACCGCGGCGTCAATCGCCTACGGGACCGATGAAGCCGCCGCGCGCCGCGCGGGCGCCGCGACGACCGCCTTCTACACCGGCGCGCCGGCGCCCGAGTGATGCACGCCTTCGATATCCTCGGCGACCCGGTGCGGCGGCGCATATTGGAGCTGCTCGCCGACGGCGTCCGCAGTTCGGGCGAGATCGTCGCGGTGATCGCCGCCGAATATCGCATCTCGCAGCCCGCGGTGTCGCAGCATCTGCGCATCCTGCGCGAAAGCGGCTTCGCGACCGCCGAAGCCGAGGGGCGCCGCCGCCTCTACACCGTCGCCCCTGAGCGATTCGACGAGGTCGAGGCATGGGTGCAGCGCTTCCGGCGGACGTGGGAACCGCGGTTCGAAGCGCTGGCGACCGAGGTGGCACGGGGGAAGAAAGCGCGGCGCGACAGCGACTCCCCTCCCTGAAAGGGAGGGGTTGGGGGTGGGTAGCCGCAGGCGCTCTTCTTTTCTGACGAGGCAGAGCGAGGCTGCGCCTCGCACCCACCCCTGGCCCCTCCCTTTCAGGGAGGGGAATCAGGCCGTCAGCGCCGCATCCCTCAGCCCGCGCCACACGCGCAGTGCCTGCCGGTTCTCGGCGACGTCATGCACGCGCAGCAGTTGCGCGCCCTGCCCCGCCGCCTGATAGTGCAACGCCACCGTCCCGCCGAGCCGCTGATCGGCGGGCGCCTCATTATCGAGCGCGCCGATCATCCGCTTGCGGCTCGCGCCGAACAATATCGGGCAACCGAGCGTGTGGAACAGCGCCAGCCCGTTCACCAGCGCCAGATTGTCGGCGATCCCCTTGCCGAAGCCGATGCCCGGATCGACGATGATCTTCGCTGGATCGATCCCCGCCGCCCTGCACGCCGCGATGCGCGCCGCGAGCATATCATAGACGTCGAACAGCGCATGGTCGTAGCCGCCGCCCTCGTGCGGGTCGCTCTTCGCCGAGGGCGCGTGCATCAGCACCACCGGGCAACCGGCCTTCACGACCACTTCCATCGCGCGGTCGTCGTAGCGCAGCGCCGAGATATCGTTGACGATCGTCGCACCCGCCGCGAGCGCCGCCTCCATCACCGCGGCCTTGCGCGTGTCGATCGAAACCGCGACGCCGCCCTTCGCAAGCCTCGCGACGACACCCTCGA
>CALMYE010000152.1 GCA_937873425.1 uncultured Sphingopyxis sp. | reverse complement strand
ACCGCGCACGGCCACAGCAAGGGCGTCGGCGCGACGGTCGAGCGGATCAAGACAATGTCGAACCGGGTTCAGGTGCTGGCGGGCAATGTCGCGACGGGCGAGGCGACCCGCGCGCTGATCGACGCGGGCGCCGACGGAGTGAAGGTTGGCATCGGGCCGGGCTCGATCTGCACCACGCGCATCGTCGCGGGCGTCGGCGTGCCGCAGCTGACCGCGATCCTCGACAGCGTCGAAGTTGCCGCGCAGCGTGGGGTGCCGGTGATCGCCGACGGGGGCCTGCGCACGTCGGGCGACATCGCCAAGGCGCTGGCGGCGGGCGCGTCGAGCGTCATGGTCGGGTCGATGCTGGCGGGCACGGCGGAGGCGCCGGGCGAGACCTTCCTTTATCAAGGGCGCACCTATAAAAGCTATCGCGGCATGGGCAGTGTCGGCGCGATGGCGCGCGGCAGCGCCGACCGCTATTTCCAGCAGGACATCAAGGACCAGATGAAGCTGGTGCCCGAAGGGATCGAGGGGCAAGTGCCGTTCAAGGGACCCGCGAAGGACGTCATCCACCAGATGGTCGGCGGCGTGAAGGCGGCGATGGGCTATACCGGCAGCCGCACGCTCGAGGATTTCCGCGCGCGGGCGAAATTCGTGCGGATCACCGGCGCGGGCCTGCGCGAAAGCCATGTCCACGATGTGGCGATCACCCGCGAGGCGCCGAACTATCCGGCGGGGTGAGATGCGGCACGACTTGGGCCGAGCGATCAAACCCCTCCCCTTCAGGGGAGGGGCAGCGAGACTTGCGGGCTTGCCCGCTAGTCGCAGCGGGGTGGGCCTCGGGCCTTGCGCAAGGCCGCTGGCCCCCACCCCAACCCCACCCCTGAAGGGGAGGGGCTTTATCGTCACATGACCCCCGCCGCCCGCATCCAGACCGCGATCGAAATCCTCGACGCTATCGCCGCCGCCGCGCGCGAGGGCGGAGCGCCGGCCGATGCGATCTTCGCCGAGGCGATGCGCGCGCGGCGCTATGCGGGGTCGAAGGATCGGCGGGCGATCCGCGCCCATGTCTATGACGCGATCCGCGCGGTGCGGTCCGCGCCGCCGTCGGGGCGCGCGGCGATGCTGGTCGTGGCGGATGGCGACGCGGAAGTTGCCGCCCTGTTCGACGGATCGCCCTATGGCCCCGCCCCGATCGCCCCGGACGAGCCGCGCGCGGCGCCCGGCCTTGCCGCGCCCGCGCTGATCGACCTGTTCGATCCGCTGGTCGGCGAAGGCGAGGGCGATGCGATGCTCGCCCGCGCGCCGCTCGACCTGCGCGCCAACCGGATCAGGGCCGTGCAAGGCGATCTGGCGGGGCTGTTTCCCGAGGGCGAGGCGATCGCGCATGCCCCCGACGGCTGGCGCCTGCCGCCCGAAACCGCCGCCGCGCAGCATCCGGCCTATGCCGAGGGGCTTTTCGAGGTGCAGGACGCCGCGAGCCAATATGCCTCCGCCGCCTTGGCCGCCGGATCGGGGGGCGGGATCGTCGATCTGTGCGCGGGCGGCGGCGGCAAGACGCTGGCCATCGCGTCGCTCACCGCGAACGAGGCCGAGATTCTGGCGTGCGACACCAATCGTGCGCGGCTGCAACAGCTTCCGCCGCGCGCCGAACGGGCGGGCGCGACACGGATCGAGACGCGGTTGCTCAATCCCGGCAAGGAGGCCGCGATGCTCGCCGACTGGCAGGGCAGGGCGACCCGCGTCTTTGTCGATGCGCCCTGTTCGGGCAGCGGCACCTGGCGGCGCAGCCCCGAACTGCGCTGGCGGCTCACCACCGCGCGGCTCGAACGGCATATCGCCGATCAGGCGAGGCTGCTCGCCATCGGCGCTGATCTGGTGGCGCCGGGCGGCAAAATCCTCTATGCCGTCTGCTCGATCATCGCGCGCGAGGGGCGGGAGCAGGTGGACGAATTTTTGAAGGAGCATCCCGGCTGGAAAGCCGACGGCGACTGCCTGCCCGCGGGCATCGGGCGCGCCGCAGGGCCGGGTTTTCTGCTGACTCCCGCGCACGACGGATGCGACGGATTTTTCCTCGCGCGGCTGACGCGCCCATGTTAGCTTCGCCCGGAATGACGCGATGGGAGAATGCGATGCGCATCAGTTTCCTGGCCCTCGGTGCCGGTCTTGTCCTCGCCAGCCTGCCGGTCGCATCCGATGCGCAGCGGGCCGACCGCGAGATTTCGCCGGTGTCGGTCGCGTTGCAGGCGGAGGGGCTGGACGCGCAGCAGGCGGGCGATCTCGACGGTGCGATCGATGCCTATGAGGCAGCGCTGACCGCCGACCCGCGCAACCGCTCGGCGATCATCGCGCTGGCGCAGGTCGCGCGCGCGCAGGGTCTCCCTGGCAAGGCGATCGGCCTCTATCGCGACGCGCTGACGCTCGATCCCAACGACATCGTCGCGCTGACCGGTCAGGGTGAGGCGCTCGCCGACAAGGGCGCGCTCGAACTCGCCCGCGAAAAGCTCGCCGAGGCGCAGCGCATCTGCGCCGACAAATGCCCGCAGGTCGCCGCGCTCGAAAAGACGATCGCGGCCAGCGCCGAGAAGCGCGTGGTCGCGGCCGAGGCGCTGGTCCCGAAGACGGTGGTGACGACCAGCCAGAATTAGGCCATCCGGCCGGTCCGTTTGCGCCAGCCGCGGCCCATTTCTTCATCCTCCCCCTTTTGCTCGGCACCCGGCGATGCCACATGGTGTGCATGAGCGACGAAAAGACTTGGCCCGACAGCATCCGCGCCGGCGATTGCGAGCAGCACGAGCCGCTGGTGCGCCGCGTGCTCGCGCCCAATCCTTCGCCCTATACCTTCACCGGCACCCAGACCTGGCTGGTCGGCGCGGGCCGCGACGTCGCGGTGATCGACCCCGGCCCGACCGGCAGTGGCTTCAGCATCGGCGATCCGCCCGACGCGAACGGCGCGGGGCATGTCGAGGCGATCCTGCGCGCTGTCGAGGGCCAGCGCGTCGCGGCGATCCTCTGCACCCACACCCACCGCGACCACAGCCCCGCCGCGCTGCCGCTGAAGGAAGCCACGGGCGCGCCGATCATCGGCTGCGCGCCGCTCGCGCTGTCGGATGACGGGCCGCGCGCCGATTCGGCCTTCGACCCCGACTATGCGCCCGACCGCATCCTCGCCGACGGCGAGCGCGTTTCGGGCGACGGCTGGACGATCGAGGCGGTGGCGACGCCGGGCCACACCTCGAACCATCTCTGCTACGCGCTCGTCGAGACGGACGCGCTGTTCACCGGCGACCATGTCATGGCCTGGTCGACCAGCGTCGTCAGTCCGCCCGACGGCGACATGGCCGCCTATATGGCGAGCCTGTCGAAGCTCTACGACCGCGACGACCGCGTCTATTATCCGGCGCACGGCCCCGCGGTGACCAAGCCGAAGCAGCTCGTGCGCGGCATGCTCGGCCATCGTAAACAGCGCGAGCGACAGATTTTGCGGGAACTGGAAAAGGGGACGAGCGTCATCCCCGACATGGTGAAGCATATGTACAAGGGGCTCGACCCCCGCCTGACCGGCGCCGCCGGGCGATCGGTGCTCGCGCACCTGCTCGATCTCGAGGCGCGGGGCCGCGTGGCCCGCGAGGATCAGGCGTGGCGGCTCGTCGCATGAGCAAGGGGCTGTTCCGCATCCTCGTCGTCGTGGTGCTCGCGCTCGCGCTCTTCCTCGGCTGGCGCGCGTGGCAGGACTGGCAGCGCGGCTACGACCCCGAAACCGTGGTCGCGGCGAGCCTGCAAGGACTGCAGGAGCAGAATATCCTCGTCCCCTTCACCGCGCGCTATGTCGCGGTGGTGACCTCGACACAGAACCGGCTCGGGCTGGAGGCGAAGAAGACGCTGATTATGCCGGGCACCGTCCGGTATGAACTCGATCTCGCGAAGCTGAAGCAGTCGGACCTGCAATGGGATGCGGCCACGGGCTCGCTGACCGTCACGCTGCCGCCGCTGCGTCTGGCGGGGCCGGAGATCGACATCGACGCGATCAGCGAGTTTCAGGGCGGCGTGATCCTGCTGACGCTGACCGACGCCGAGCGCGTGCTCGACGCGGCGAACCGCAAGGCGGCGCAGGAGGAATTGATCAAGCAGGCGCGCGGGGAGACGCCGATGCGCCTCGCCCAGGGCGCCGCGCGTGCTGCGGTCGAGCAGAGCTTCGCCATGCCGCTGAAGGCCGCCGGGATCGACGCGAAGGTGACGGCGCGCTTCGCGGGGTGATTGAAGCGCCGGGCATTGGACGGGTTCGAGTTTTGTTGTGGTGTGGAGACAAGCCATTCCCCTCCCTTCCAGGGAGGGGTTAGGGGTGGGTGCGAGCGCAGCGAGCCGCAGAAAGAAAGACCGCCGCCTGCGGCGGCTACCCACCCCCAGCCCCTCCCTAGGAGGGAGGGGAGTCAAAATGTCTGAAACCGACCGCAAGCCGAAATTCAGGATCGCGACAGATGTATATCCGCGCCGATTTGCCCGGTCCGGTGCCTATGCTATGGTTTCCCTACGAAACGGGGGAAGCGGGATGGCGACGATCGCGCAGAAACCGCCGCGGGCGGCGGATACGGGCTCCTTCTATTTCCGCATGGCCGCGGCGATGGCGCTCGTCGT
>CALMYE010000151.1 GCA_937873425.1 uncultured Sphingopyxis sp. | reverse complement strand
TGGCGGTGCAGATATTCCTCGACGCGATCCCCGCGAAGCGCGCGAGCGGTCCGGCGCGAGCGGCCTATACCCCGCCCGCGCTGCAACCCGTGCGCCGCGACTTCGCCTTCCTCGCGCCCGAAAGCCTCGCCGCCGCAGACCTCGTCCGCGCGGTGCGGGGCGCCGACCAGGCGGCGATCACCGACGCCCGCCTGTTCGACCGCTTCGCCGGGCAGGGCATGCCCGAGGGGCAGGTGAGCCTGGCGGTCGAGGTCGTGCTGCAACCGGCGGAGAAGAGCTTCACCGACGCCGAACTGAAGGCGATCGCCGACAGGGTGGTGGCGGCGGCGGCAAAGGTCGGGGCGACGCTGCGGGGGTGACGGTTCGCCTACGCGCGGACAGAATTCTCTATCTTTAGCCGTGTCCGGAGAGGCAGCCTATGAAGAAACGCGGCGTGAGAGCTGCCCTTCAATGCTCTGCTGTTCTCGTACATTTAGGTAGCATAGAAAATTACGCTGGCGTTCGCATCAGCCCGGCCACCTTTCAGAGATCATCGCCTTCGGCCTGCGGACGATTTTCAGGCCAGTACGCATAGTTAAAGAGCGCATCCAACTCAGTGAAATCGGCAAGGCCGAGCGCGTCACGCACGCTTGCCGCATTGTCGCAGTAGGCTTGATATGCGTCGGCGTCGATATTGGACTTCAAGGGATGTTGGGGAAAGCCATAATATCCGGCAAGACGCAAGCCAGAGACCGAGTTCTGATTCATTACGGCGAAGCGCTTGTTGTCCAATGTGTGCAGAATCTCGGTGAGCAGGTTAATACCCGCGCCTTTGATATCGACGAAATACGCGTAGAGGATTGAAAACGCGTCATGCGGTGAGAGCGAGGACTGGCCGATGATCGCGGACACGGCCTTTGTAAATTTGCTTCGCTGATCGGTAATGCCAGTCTTTGCTCGATACAATCCGCCAGAGTGAAATAGGTCAATCAATCGCTCATAGTGTTTCAGAAAACTCTTCGCAGTCGTTCCATTCCAAGCAGCAATTGAACGCAACTGTGCGGGTGCCTTAAGGAGATTGTCACGTCTGACTTCCAATTCTGATTCAAAGTCGGAATTCGTGCCACCCTCTTTCATCAGGCGCAAGAAATTCGACAATGCATCGAGCGAATTGTTCCCCGTTGAAATGGCGCGGTTGGCGCGCCGCTTCGCGAACCGAAGCCAAGTTGCATTGATTTCGTGATCCCTCGCGTATTGATCAATTCGTACATTGGACGCGAGGACAATCGCTTTATTGTCGATCAGTTCATCGAAATAGTCGGTGACCGACAACATCATTGCACCCTGCGTATCATTGATCAGCACAGATGCTTCGTGGTTGCCAGACAGCCCGCCTTGCGTGAAATTAGCGGAACCAACCAACACCGTGCACCCATCGCGATACTGGAAAGCGTAAATTTTTGGGTGGAAGGTGTCGCCATCATCACCACCGAGGTACAATTCGAGATCGTGCCGTCGACTCAGTCGCCAAAGCGCGCGCAGCAATCTAGGGTCGGTGTGATAGAAGTTTAGGCCGACCGCGAACCGAGCCCGCATGCCGCGTTCCAAGGCTTCTTCCAGCGGTTTCTTTAGGTCCGCCCAAACCGAATGCTTGGCAAATGCGACCAAGCATTCGAGCCGTTGAGCATTTTCAAACAGCTCGACAATCTCAGCTTTGTGGTCGTGGCTGTCATCATTGAGCAGAAGTTGGAATGGTTGCGCCTTCGCCATACTGCCCCGTCGAGTTTCCACAACAATGCAACACTTTGGTGCGATATTAAAGAGGCCGTAGCAGCGAAAGCTACCGGAAATACGGAATCTTCATGAAGAGGTCCGATAAGAGGAGCTGAGCGGACATCCGCCCCTACGCCGCCACCGCCTCCTCACTCCGGCTCCCCGCCGCCTCCAGCAGGCGTTTCTCCAGCCCCTTCACCCGCGCGGCGCTGTCGATCTTGTCGCCGAGCAGGTCGGTGACGTAGAAGGTATCGACCGCGCGCTCGCCATAGGTGGCGACGTGGGCCGAGTGGACCGTCACCTTCGACTGGAAGAGCGCGTAGGCGAGCTGGTTCAATAGCGCCGGGCGGTCCTGTGCGTTGACTTCGATCACGGTGAACCGATTGGATGCCTTGTTGTCGATGAAGACATTGGGGGCGATGCGGAAGGCTTCGGCGCGGGTGCGGGGGAGGGCGCGGGCTTCCAGTTTCGGCAGCAGTTTCTGGCGGTTGGCGAGCGCGTCCTCGATCGCGCGGGTCAGGCGGGCGATCTGGCCGGCGTCGTCGAAGGGGCGCCCGAGCGGGTCCTGCACCAGGAAATTGTCGAGCGCCATGCCGTCGCGCGTCGTGTGGATGCGCGCGTCGATGATGTTGCCGCCGGCGAGATGGATGCCGCCTGCGATGCGGTAGAAAAGCCCCGGATGGTCGGCGGCGAGCACCATCACCAAAGTCGCGCCGCGATCCTCGTCGGGGATGGCCGCGATGTGGAGCGGGCTGTCGCCCGCCGCCTGCATGTGGCGCAGATTAGCGGCGATCACCTCGACCGGCTCGGCGATCCAGTAGCTTTCGGGAAGGCGCTTCGCGAGCCGCGCGAACGCCTTTTCGTCGAGCGCGAGCAGCGTCTGCGCATCCTCCTTCTTCGCGGCGATGCGCGCCTCGCGGCCCTTCTGCTTGTGGCCGAGGCGCAGCACCTCCTCCGCCGCGTCGAACAGCTCGGTGAGCAATTGCCGTTTCCAGCTGTTCCACACGCCGGGGCCGACCGCGCGGATATCGACGACGGTGAGGACGAGGAGCAGGCGCAGACGCTCGGGGCTCTGCACGATCTGCGCGAAGTCGAGGATCGTCTTGAAGTCGGCGAGGTCGCGCTTGAAGGCGGTCGCCGACATCAGGAGATGATAGCGGACGAGCCAAGAGACGGTTTCGGTCTCCGCCTCGCTGAGCCCGAGGCGCGGGCAGACGCGCAGCGCGAGTTCGGCGCCGAGGATGCTGTGGTCGCCGCCGCGCCCCTTGGCGATGTCGTGCAGCAGCACCGCGACATAGATGACGCGGCGCGAATGGATCTGGTTCATGATCGCGGTCGACAGCGGATGGTCGTCCTTCAGCCGGTCCTGCTCGATGTCGGAGAGCAGGCCGATCGCGCGGATCGTGTGCTCATCGACGGTGTAGTGATGATACATGTCGAACTGCATCTGGGCCACGACGCGGCCGAAATCGGGCACGAAACGGCCGAACACCCCCGCCTCGTTCATCCAGCGCAGCACGGTTTCGGGGTCGCGCGGGCTGGTCAGCACGTCGAGGAAGAGTTCGTTCGCACGTGCGTTCCGGCGCACGCCCTGCGTCTCGATGAGCTTCGCGTCGTGGCGCGCCTGGCGCATCGC
Source organism: uncultured Sphingopyxis sp. (assembly GCA_937873425.1). Classification (GTDB taxonomy): domain Bacteria; phylum Pseudomonadota; class Alphaproteobacteria; order Sphingomonadales; family Sphingomonadaceae; genus Sphingopyxis. The sequence continues at coordinate 57,211 of CALMYE010000151.1, read as the reverse complement.
CTGCGGATGGATTTCGAGGCCATGCTTGTCGGCGAGCGCGAAAATCTCGATCAGCCGCACCGGATCGGCCTGGAAATAATCGTCCGACGGCAGCGCGAGCCGGCCGCGGTCGAGGACGAAGCCGTGGAGCTTGCCGGGGCGGCGGCGCAGCGTGGGCAGAAAGCGCCGCCCGCGCGCCGCCATCTGCTCGTCGAGATGCGCAAGGAAGGTGCCGGTCAGGTCGCCGACGCTTTTCGCGTGGAGGAAATAGAGCTGCATGAAGCGCTCGACCGCACTCTTGCCCGGACGCTCGGCGAACTGCATGCGCTGCGCGATCTCGCGCTGGAAATCGAAGGTCAGCCGGTCCTCGGCGCGCGCCGCGAGCGTGTGGAGGTGACAGCGCACCGCGAGCAGGAAATTCTCGGCGCGCGCGAACTGGCGCAACTCGCGCGCATTGAGCAGCCCGGCGTCGACCAGCTCGGGCACCGTGCGCACGCGGTGGATGAACTTGCCGATCCAGAACAATGTGTGGAGGTCGCGCAGGCCGCCCTTGCCCTCCTTCACATTGGGTTCGACGACATAGCGCGAATCGCCCATGCGCCTGTGCCGCTCGTCGCGCTCGGCGAGCTTTTCGGCGACGAAGGCGCGCGCATTGCCCGCGACGACCTCGGCATCGAAGCGCGCCGACGCTTGGTCGTAGAGGTCGCGGTCGCCCCAGATGAAGCGCGCTTCGAGAAGCGCGGTGCGGACGGTGAGATCGTCCTTCGCGGCGCGGATCATCTCGTCGACCGAGCGCGACGAATGGCCGACCTTCAGCCCCAGGTCCCAGAGCGTGTAGAGCTGCGCCTCGATCACCTGTTCGGTCCAGCTCGTCTGCCGGAACGGGGTGAGGAAGCCGATGTCGATGTCGCTGTGCGGCGCCATCTCGCCGCGCCCATAGCCGCCGACCGCGATCAGCGTGATCCGCTCGCCCTTCGAGCGGTTGCCGGCGGGATAGAGGTGCTGGACCGTGAAATCGTGGGACAGGCGGACGATCTGGTCGATCAGGAAGGCGGTCGCCTGCGCCGCGACGAGGCCTGCGGAAGGGTTCGCGAGCAGGCGGCGGTCGATTTCGGCGCGGCCCGTCTCGAGCGCGCCCTTGAGCAGATCGACCAGCGCGCGGCGGCGTCTGCCGCTGTCGCCGGTGTCGGCGGCGACCTCTTCCAGCCGGTCGGCCAGAGCACGCCGGTCGATGATCACGCGGCGATCGGCAAGATTGGCAAAAAGTTCGGCCATGGCGCTGCGATAGGTGAAGCGGGGCGCGACGGGTAGGGTAATTTGCCCCCGGGCCGCCTAAGACAGGCGCATGACGGCGAAACGGACCCGCGGGCGTCCCGCGCATGACGATATCCTGACCCCCGCCGAATGGCGCGTGGTCGAGGCGGTGCGGCACGGCCAGACCAACCGCGCCATAGCCGCGCGGCTTGGGGTCAGCGCGGACGCGGTCAAATATCATGTCGGCAATGCGCTGGCGAAACTCGGCTTCGACAGCCGCGCCGCACTCCGCCGCTGGGACGGGGTGCGCGCGGGGTCGGCGATGGGACAAAGGAAATGCACGATGGAAACGGCATTGGCACTGGGGCCGATCGGCCAGATTGCGCGGTCGGTGCGCGACATCGGCGCGGCACGGCATTTCTACGGCGAAATGCTCGGGCTCAAACATCTCTACAGCTTCGATAAGCTCGCCTTTTTCGACTGCGGCGGGGTCCGGCTGTTCCTGTCCGAGGGTGAAGGCGGCGACAGCGAAGCGATCCTCTATTTCCGCGTCGCCGCGATCCATCGCGCCGCCGAAACGCTGACCGCGCGCGGCGTCGCCGTCACCCATGCGCCACATATGATCCACCGCCACGACGACGGCACCGAGGAATGGATGGCCTTCTTCAGCGACAATGAAGACCGGCCGCTCGCGCTTATGGAGCAGATTCCGCCAGCAGCGATTTGAGCCGGTAGAGCGCGTCCAATGCCTCGCGCGGGGTGAGTGCATCGGGGTCGACGGCGGCGAGCGCCTCGCGCAGCGCGTCCTTCACGGCTTCGGGCCCGGCGGCGAGCGTCGCGGCGAAGAGCGGCAAATCGTCGAGCCCCGCAGCGAGGCCGCCGGTCTTTTCGCGTCCCGCCTCCAGCTTGGCCAGCACGGCCTCGGCGCGCTTGACCACTTTCGGCGAGACGCCGGCGAGACGCGCGACGGCGAGGCCGTAGCTGCGATCGGCGGGGCCGTCCGCAACCTCGTGCAGCAGGACGAGGTCGCCCTGCCATTCGCGCGCGCGGACATGGTGGAGCGAAAGGGCGTCGAGGCTTTCGGCGAGGCGGGTGAGTTCGTGATAATGGGTCGCGAACAGGCAGCGGCACTTGTTGACCTCATGCACCGCCTCGACCACCGCCCAGGCGAGCGCAAGCCCGTCGTAGGTCGAGGTGCCGCGCCCGACCTCGTCGAGGATGACGAAGCTTTGCGGCGTCGCCTGCGCGAGGATCGCGGCGGTCTCGACCATCTCGACCATGAAGGTCGAACGCCCGCGCGCAAGATTGTCGCTCGCGCCGACGCGGCTGAACAGCCGGTCGACGAGTCCGAGCTTCGCGGACGCGGCGGGAACGAAGCCGCCCGCCTGCGCGAGCACGACGATCAGCGCATTCTGGCGCAGGAAGGTCGATTTGCCGCCCATGTTCGGACCGGTGACGAGCCAGAGCCGGTCGGCCTCCGACAGCGACACATCGTTGGGAACGAAGCGCTCGCCCGCTTTCGCGAGCGCGGCCTCGACCACCGGGTGGCGGCCGCCGGTCACGTCGAGGCACGGCGTGTCGGCGAGGTCGGGGCGGCACCAGTTATGGCTCATCGCATGGTCGGCGATCGCCGCGGCGACGTCGAGCCGCGCGAGCACGTCGCAGCTCACGGCGATGGCCTCGCGGCGCGCCGTCGCGGCGTCGGTCAGCGATTCGAGATGCGCGGCCTCGGCAGCGACGGCGTGGACGCCCGCCTGCGTCACCCGGCTCGCGGCTTCGTGGAGGTCGGACGAGTTGAAGCGCACGACGCCGGCGAGCGTCTGGCGGTGGGTGAAGCCCGATTCGGGCGCCATCAGCGCGTCGGCATGCTTCGCCGGCACCTCAACATGATAGCCGAGCACGCCATTGTGGCGGATCTTGAGCGACGCGATGCCGGTGCGGTCGCGGTATTGTGCCTCCAGCGCGGCGATCGCCTTGCGCCCGTCGCGCGCGGTCTCGCGCAGCGCGTCGAGCGCATGGTCGTATCCCTCGGCGATATAGCCGCCCTGCGCGGCATCGACCGGCGGGGTCTCGATCAGCGCGCGCGTCAGCTCGTCGACGAGCGCGCCATGACCGTCGAGGCCGGGGAGCAGGCGCGCCAGCAGCGGCGGCAGGTCGGCGCGGCGGGCGAGTCGTTCGCGCAAGATGCGCGCGCCCGCGAGCGCGTCGCGAAGCTGAGCGAGATCGCGCGGCCCGCCGCGCCCGGCGACGAGGCGGCCCAATGCGCGGCCCGCATCGGGCAGCGCGCGCAAGGCCGCGCGCAGTTCGCCGCGCCACAGCGCGTCGCGCGCAAGGCTGTCCACAAGGTCGAGCCGGTCGAGGATCGCCGCCTTGTCGGTGAGCGGGCTCGCAAGATCGTCGGCGAGCAGCCGCGCGCCCGCCGCGGTGACGGTGCGGTCGATCGTGCCGAGCAGGCTCCCGTCGCGGCCGCCCGCCATGGTGCGGACGAGTTCGAGGCTCTCGCGCGTCGCGGCGTCGATCGCCATCCGCCCCGACGCCTCGTGCCGCACCGGCGGCTGGAGGAAGACCGCCGAACCGGTGCCGACATGGTCGAGATAGGCGACGATGGCGCCCATCGCGGCGACCTCGCCGCGCGAGAACTGCCCGAAGCCGTCGAGCGTTTGCACACCGAAGAGCGTTTCGAGCCTTTTCTGCCCGGACGCGCTCGCGAAGTCGGCCTGCGGGCGGCGCACGACCTGGCGCACGCTCCACGCCGGAAGCTCGCCCATAGCATCGCTGACCAGCAGTTCGGAGGGCGCGAGGCGCGCGAGTTCGGCGTCGACCGCGTCGCGCGGCACGGCGACGACCTCGAAGCGCCCGGTCGAAATGTCGGCGGCGGCGATTGCCACCGCGCCCTCGCTGCCGACCTCGGCGAGCGCGGCGAGGCGGTTGGCGCTGCGCCCTTCGAGCAGTGCCTCCTCGGTCAGCGTGCCCGCGGTGACGAAGCGGACGATCGCGCGCGCGACCAGCGCCTTCGACCCGCCGCGCGCCTTGGCCTCCGCCGGACTTTCGATCTGTTCGGCGATGGCGACGCGGTGTCCCGCCCGGATCAGCCGCGCGAGATAGGATTCGGCCGAATGGACGGGGACGCCGCACATCGGCACCGGCTCCCCGCCATGCTCGCCGCGCGACGTGAGCGCGATGTCGAGCGTCGCGGCGGCCGCCTTCGCATCGTCGAAGAACAGCTCGAAGAAATCGCCCATGCGATAGAAGAGCAGGCAGTCGCCCGCCTTCTCCTTGAGCGCCCAATATTGCGCCATCATCGGCGTCGCGGCCGGCGCGGCATTGCTGTTCGCGGGTTTCGGGGCGGCGGCGGGCATCGGCCCCTGCTTAGTGATTGGCGGCGGCATGGCAAGGTGGTGTCGGTTCTGGCGTAAGACATTCCCCTCCCTGAAAGGGAGGGGTCAGGGGTGGGTAGCGAGCGTAGCGAGCAAGAGAAAGAGCGCCGCCTTCGGCGGCAACCCACCCCCGGCCCCTCCCTTGCAGGGAGGGGAGAAGCTAATGTCCGCTACCGCCCGCATCGAGACGCAACATTGGCGGTTACAATCGCCGCGCGCGACGCTAGGGAAATCTTCTGGGCGCGCGTCTGGCAATTCGAACCAAAGGGGACAAGGAATGGACAGCGGCAGCAAGGTGCAATTCTCGGATCGCGAGGCCCTGCTCTACCACGAATATGGCCGCCCGGGGAAAATCGAGATCATCGCGTCGAAGCCGATGGCGACGCAGCGCGACCTCAGCCTCGCCTATTCGCCCGGCGTCGCGGTGCCGGTGCGCGCGATCGCCGAGGACCCCGGCACCGCGTACGACTATACCGTCAAGGGCAATCTGGTCGCGGTGATCTCGAACGGCACCGCGATCCTGGGGCTCGGCAATCTCGGCGCGCTCGCCTCCAAGCCGGTGATGGAGGGCAAGGCGGTGCTGTTCAAGCGCTTCGCCGACGTCGATTCGATCGACCTCGAGGTCGATACCGAGGACCCGCAGCGCTTCATCGAGGCGGTCGAGCTGCTCGAACCGAGCTTCGGCGGCATCAACCTCGAGGATATCGCAGCGCCCAATTGCTTCATCATCGAGGCGGCGCTGAAGGAAAAGATGAACATCCCGGTGTTCCATGACGACCAGCATGGCACCGCGATCATCACCGCCGCCGGGCTGATCAACGCCTGTTACCTGACCGGACGCGCGCTCGACCAGATCAAGGTCGTCGTCAACGGCGCCGGCGCGGCGGCGATCGCCTGCACCGCGCTGATGAAGGCGATGGGCGTGCGGCACGAAAATGTCATCATGTGCGACCGCAAGGGCACGATCTGGCAGGGTCGCGCCGAGGGGATGGACCAGTGGAAGTCGGCGCATGCGGTGCCGACCGAGGCGCGCGACCTGACCGAGGCGCTGGTCGGCGCCGACGTCTTCCTGGGCCTGTCGGCCGCGGGGGCGCTGAAGCCCGAGATGGTCAAGGACATGGCGCCCGCGCCGATCATCTTCGCGATGGCGAATCCCGATCCCGAAATCTCTCCGCCCGACGCGCGCGCGGCGCGGCCCGACGCGATCATTGCGACCGGCCGGTCGGACTATCCGAACCAGGTCAACAATGTGCTCTGCTTCCCCTTCATCTTCCGCGGCGCGCTCGACGTGCGCGCGACCGCAATCAACGAGGAGATGAAGATCGCGGCCGCCTATGCCATCGCCGACCTCGCGCGCCAGCAGGTGCCGGAGGAGGTCGCGGCGGCCTATGGCGGGCGGGCGTCGAGCTTCGGCCCCGAATATATCATCCCCTCGCCCTTCGACCCGCGGCTGATGGAGATCGTCCCCGCCGCGGTCGCCAAGGCGGCGATGGACACCGGCGTCGCGCAGCAACCGATCGAGGACATGGGTGCCTATCGCGATTCGCTGAAAGCGCGGCTCAACCCGACCACATCGGTGCTGACGCTCGCCTATGAGGCGGCGCGCGCCAATCCCAAGCGCGTGGTCTTCGCCGAGGGCGAGGAGGAGGTGGTGCTGCGCGCCGCGATCCAGTTCCGCGACGGTGGCTATGGCATCCCCGTGCTCGTCGGGCGCGAGGGGCTGCACGACAAGCTCAAGGAGATGGGCGTCGCCGATCCCGAAAGCTTCGAGGTCCACAACAGCGTCAATTCGCCGCATGTCCCCGAGATGGTCGACATGCTCTACGAGCGGCTGCAGCGGCGCGGATATCTCCGCCGCGACGTCGAGCGCATGGTCAACCGCGACCGCAACATCTTCGGCTCGCTGATGCTCAAGCTCGGCCTCGCCGACGCGATGATCACCGGCACGACGCGCACCTATGCGCAGACGATGCGCGAGGTCCGGCGGGTGATCGACCAGGCCGAGGGCAAGACCGCCTTCGGCATCCACGTCCTCGTCGGCCAGCATCACACCATCTTCATGGCCGACACGACGGTCAACGAGCGGCCGTCCGCCGAGCAGCTCGCCGACATCGCCGAGCGCACCGCGCAGGTCGCGCGGCGGATGGGGCATGAACCGCGCGTCGCCTTTCTCTCCTATTCGACCTTCGGCAATCCGCCGGGATCGTGGCTCGACAATATCCGCGACGCGGTGTCCATCCTCGACAGCCGCGCGCCGGGCTTCGAATATGAGGGCGAGATGGCGCCCGACGTCGCGCTGAACCCGCGGCTGATGGCGGCCTATCCCTTCTGCCGCCTGTCGGGACCGGCGAATGTGCTGATCATGCCGGGGCTGCAATCGGGCAATCTGTCGGCGAAGCTGCTGCGCGAACTGGGCGGCAGCGCGGTGATCGGTCCGATGCTGATCGGCATGGAAAAGCCGGTGCAGGTCGCAACCATGGCCTCGCCCGCGTCGGACTTGGTGACGCTCGCCGTGCTCGCGGCGGGCGGAATAGCGGGGTAGGAGAGATTTCCCCCGCCCATCGGCGGGGGAAGCGCCTTATTGCGGTCCGGCCATGCCCGGCGCGCCGACGGCGCCGATGTTGCCGAAGATATCCTCGAAGAAGCTGCGGTCGCGGCCGAGCGTCGGCGTCTTGTCGCCGATGGGGTCGAGCTTGCTCACCAGTTCGAGCCCGGTGGTGTCGACCGCGGCGACATTGCCCGCCGCGTCGAAGCGCACGCGCAGCACCTGCTGCGCCACCGGGCGCGGATTGGCAAAGGCGAGCTGGCGCGTCTCGCGCGACAGATAGAACCATTCATTGTCGCTGAACTGGCCGACGAAGGTGGGACGGCCGAGCGTCTTTTCGACCGATTCGCGGTTGTCGACGCCCGCGGTGACCGAATGGGTCAGCACCGGATCGACGACATAGCCCTGCCGCCCGCGAAGCTGGGTGCAGCCGCTCGCCATCAGCGCGATCGCGGCGACCGCCAGGATCGTGCCGACGCGCTTGCCGGGAAGAATGCTGGTCGAAAGCGGCATATATGTCTCCGTTGCGCGCCTGCGCCGCTCGCCCCCGCGACCGCGCCTTAGTGCTGACGCGCCTCTTAGCCGCAAGCGGGCGCGGCGCACAAGCTGCTTGTGGCCCGGCAAAGCTTGCTCCAGCCTGACCGGCAGCCCCTTTTCGTTGGAGCCGAATCCGCCTAAGCGGGGCCGATGATCTCGCTCCGCAAATTCTTTCGCCCCGACCCCGATCCGCGCGAGGCGCTGCGCCCGCTGTGGAACGCCGTGGTCGGGGCCGCGCGCGCGCCGCACTGGTATGCCCGGGGCGGGGTTCCCGACACGCTCGACGGCCGTTTCGACATGGTGAGCCTGGTGCTGGCGCTGGTGCTGCACCGCATCGACGACGATCCGGCGCACAGGCTGGCGGGGGTCCAGCTGACCGAATTGTTCGTCGGCGACATGGACGGCCAGATCCGCCAGATCGGCTTCGGCGACATGGTGGTCGGCAAGCAGATCGGCCGGATGGTCGGGGCGCTCGGCGGGCGGCTCGGCGCCTATCGCGCGGCGGACGGATCGGACGCGCTGAAGGCGGCGCTGGTGCGCAACCTGTGGCGCGGGCAGGCGCCGGACGCCGCGCATCTGGAGCATGTCGCGGCCGAAGTGGCGCGGTTGCGCGCCGCGCTGGCGGCGATGCCGGTGGCGGAACTGATCGCCGCCGACCGCCTGCCCGGCGGCGAACCGGCATGACGGCGGACGGCTTTTCGCACGTCGTGACGCTGGCCGCGGCGGCGCAGGGGCAGAGCATCACGCTGACCGCCGATGCGGCGGCGCGCGAGAGCATCGCCGCGCGGCTGGGGCTGATATCGCTCGAACGGCTGGAAGCCGATGCCGAGGTGCGCGCCGTCGCGGGCGGGCTGGCGGTGCGCGGCGAGGTGCGCGCCGAAGCGGTGCAGCGCTGCGCCGCGACCGACCTGCCGGTCCCGGCGGCGATCGCCGAACCCTTCGACCTCAAGTTCCTCCGCGATGCCGGGCCGGGCCGCGAGGAAGAGGAGATCGAGCTCGGCGCCGAAGAGATCGACATACTGCCGCTCGAACATGACCGGGTCGATATCGGCGAGGTCGCGGTGCAGACACTGTCGCTCGCGCTCGATCCCTATCCGCGCCACCCCGACGCCGACCACATCCTCGCCGAAAAGGGCGTGCTGAGCGAGGAGCAGGCAGGACCCTTCGCCGCGCTGGCGGCGCTCAAGGGCGGGAACAAAGCTTAACGGGGTTCGGGCTTTTCGTTCTGCGGCGCCGGCTCATCCTCCGCCAGCAGATCGGCCATCATGTCGTCGAGGCCCGATTCGCGCTTTTCGTCCGCTTCCCCTTCCGGCTTCTCTTCCGAAGCCTTCGCCGCTTCGGCCGCCGCTTTCTCCTCGCGGGTCGGCGGCAGCGTGCCGCCGAGCGCGCGGGCGAGGCCGGCGAGCTGCTCGCCGATCACCTTGTCCACCGCCGGCGCGATGTCGGCGGTCTTGAAGCGCATATAGCCGCCGACGACATAGTCGAAGCGGAGCGCGGCGCCGGTCGGCGTCTCCCTGATCTGGATGGTCAGCGTGCCGGTCACCGCTTCGCCCTGCAGCGGGCCGAAGGCGCCCGACAGGCGCATCAGCTCGTTCGGTTTGGCGAACAGGATGCGCGCGTGCTGGACGCTGCCCATCCCCGCCCCCGCGTCGGACAGCTTTTCGCAGAAGCAGCCGCCGGCCTGCGAATCGAGCCAGAAGTTCGCGGCGTCGCCCGACCAGCTATGGTCCTGCGACCACCATTTGTCGGGGCTGCGCAGCATCTTCCACACATCGGCGGGCGTCGCGGCGACCTGCGCCGTGTGCGCGACGGTGAAGCCGATCTCGCTCTGGTCGATGACCTTGGCGGACGCCGACGAGGCGGTGACCGCCAGCGCGAGCGCCATCATCGGAAATATTCTCGATTTCATAGCCCGTCCCCCTTGCCGCCGCCCGTCATAACCGGCGGCGGGGAGGCTGGCTAGGGCGCCGGTGCGGTGGCGAGGAGCGTTTCGATCGCGTCGTTGACGACGTCGATGGCGGCCATGCCGTCAACCCGCGTGACGATGCCGCGTTCCTCGTAGATCGGCAGGATCGGCGCGGTCTTGGCGCGATATTCGGCCATGCGCGTGCGCACCGTTTCCTCATTGTCGTCGGGGCGGCGCTTGAATTCGCTGCCGCCGCAAACGTCGCAGAGATTGTCCACCTTGGGCAGCTTGTAGCGGTCGTGATAGCCTTCGCCGCAGCTGGCGCAGGTGAAACGGCCGGTGATGCGGTCGACGAGCGCATCCTCGTCGACGACCAGCTCGATCACATGGTCGAGCCCGCGCCCGCGCTGATCGAGAATCGTATCGAGCGACGCGGCCTGCGCGGCGGTGCGCGGATAGCCGTCGAAGATCACCGACACGCCCGCGCCCAGTTCGTCGAGCCGTTCGCCGATCAGGCCCGAGACGATCTCGTCCGACACCAGTCCGCCCGCGTCCATCACCGCCTTGGCCGCGAGGCCGGTCGGCGTTCCCGCCTTGACCGCGGCGCGCAGCATGTCGCCGGTCGACAGCTGGACCATGCCATGCTCGTCCTCCAGCCTCTTGGCTTGCGTTCCCTTGCCCGCGCCCGGCGGTCCCAGCAAAATGATGTTGAGCGTCATGAAAGCCCCTGTCGTCCCCGCGAATCGGGATTGGCCTAGCGGGCGCGTCAGCGCCGCGCAACGCCGCCCTTCAATTTCGCCTTCTTGATCAGGTCGCCATATTGATGCGCGAGCATGTGGCTCTGGATCTGGGTGATGGTGTCGATGGTGACGTTCACCACGATCAGCAGGCTGGTGCCGCCGAGCTGGAAGGGCAGGCCCGACTGGGCGATGAAATATTCGGGCACCAGACAGATGAGCGCGAGATAGGCGGCACCGATCACGGTGATGCGGGTCAGCACATGGTCGAGATAGGCGGCGGTGTTCTTGCCCGGGCGGATGCCGGGGATGAAGCCGTTCTGGCGCTTCAGATTGTCGGCGGTCTCCTCCGGATTGAAGACGACGGCGACATAGAAGAAGCAGAAGAAGATGATGCCCGCGGCATAGAGCGCCATATAGAGCGGCTGGCCGTGCGCGAGATACTGGTTGAGCGTGGTCAGGAAACCGCCGCCCGCCGAATCGACCTGGACATTGGTGCCCATGAACTGGGTGACGGTCAGCGGCATCAGCAGCAGCGACGAAGCGAAGATCGGCGGGATGACGCCCGCGGTGTTGACCTTCAGCGGCAGGTGGCTGCGGTCGGCCTGCATCACCCCGCGCTGCGTCGCGCGCTTCGGATATTGCACGAGCACGCGGCGCTGCGCGCGTTCCATGAAGCTGATCAGCGCGATCAGTACGACCGCGCCGAGGATCACCGCCAGCACCGTGCCGCCGCCCATCGAGCCTTCGCGGACCTGGCTGAACATCTGCGAGAAGCTGCGCGGCAGCTGCGCGAGGATGCCCGCCATGATGATCAGCGAGACACCGTTGCCGATGCCGCGCGCGGTGATCTGTTCGCCGAGCCACATCAGGAACAGCGTGCCGCCGACGACGCTGATCACCGCCGAGATGCGGAACATCATGCCGGGGTCGATGACGATCGCGATGCCCTGCGCGCCGGTCGACGCCTCGGCCGCGATGGCGAGGAAATAGGCCTGGATCGCGGTCAGGAAGACGGTGCCGTAGCGTGTGTACTGGTTGAGCTTCTTGCGCCCGCTCTCACCCTCTTTCTTGAGCGCGGCGAGGCTCGGCGACAGCGCCGAGGCGAGCTGCACGACGATCGATGCGGTGATATAGGGCATGACGCCGAGCGCGATGATGCTCATCCGCTCCAGGCTGCCGCCCGAGAAGGTGTTGAAGATGTCGAGCACGCCGCCCGACGCCGCCTGCTGATAGGCCTGCGCCAGCGCCACCGGGTCGATCCCGGGCAGCGGCACGAAGGACAGGAAGCGGAAGACGATCAGCGCGCCGAGGGTGAACCAGATGCGCTTCTTGAGCTCGGTCGCCTGACCGAATTTGGAAAAATTGAGGTTCGATGCAAGCTGGTCGGCGCGAGAGGCCATGATGTCTTTCCTCGAGTGGCGGACCGCGCCCCCGCGACCCGGCGCCTATGTGCGTTCGCTTGTGCGGGAGCGCAAGGGGAAAGGCCCATTTAGAGGTGAAGCGGAGGTCTTAACTGAAGCCCCTCCCCTTCAGGGGAGGGGTTGGGGTGGGGCCATCGGCCTTGAGCCAGGTCCGCTATGCCCACCCCGCTGCGACTAGCGAATAAATTCGCAAGTCTCGCTGCCCCTCCCCTGAAGGGGAGGGGTTTTGTCCGTTTACTCCGCCTTGGCTTCCTCGGCAGCCGCGGCCGGCAGTTCGACCTTGCCACCAGCCTTTTCGACCGCCTCGATCGCGCCCTTCGACGCGCCGGCGACCGCGAAGGTCAGCTTGGCGGTCAGTTCGCCCTTGGCGAGGAGGCGGACACCGTCCTTGCCGCCGCGCGCAACGCCGGCCGCCTTGAGCGCGGCGTGATCGACCGTCTTCTTGGCATCGAGCTTCTTGGCATCGACCAGCTTCTGCACCTGGCCGAGGTTCACGATCGCGAAATCCTTGCCGAAGATATTGTTGAAGCCGCGCTTCGGGATGCGCATGTGGAGCGGCATCTGCCCGCCCTCGAAGCCGTTGATCGCGACGCCCGAGCGGCTCTTCTGGCCCTTCTGGCCGCGGCCGGCGGTCTTGCCCTTGCCCGATCCGATGCCGCGTCCGACGCGCATGCGGCCCTTGCGGGCGCCCTGATTGTCACGAAGATCGTTGAGTTTGATAGTCATAATGCACTCGCTTTCGCTGTTGTCGCGCTGTGGACCGAAAAATTCAGTCCGGTTCGATTTCACTCGACGGCTGGAACCCCGGATAGGGTCCGGCCTTCTCCATCACGATGGCCTGGGCAACGTAGCCCCGGCCATCGACCTGGGTGATCGACGGGCTGCCGTGCAGCTGCCATCCCCGGTTGAGCAGTCCCTCGACCCGCGCGCAGAAGGCGCTGTCGTCGGGACCGGTCAACAGGCGATAGAGCTTCATTCAGCCCTCGACGATTTCCACCATGTGCGGCAGCTTGCGGATCATGCCGCGCACTTCCGGGGTGTCGACCAGTTCGACCTCGCGGTGCATCTTGCCCAGGCCGAGGCCGGTCAGGATGGCGCGCTGGCCCTTCGGACGACGGATCGGCGAACCGATCTGGCGGATCTTGATTGTCTTGTCGGCCATGGTCTTACTCCACCGTCGCCGCGGCTTCGGCCTCGGCGGCGCGGTCGGACGCACCGCCGCGCTTGATGAGGTCCGACACCTTCTTGCCGCGACGCTGCGCGACCGACTTGGGGCTGGTCTGTTCGCCCAGCGCCTCGAAGGTCGCGCGGATCATGTTGTAGGGGTTCGAGGTGCCGACCGACTTGGTCACCACATCGGCCACGCCCAGCGATTCGAACACGGCGCGCATCGGGCCGCCGGCGATGATGCCGGTCCCGGCGGGCGCCGAGCGCACGGTGACGTTGCCGGCGCCGAAGTGGCCGCGGCCGTCATGGTGCAGCGTGCGGCCGTCGCGCAGCGGAACGCGGATCATCGCCTTCTTCGCGGCGGCGGTCGCCTTCGAAATGGCTTCGGGCACTTCGCGCGCCTTGCCGTGGCCGAAGCCGGCGCGGCCCTTGCCGTCGCCGACGACGACGAGCGCAGCGAAGCCGAAGCGCTTGCCGCCCTTCACCGTCTTCGACACGCGGTTGATGTGGACGAGCTTTTCGATCAGCTCTTCGCCGCCGTCCTCGTCGCGGGGACGGCGATCGTCGCGGCGGCCGCGGCCACCGTCACGACCACCACGGCCGCCGTCGCGGCCGCCGCGGCCACGGCGCGGAGCCTGGCCTTCGGTGGTCGCCTCGGGGGCGCCTTCGGCGTTCTGAATTTCGTCTGCCATGATTAGAACTCCAATCCGCCTTCGCGCGCCGCGTCGGCCAGCGCCTTGATGCGCCCGTGGAACAGGAAGCCGCCGCGGTCGAAAACGACCGCGGTCACGCCCGCCTTCTTGGCGGCGTCGGCGAGGCGCTTGCCCACGTCCGCCGCAGCGGCCGTGGTCGCGCCGGTCTTGCCGCGCAGATCCTTGTCGAGCGTCGAGGCCGCGGCCAGCGTCTTGCCGGCGGCATCATCGATGAGCTGCGCATAGATGTGGCGGCCCGAACGGTGAACCGACAGGCGCGGACGGCCGGCGGCACGCTGGCGGAGCGCGGTGCGGACGCGCTGGCGCCGCTTCTGGAAAGGGGTAAGATGTGCCATGGCTTACTTCTTCTTGCCTTCTTTGCGGAAGATGTACTCGCCGCGATATTTGATGCCCTTGCCCTTATAGGGTTCGGGCTTGCGCCAGCGGCGGATTTCCGCCGCGACCTGGCCGACCTTCTGCTTGTCGATGCCGCTGATCTCGATCGTCGTATTGTCCGGCGTCTTGATCTCGATGCCTTCCGGCACCGCGAAATCGACATCGTGGCTGTAGCCGAGCTGCAGCTTGAGCGTCTTGCCCTGCGAGTTGGCGCGATAGCCGACACCGGTGATCTCGAGCACCTTGGTGAAGCCCTCGGTCACGCCCGTGATCAGGTTCTGCACCAGCGTGCGCTGCATGCCCCAGAAGGCGCGCGCCTGCTTGCTGTCGTTCGCGGGCTGGACCGAGATGCTGCCTTCGCCGACCTCATAGCTGATGAGGTCGGACAGCGGCATCGCCAGCGTCCCCTTCGGCCCCTTGACCGACAGCTGACCGCCGTCGATCGCGGCGGTAACGCCGCCCGGGATTTCCACGGCCTTTTTACCGATGCGCGACATCAGAACACCTCCGCCAGCACTTCGCCGCCGACATTCGCCTCGCGGGCTTCGGCGTCCGAAAGCACGCCGCGCGGGGTCGACACGATGGTGATGCCTAGGCCGTTGCGCACGATCGGCAGCTCTTTCGAGCCCGAATAGACGCGGCGGCCCGGCTTGGACACGCGGGCCACGTGGCGGATCGCCGGCTGGCCCTCGAAATATTTGAGCTCGATGCGGATGCCCTTGTGCTGGCCCTTCGCGCCCAGCGATTCCTCGCTGTAGCCGCGGATATAGCCTTCGCGCTGGAGCACATCGAGAACGCGGACGCGCAGCGTCGAAGCCGGCGTCAGGACGCTGTCCTTCTTCGCCTGCTGGCCGTTGCGGATGCGGGTGAGCATATCACCCAGGGGATCGGTCATTGCCATCAGTTAAGTCCCTTACCAGCTCGACTTCACAACGCCGGGGATCAGGCCCTTGTTGGCCAGATCGCGGAGCTGCACGCGGCACAGCCGGAATTTGCGATAATAGGCGCGCGGGCGGCCCGTCAGCTCGCACCGGTTGCGGATGCGGGTCGGGTTCGCATTGCGCGGAATTTCCGCCATCTTGAGGCGTGCGATCAGACGCTCGCCGTCGTCGAGCGAGGTGTCCGCCGCAATCGCCTTCAGCTTCGCATAACGGCCGGCATATTTCTTCACCAGCTTCTTGCGACGCTCATTCTTGTTCACCGAACTCAGTTTCGCCATGACTTAAGTTCTCTTTCCTTCTTGAAAGAGCCTGCCTGGTCCCGAAGGATCAGGCGGCTTCCTTTTCCTTGCTGTCCACGGGCGCTTCGATCGGGAAGGGGAAGCCGAACAGCTTGAGCAGTTCGCGGGCCTCGTCGTCCGTCCGGGCGGTGGTGGTGACGATCACGTCCATGCCGCGCACCTGATCGATGCGGTCATAGTTGATCTCGGGGAAGATGATCTGTTCCTTCAGGCCCATGGCATAATTGCCACGACCGTCGAAGCTCTTCGCCGACACGCCGCGGAAGTCGCGGATGCGCGGCATCGCGATGGTGATCAGGCGATCGAGGAACTCATACATGCGTTCGCGGCGCAGGGTGACCTTGCAGCCGATCGGCATGCCTTCGCGCAGCTTGAACTGCGCGATCGACTTCTTCGCCTTGGTCACGACGGGCTTCTGGCCGGCGATCAGCTCCATCTCGGCAGCCGCGGCCTCGACCTTCTTCTTGTCCTGGGTCGCGTCGCCGACGCCCATGTTGAGCACGATCTTCTCGATCTTCGGCACTTCCATCGCATTCTTGTAGCCGAATTTCTCGGTCATCGCCTTGACGATCACATCGTCGTAGCGCTTCTTCATGCGCGGGGTATATTTGTCAGCCATTGATGGTCTCCCCGGACTTCACGGCCACGCGGACCTTCTTGCCGTCCCTGGTTTCGAAGCGGACGCGCGTCGGCTTGCCGGTCTTGGGATCGACGATCGCGACCTTGCTCGCAAACAGCGGCGCTTCCTTGCGCTCGAGGCCGCCCTGCGGGTCCTGCTGGCTCGGCTTCTTGTGGCGGGTGATGATGTTGACGCCTGCGACGACGAGCTTGCCGTCCTTCGGCAGGCTCTGCGTCACTTCGCCGGTCTTGCCCTTGTCCTTGCCGGACAGGACGACGACCGTGTCGCCCTTCTTGATCTTGTTCGCCATGGTCAGAGCACCTCCGGCGCCAGGCTGATGATCTTCATATAGCCCTTGCCGCGCAGCTCGCGGACGACGGGGCCGAAGATACGGGTGCCGATCGGCTCCTCATTCTTGTTGACGAGCACGGCGGCATTGCTGTCGAAACGGATCACCGAGCCGTCGGCGCGGCGCACGTCCTTGGCGGTGCGGACGATGACGGCGCGATGCACGTCGCCCTTCTTCACCTTGCCGCGCGGCTGCGCTTCCTTGATCGACACGACGATGACGTCGCCGACGCCGGCAGTGCGGCGCTTCGACCCGCCCAGCACCTTGATGCACTGGACGCGCTTCGCGCCGCTGTTGTCGGCGACTTCCAATTGTGACTGCATCTGGATCATCGATGCATTTCCTTCTTCCTGGGCCTACCGGGCCGTCCCGGCGGTTCCGTGATACGCTTCAGGCTTCGGCGTCAGCCGCTGCCGGGGCCGCTTTCGGCTTGGTCGACGTCTCGACCTTGTCGAGCACCTTCCAGGTCTTCAGCTTCGAAATCGGCTTCGTTTCCTCGATGCGGACGGTTTCGCCAGCCTTGATGCTGTTGTCCTCATCATGGGCGTGATATTTCTTCGAACGGCGGATGATCTTGCCGTAGAGCGGGTGCTTCACCTTCCGCTCCACCTTCACCACGACGGTCTTGTCGCCCTTGTCGGACACCACCGTGCCGGTCAGAATGCGCTTCGGCATGACAGTCTCCTTACTTCGCGGCAGCGGCGCGGACGCGCGCGCTCTGCTCGGTCTTGATGCGGGCGATCGTGCGCCGCACGTCCTTGACCCGCGAGGCCTTCTCCAGCTGGCCGGTCGCGGCCTGGAAGCGGAGGTTGAATGCCTCGCGCTTCAGTTCGCCGAGCTGTTCGGCGAGCTGGTCGTCGGTCTTCTTGGTCACATCGTCGGTCTTGGCCATGGCCCTCAACCCTCCAGGTGCGAGGTGTCGCCGAGGCGGGCGACGACCTTCGTCTTGATCGGCAGCTTCATCGCCGCGCGCTCGAACGCCAGCGCGGCCACGGGGCCCGGAACGCCGTCGAGTTCGAACAGGATGCGGCCGGGCTTGACGCGGGCGGCCCAATATTCGGGCGAGCCCTTGCCCTTGCCCATGCGGACTTCGGCGGGCTTCGACGACACGGGGACGTCGGGGAACACGCGAATCCACAGGCGGCCCTGACGCTTGATCGCACGGCTGATCGCGCGGCGGGCCGCCTCGATCTGGCGCGCGGTGATGCGCTCGGGTTCCAGCGCCTTCAGCCCGTAGGAGCCGAAGTTCAGCGCGGTGCCGCCCTTGGCGTTGCCGTGGATGCGGCCCTTGAACGCCTTGCGGAACTTGGTCTTTTTCGGTTGCAGCATGTCAGCGTTCCTTAGCGGCGGTCATCGCGCGCCGGGCGCACGCCCGACGTCTGCGCGTCGAGCATCAGCCGGTCGGTCGCCATCGGGTCGTGGCCGAGAATCTCGCCCTTGAAGATCCACACCTTGATCCCGCACACGCCATAGGCGGTGTGCGCGGTCGCTTCGGCATAGTCGACGTTGGCGCGCAGCGTGTGCAGCGGCACACGGCCTTCGCGATACCATTCGGTGCGCGCGATCTCCGCGCCGCCGAGACGGCCGGCGCAGTTGATGCGGATGCCCTCGGCGCCGAGGCGCATCGCCGACTGCACCGCGCGCTTCATCGCGCGGCGGAAGGCGACGCGGCGCTCGAGCTGGTCGGCGATGCCCTGGCCGACGAGCTTGGCGTCGACCTCGGGCTTGCGGATCTCGACGATGTTCAGCGACACGTCGCTGCCCGTCATCTCGCCCAGCTTCTTGCGCAGCTTTTCGATGTCGGCACCCTTCTTGCCGATGATGACGCCCGGACGGGCGGCATAGATCGACACGCGGCACAGCTTCGCGGGACGCTCGATCACCACCTTCGAGATCGCCGCCTGCGGCAGCATCTTGAAGATCGCGTTGCGGATCTTCAGATCCTCGACCAGCATGCGGCCATAGTCCTGCCCTTCGGCGAACCAGCGGCTGTCCCAGGTGCGGTTGACCTGCAGGCGCAGGCCGATCGGATTGCTCTTCTGGCCCATGTTACGCCTCTTCTTCCTGTTCGCGCACGACGATGCGGATGCGGCTGAACGGCTTGACGATCCGGGTCGACTTGCCGCGGCCGCGCGCGTGCCAGCGCTTCATCGACAGCGACTTGCCGACGCTCGCTTCCTTGACGACGAGCGCGTCGACGTCGAGGTTGTGGTTGTTTTCCGCGTTGGCGACGGCGCTGGCGAGAACCTTGCGCACATCGACCGCCATCGCCTTCTTCGAGAAGGCGAGGACGTTCATCGCCTCTTCGACCTTGCGGCCGCGGATCAGCGCGGCGACGAGGTTCAGCTTCTGCGCCGAGCCGCGAATCTGCGTGCCGACCGACAGCGCCTCATTGTCCGCGACGCGGCGGGGGGATTTTGCCTTGCCCATTAGCGTTTGCCCTTCTTGTCGGCCGCGTGGCCGGGGAAGAAGCGCGTCGGCGCGAATTCACCCAGCTTCATGCCGACCATGTCCTCGTTCACCGACACCGGCACGAACTTGCGGCCGTTGTAGACGTTGAAGGTCAGCCCGACGAACTGCGGCAGGATGGTGGACCGGCGCGACCAAGTCTTGATCGGGGCAGAGCTGCCGCCGTCCTGGGCCGTTTCGGCTTTCTTGAGGAGATGAAGGTCCACGAACGGACCCTTCCAGACCGAGCGAGCCATGGCTTACCTCTTCTTCTTCGCGTGACGCGACCGGATGATCATCTTGTCGGTCGACTTGTTGTGGCGGGTACGGGCACCCTTGGTCGGCTTGCCCCACGGAGTGACCGGGTGACGGCCGCCCGAGGTGCGGCCTTCGCCGCCGCCGTGCGGGTGATCGACCGGGTTCTTGGCGACGCCGCGGGTCAGCGGACGCTTGCCGAGCCAGCGGTTGCGGCCGGCCTTGCCCAGGTTGGTGTTCTGGTTGTCGGGGTTCGACACCGCACCGACCGTGCCCATGCACTCGCCGCGGATGTAACGCTGCTCGCCCGAACCGAGACGCACGATGACGAGGCCGCGGTCGCGGCCGACGACCTGCGCATAGGTGCCGGCCGAACGGGCGATCTGGCCGCCCTTGCCCGGCTTCATCTCGATATTGTGGACGATCGTGCCGACCGGCATCTGCGACAATTCCATCGCATTGCCCGGCTTCACGTCGGTCTTCTTGCCCGCGACGATGGTGTCGCCGACCGCCAGACGCTGCGGCGCAAGGATATAGGCGAGTTCGCCGTCCTCATATTTCACCAGCGCGATGAAGGCGGTGCGGTTGGGGTCATATTCCAGACGCTCGACGGTGGCCGGCATATCCCACTTGCGACGCTTGAAGTCGATGAAGCGATACTTCTGCTTGTGGCCGCCGGCAATGCCACGCGAGGTGACATGGCCCTTGTTGTTGCGGCCGCCGGTCTTGCGCTTGCCTTCGGTCAGCGCCTTGACGGGCTTGCCCTTCCACAGCGCCGACTTGTCGACGAGGATCAGGCCGCGCTGCGCGGGGCTGGTCGGATTATAGGATTTGAGTGCCATTTTCTCTGCCTTCCGATCAGACGCCCGTGGTGACGTCGATCGACTGGCCTTCGGCCAGGCGGACGATCGCCTTCTTCACGTCGCTGCGGGTGTAGGGCTTGCCCTTCCAGCGCTTGGTCTTGCCCTTGGTGACGAGCGTGTTGACGCCGATCACCTTGACATCGAACAGCGCCTCGACGGCGGCCTTGATCGCCGGCTTGGTCGCATCGTTGGCGACCTTGAACACCACGGCGTTGTTCTCGCTGAGCAGCGTCGACTTTTCGGTGATCACCGGAGCGAGGATGACGTCGTAATGACGCGCATCGACAGTTTTTGCCTTAGCCATTGAAACGTGCCTCCAGCTTTTCGACAGCCGCGCGGGTCAGCACCAGCGTGTCGGCGCGCAGAATGTCATAGACGTTGGCGCCCGCGGCCGGCAGCGCATCGACGCCGATCAGGTTGGCCGACGCCAGCGCGAAGCTTTCATGGACCGCATCGCCGTCGATGAAGAGCGCGCGATTGCCGAGGTCGAGCTTGCCGAGCTTGCCGGCGAGCGCCTTGGTCTTCGCGTCCTTCAATTCCAGCGTGTCGAGAACGACGAGCTTGCCGCCCAGCGCCTTGTCGCTGAGCGCCATCTTCAGGCCGAGCGCGCGGATCTTCTTGTTCAGCGCGTGGCCAAAGGTGCGGGCCCGGGGGCCGTGCGCCTTGCCGCCGCCGATGAAGATCGGCGCCTTGCGGTCGCCGTGGCGAGCGGTGCCGCCGCCCTTCTGGCGGCCGAACTTCTTGCCGGTGCGGGCAACGTCGCTGCGCTCGCGGGCGGCGCGGGCCGGGCCGCGGCGCTTTTCGAGCTGCCAGGCGACGACGCGGTGCAGGATGTCGGTGCGCGCGTCGACGCCGAAGACGTCGTCATTGAGGTCGATGTCGGCGCCGGCCTTGCCGTCAATGGTCTGAACCTTGACCTTCATGATCAGGACTCCTGTGCGCCGTCGGTGGCCGCGGTGTCGACGACGGCGTCTTCGGCCGGCGTTTCGACCGGCGCGTCAGCCGGGGCAGTGTTGCTGTTGGCCGCGCTCTTGAGGCCCGCCGGATAGGGGGCTTCGGGGTGGCGGGGCAGTTTCACCGCGTCGCGGACGAGCAGCCAGCCGCCCTTCGAGCCGGGGACCGAGCCCTTGACGAAGAGAAGGCCGCGTGTCGCGTCGGTGCGGACGATTTCGAGATTCTGCTGGGTGCGGTTGCGCGCGCCCATGTGGCCGGCCATCTTCTTGTTCTTGAAGACGCGGCCCGGGTCCTGACGGTTGCCGGTCGAACCATGCGCACGGTGGCTGATCGACACGCCGTGGGTCGCGCGCATGCCGCCGAAACCCCAGCGCTTCATCGCGCCGGCAAAGCCCTTGCCCTGCGTCACGCCCTGAATGTCGACGATCTGGCCGGCGACGAAATGGTCGGCCGACAGTTCGGCGCCGACATCAAGCGTCGCGTCGTCGGCGACGCGGAATTCGACGAGCTTCGCCTTCGGCTCCACCTCGGCCTTGCCATAGGCACCGCGCTGCGGCTTGGCGACATTCTTCGCCTTCGCCGAGCCGGCACCGAGCTGGACGGCCACATAGCCGTCGCGGTCCTTGTCGCGCACGGAGACGACCTGGCAGCCTTCGAGGCTCAGGACGGTGACGGGCACGTGGCGGCCGTCGTCCTGAAACAGGCGGGTCATCCCCATTTTCTTCGCGATCACGCCAGTGCGCATGATCTTCACTCCTAAACAGAGGCCGGGCGGACCATTCCGCACGGCTTGCGGGACCCATCGGGACAGACCCGGCGGAACCCTCCCAGCCCATAATTTCGATGCGTCGCCCCGTCCGGGCTGAGGTGCCGCCGTCCCGAAGGAGAAGCGGCGAGACGGGGGACGCAGCCCGGTCTGAAATGCTTCCGATGGAAGCGACCGGCGGTATCCACCCTATCGTGGTGCAGGCGGCGAACCGTCCTGCCGATAGAGACCCCGGCTCTCGCCGGGGCTGCGCTGGCTCAGGCCAGCTTGATTTCCACGTTCACGCCCGCGGCGAGATCGAGCTTCATCAGCGCGTCGACCGTCTGCGGGGTGGGCTGCACGATGTCGAGCAGCCTTTTGTGGGTCCGCACCTCGAACTGCTCGCGCGACTTCTTGTCGATGTGCGGGCCGCGGTTCACGGTGAATTTCTCGATGCGCGTCGGCAGCGGGATCGGACCGCGAATAAGGGCGCCCGTGCGACGTGCCGTGTCGGCGATGTCGGTGGTGGCCTGATCGAGCACGCGGTGATCAAAGGCCTTCAGGCGAATGCGAATATTCTGCGTTTCCATGACTGTTCCAGTCGAATCCCGTCTGACGATGCGAAAGAGCCGAATTGGCCCGTTCCGACCCCCGCAGGGAGGCCGGAGAGGCCATCGAAATTCCAAAAGCTACGAGCCGCGCGAATCAACCGAATCGCGCGGCTCGCGGCCCTATATTACTTTGTGATGGTCGCGACAACCCCCGCGCCGACCGTGCGGCCGCCTTCGCGGATCGCGAAGCGCAGGCCCTGGTCCATCGCGATCGGGGCGATCAGCTTGACCGACAGCTGGACGTTGTCGCCCGGCATGACCATCTCGGTGCCCTCGGGGAGGATGACCTCGCCGGTGACGTCCGTGGTGCGGAAGTAGAACTGCGGACGATAGTTGGCGAAGAACGGCGTGTGACGGCCGCCCTCGTCCTTCGACAGCACATAGACTTCCGAGGTGAACTCGGTGTGCGGCGTGATCGAGCCGGGCTTGGCCAGAACCTGGCCGCGCTCCACCTCTTCACGGCCGACGCCGCGGATCAGCGCGCCGATGTTGTCGCCGGCCTGGCCCTGGTCGAGCAGCTTGCGGAACATTTCGACGCCGGTGACGACGGTCTTCTTGGTGTCCTTGATGCCGACGATCTCGACTTCCTCGCCGACCTTGACGATGCCGGTCTCGACGCGGCCGGTAACGACCGTGCCGCGGCCCGAGATCGAGAACACGTCTTCGATCGGCATCAGGAAGGGCTTGTCGAGCGGACGCTCGGGCTGCGGAATCCAGCTGTCGACGGCTTCCATCAGCTTCAGGATCGCGTCCTTGCCGATGTTATCGTCGCGGCCTTCGAGGGCGGCGAGCGCCGAACCCGGGATGATCGGAATATTGTCGCCGTCGAAGTCGCGCTTCGAAAGCTCTTCGCGGATTTCCAGCTCGACCAGTTCGAGCAGCTCGGGATCGTCGAGCTGGTCGACCTTGTTGAGGAAGACGACCATGGTCGGCACGCCGACCTGCTTCGCCAGCAGGATGTGCTCCTTGGTCTGCGGCATCGGGCCGTCGGCGGCCGACACGACGAGGATCGCGCCGTCCATCTGCGCGGCGCCGGTGATCATGTTCTTCACATAGTCGGCGTGGCCCGGGCAGTCGACGTGCGCATAGTGGCGACCGTCGGTCTCATATTCGACGTGCGCGGTCGAGATGGTGATGCCGCGCTCGCGCTCTTCGGGCGCCTTGTCGATGTTCGCGAAGTCGACGGCCGCGTTGCCCGCGACGTTCTCGGCGAGCACCTTGGTGATCGCGGCGGTCAGCGAGGTCTTGCCATGGTCGACGTGACCGATGGTGCCGATGTTGCAGTGCGGCTTGTTCCGCTCGAATTTAGCCTTTGCCATGTCTTTGAACCTTCTTGTTCATTGGTTGGGTTGATCAGTTCCGGGCGGAGCCTGCCTGAATCAGGCGCCGCCCTTAGTCCGTCTTGCCGCGCGGTGCAAGTCCGCGCGGCTTTCCGGCATCAGGCCATCTTGGCCTTCACTTCTTCCGCCACGTTCGTCGGCACTTCTTCATAGTGCGAGAACTGCATCGTGTACTGCGCGCGCCCCTGGGTGAAGCTGCGCAGCTGGTTGACGTAGCCGAACATGTTCGCCAGCGGCACCATCGCTTCGACGACCTGGGCGTTACCCCGGCTGTCGGTGCCCTGGATCTGGCCGCGGCGGCTGTTGAGGTCGCCGATGACGTCGCCCATGAACTCCTCGGGCGTCACCACCTCGACCTTCATCACCGGTTCGAGCAGCTTGATGCCGGCCTTCGCCGCCACTTCGCGCATCGCGGCGCGGCCCGCGATCTCGAAGGCCAGCGCCGACGAGTCGACGTCGTGATAGGCGCCGTCGGTCAGCTTGATCTCGAAGTCGATGATCGGGAAGCCGATCATGTGGCCGTTCTCGGCGCTCTCGCGCATGCCCTTCTCGACCGACGGGATATATTCGCGCGGAATGTTGCCGCCCTTGATCTCGTCGATGAAGGTGATGCCCGATCCGCGCTCGCCGGGGGCGACGCTGACCTTGACGCGGCCGAACTGGCCCGAGCCGCCCGACTGCTTCTTGTGGGTGTAGTCGACCTCAACCGGCTTCGCGAGGCTTTCGCGATACGCCACCTGCGGCGCGCCGACATTCGCCTCGACCTTGAACTCGCGCTTCATGCGATCGACGAGGATGTCGAGGTGAAGCTCGCCCATGCCCTTGATGATCGTCTGGCCCGATTCATGGTCGGTCGACACGCGGAAGCTGGGGTCCTCGGCGGCCAGGCGGTTGAGCGCGATGCCCATCTTTTCCTGGTCGGCCTTGGTCTTGGGCTCCACCGACAGCTCGATGACCGGCTCGGGGAATTCCATCCGCTCGAGGATGATCGGCGCATTGCTGGCGCAGAGCGTGTCCCCGGTGGTGGTTTCCTTGAGGCCGGCGAGCGCGACGATGTCGCCCGCATAGGCCTCCTCGATATCCTCGCGGCTGTTGGCGTGCATCAGCAGCATGCGGCCGATCTTTTCCTTCTTGTCCTTGACCGAGTTCAGATAGCTGCCCTTGGTCAGGGTGCCCGAATAGATGCGGGCGAAGGTGAGCGAGCCGACGAACGGGTCGTTCATGATCTTGAAGGCGAGCATCGACAGCGGCGCCGCGTCCGACGTCGCGCGCGAATCGGGTTCGTCGTTCGCCGGGTTGATGCCCTGCACGTCCTCGATGTCGAGCGGCGAAGGCAGATAGTCGACGACCGCGTCGAGCAGGGTCTGGACACCCTTGTTCTTGAACGCCGAGCCGCACAGCACCGGCACGAACGCCTGGCCGAGCGTGCCCTTGCGGATCAGCGCCTTCAGCGTCGCGACGTCGGGCAGCTCGCCCTCCAGATAGGCTTCCATCGCATCGTCGTCCTGCTCGACGGCGAGCTCGACGAGCTTTTCGCGATATTCGGCGGCCTTGTCCTTGAGGTCGGCCGGAATCTCCTCATAGAAGAATTCGGCGCCGAGGCTCTCGTCCTTCCAGATGATCGCGCGCTCATTGACCAGGTCGACGAGGCCCTTGAAGTCGCCTTCGGCGCCGATCGGCAGATACAGCACCGCCGGCACCGCACCCAGGCGATCGATGATCGTCTGGACGCAATAATAGAAATCGGCGCCGGTGCGATCGAGCTTGTTGATGAAGCACATGCGCGGCACGCGATATTTGTCGGCCTGGCGCCACACCGTCTCCGACTGCGGCTCGACGCCCGCCACGCCGTCGAACGCCGCGACCGCGCCGTCGAGGACGCGCAGGCTGCGTTCGACCTCGATGGTGAAGTCGACGTGTCCGGGGGTGTCGATGATGTTCAGGCGATGCTCGGGGCCATTGCCTTCGTCCGCCTTCCACAAGCAGGTGGTTGCCGCGGACGTGATGGTGATCCCGCGCTCCTGCTCCTGCTCCATCCAGTCCATCGTCGCGGCGCCGTCATGGACTTCGCCGATCTTGTAGGACTTGCCGGTGTAATAGAGGATGCGCTCGGTCGTCGTGGTCTTGCCGGCGTCGATATGCGCCATGATACCGAAATTGCGATAGCGTTCGAGCGGATGGCTGCGTGCCATGATCTTTTCCTTGGATTTGGGGGGAGGCCTTTGGGGCCGCCCCCGATATAGGAAGTCTTGTTACGATTGCGAGACGGCGGGGCCGCGCTCGCGCCCTTACCAGCGGTAGTGCGAGAAGGCGCGGTTCGCTTCCGCCATGCGGTGCGTGTCTTCGCGCTTCTTGACCGCATTGCCGCGGTTGTTCGACGCGTCGAGCAGCTCGCCCGACAGGCGCGCGGCCATCGTCGTTTCGCTGCGGTTGCGCGCCGCGGTGATCAGCCAGCGGATCGCGAGCGCCTGCGCGCGGTCCGGGCGGACCTCGACGGGAACCTGATAGGTCGCACCGCCGACGCGGCGGCTGCGCACTTCGATGCTCGGGCGGATGTTGGCGAGCGCTTCGTGGAACACGCCGATCGGTTCCTTCTTGGCGCGGGCTTCGACCGCTTCGAGAGCGCCATAGACGATGCTTTCGGCGACGGACTTCTTGCCGTCGAGCATGACGCTGTTCATGAACTTGGACAGCACGACATCCCCGAAACGGGGATCGGGCAGGATTTCGCGGCGTTCGGGACGACGACGACGAGCCATGGGTAATTCCTTTTACAACAGCATCCCGGCGCGGAGCGCTCGCGGGATGATCAAATAGCCGAAAAAGCGGTCCTTACTTCGGACGCTTCGCGCCGTATTTCGAACGGCTCTGCTTGCGGTCCTTCACACCCTGGGTGTCGAGCACGCCGCGCAGGACGTGGTAGCGCACGCCGGGAAGGTCGCGCACGCGGCCGCCGCGGATGAGCACCACCGAGTGCTCCTGCAGGTTGTGGCCTTCGCCGGGGATGTAGGAAATGACTTCGCGCTGGTTGGTCAGGCGGACCTTGGCAACCTTGCGGAGCGCCGAGTTCGGCTTTTTCGGGGTCGTCGTATAGACACGGGTGCAAACGCCGCGCTTCTGCGGGTTCGCCTCCATCGCCGGGACCTTGGACTTCGCCTTCTGCGGCGTCCGGCCCTTGCGGACGAGCTGGTTGATCGTGGGCATGAATGCTTCACCTTTTCGTGTCCGCCCATCAAGGCGAACGGTTACTCTACCGCGGTGGATGAAGCGCCGGTCCGAACCCCGCTGCAAACCGCGGAAAACGGGCGACCTTGTAACAGCAAAAGACCCCGGCAGACCGAATGATCTTCCGGAGGCTCCATCCGCGCCAGCAATGTTCAAGCGCTGTTGTGACTCGAAACCAGCGGAAGTCCGCCGCTTTCGAGACGCGCGCCCCTAGCCCCGATTCCCCGCCCGGTCAAGGGGCTGGCAATATTGTTGCGCCGCGCGAGGTGCAGTAACGAAGGGCCATGCCCACCATCCGCCACGCCAGCTTCGCCCCGCATGTCGCGCCCGACGCGCGGCTGCTGATCCTCGGCAGCCTGCCGGGCGCGCGGTCGCTCGCAGAGCGGCGCTATTATGCGCATCCGACCAACCAATTCTGGCGGCTGGTCGGCGCGGTGATCGACCGGCCGCTGGCGGGGTTCGACTATGACGCGCGGCTGGCTGCGCTGCGCGACGCGCGCGTCGGCCTGTGGGACGTGATCCGCAGCGCCGAGCGGGCCACGAGCAGCGATTCGCTGATCCGCGAGGCCGAGGCGCATGACCTGGCGGCGCTGGCCGCAACGCTGCCCGCTCTGCGACTGATCGCCTTCAACGGCGGCAAGGCGGCAGCGATCGGACGGCGGCAGCTGGCCGGCGCGCAGACGTCCGCGATGCTGATCGACCTGCCGTCGAGCAGCGCGGCGAACACGACCGGCTTCGCGGCGAAGCTGGAGCAATGGCTTAAATTGCGGACAGCGTTAGACGTCTAACGCCTCGTCATTGCGACCCCGGCGTAAGCCGGGGGAAGCAATCCAGAGCGGTTTACGCACACTCTGGATTGCCGCGTCGCCTTCGGCTCCTCACAATGACGGCGATGCAAGCGTCACTCGACCACCCGTCCCCGTGCCATCACGAAATCGACCTTTTTCAGCACCGTCACATCGGCGACCGGGTCGCCGGCGACCGCGATGATGTCGGCGCTCTTGCCCGGCGCGATGGTGCCGATCTGGTCGGACAGGCCGAGCAGGTCGGCGGCGTTGACCGTCGCGGCCTTCAGCGCTTCGACGGGGGTCAGGCCGTGGCGGACGAGCAGCTCGAACTCGTCGGCGTTGCGGCCGTGCTTCGACACGCCGGCATCGGTGCCGAAGGCGATGCGCACGCCGCGGGGCACGAGCTGTTCCAGGCTCTTGCCGGTGATCGCGATGCGCCACTGGATCTTCGCCAGCACATCGGGCTCATAGGCGTCCGGGTTCGCGGCGAGCCGTTCCTTGTAGCCGTTCACCGTCGACAGCGTCGGGACATAATAGGTCTTCGACTTCGCCCATTGCGCGATGGTCGCCTCGTCGAGGATCGTGCCATGCTCGATCGAATCGGCCCCGGCCGACAGTGCGAGGCGGATGCCGTCGGCGCCGTGCGCATGGACCGCGACCTTCTTGCCGAACATGTGCGCGGTGTCGACGATCGCCTGCGCCTCGTCGTCGAACATCTGCTTGCCGAGCCCCGCACCGATGCGGCTGTTGACCCCGCCGGTCGAGGCGAATTTGATCACGTCGGCGCCGCGCCCGATCTGCCGCCGGGCCGCGCGGCGGCAATCGTCGGCGCCGTCGCAGGTGTTGCCCGCGCCCGCGAAAAAGGGATGCAGCTCATCGCGATAGCCGAGCGAGCCGTCCATATGCCCCGCGCTGCCCGAGAGGCTGGCGCCCGCATCGACGATGCGCGGCCCCTGCGTCTTGCCCGCCGCGATCGCATCACGCAGCGCCAGCGTCACCCCGTCGCCGTCGCCGAGATTGCGCACGGTGGTGAAGCCCGCGCGCAGCGTCTTCAGGCCGTTGACCTGCGCGTTGAACGCCTGCGCGGCGGGGCTGAGCGTGATCTCCTCGAGTTGCCCCGCGAGCCCGCCGGCGTCGCTGGTCAGATGGACATGGCTGTCGATCAGGCCCGGGAGGACATATTTATCGCGAAGATCGATCAGCCGCGCGCCGGGTTCGGCGGGCTGGTGGCCGTCGGCGATGGCGACGATCCTGCCATTCTCGACGATGATCGTCGCGGCACCGCGCACCGGCTTGCCCGGCTCGGCGAGCAGCTGGCCGGCGTGGATGACCGTGCGGCCGGTCTGTGCGGCAGCCGGTGCCGTAAGCGCGGCGCCGAGCAGGAGGAGCGGGAGGAAGGTCGTCGGTTTCATTGAAGGCGTCCCCTTTTTCGTCTCAGCCCATCGGTTCACGAACAAACACCGTTTGCCCTGAGCTTGTCGAAGGGCCGTTCTTCCTTCCGGCGAGGCAGAAGTAAAGAACGGTGCTTCGACAAGCTCTGCACAAACGGAAGAGGGGGCAGTTCACGAATCCCCCGGCTTGCCCCTCTCCTTCACTATCTCTATCGCCGCCGCATGACGCCGCGCCTGATCGACATCGACACCTGGATCTTCGATCTCGACAACACGCTCTATCCGCCGTCGGCGCAGCTGTTCGACCTGATCGACGAACGCATGGGCGCCTTCATCATGCGCCTGCTGAACGTCGACGCGGGCGAAGCGCGGCGGGTGCAGAAGCTTTATTTCCACGATCACGGCACAACGATGGCGGGGCTGATGCGCCATCACGGCGTCGATCCCGAACATTTCCTGACCGATGTCCACGCCATCGCGCTCGACCGCATCGCGCCCGACGCGCGGCTGCGCGCGGGGCTGGAACGCTTGCCGGGGCGGCGGCTGGTGTTCACCAATGCCGACGCCGATTATGCGGCGCGGGTGCTGGGCGCGCGCGGCATCGCCGACCTGTTCGACGGCATCTGCGACATCCGCACGACCCGCTATACGCCCAAGCCCGACCCGGCCGCCTATCGGATGATGGTCGATCACCTCGGCATCGATCCGACACGCAGCCTGTTCGTCGAGGATATGGCGCGCAACCTGACGCCCGCCAAAGCGCTCGGCATGACCACCGTGTGGCTGGACAATGGCAGCGAAAGCGGCCATCGCGACCACCGGCCGGGCCAAGTCGATTTCCATGTGAGCGACATCGCCGACTGGCTCGACGAGCTGCCGCAATATTGGGGAATTTCATGAGCACCGACCTGCAAGCCACGATCGAAGCCGCGTGGGACGATCGCGACAATCTGGGCCTGACGACGCAGGGGCCGGTGCGCGAGGCGGTGCAGGCGGCGCTCGCCGCGCTCGACGACGGCAGCCTGCGCGTCGCCGAGCGCGACGCGTCGGGCGCATGGCAGGTCAACCAGTGGCTGAAGAAGGCGGTGCTGCTGTCCTTCCGCCTCAACGACATGGAGATCGTCGAGGGCGGCCCCGGCGGTGCGCGCTGGTGGGACAAGGTGCCGTCGAAATTCGCCGGCTGGGGCGAGAACCGCTTTCGCGACGCGGGCTTCCGCGCGGTGCCGGGCGCGATCGTCCGCCACGGCGCGCATATCGGCAAGGGCGCGGTGCTGATGCCGAGCTTCGTCAACATCGGCGCGCGCGTCGGCGAGGGAACGATGGTCGATACATGGGCCACTGTGGGAAGCTGCGCGCAGATCGGCGCGAACGTCCATCTGTCGGGCGGCGCCGGGATCGGCGGCGTGCTCGAACCGCTGCAGGCCGGGCCGGTGGTGATCGAGGACGGCGCCTTCATCGGTGCGCGCGCCGAGGTCGCCGAGGGGGTGATCGTGCGCGAGGGCGCGGTGCTGTCGATGGGCGTCTATCTCGGCGCCTCGACCAAGATCGTCGACCGCGCGACCGGCGAGGTCTTCGTCGGCGAGGTGCCCGCCTTTTCGGTCGTCGTGCCGGGCGCGCTGCCGGGCAAGCCCTTGCCCGACGGAACGCCGGGGCCGTCGCTCTATTGCGCCGTCATCGTCAAGCGCGTCGACGCCCAGACGCGCGCCAAGACCGGCATCAACGAGCTGCTGCGCGACTGACGCCGGCGCCGTCCGCCCCGCCGCTCGTCGATGCCTGGCGGGCGTTGGTAGACAATCGCGCGCTTTCGCTTTATTGCGAACTATTCGCATGAAGAAAGCTGCATCCTCGTCCGGTGGCAGCGCGACGGGGGAGGAACAGTGTCCGCCAGCATCCGCATGTCTTCGATCGCCGCGACGGCGTTGCTCGCGGCCGCCTGGCCCGCGCAGGCGCAGGAGGTCACGGGCGACGCGCCTTCGCCGGTCGCGACACCGGTTGCGGGCGCGCAGCGCTACACTCCGGCCGACCTCGCGCGCTTCGCGCCGCGCACCGCGCTCGACCTGGTCGAGAAGATTCCGGGCTTCCTGATCGTCACCGGCACCAACGGCGGCGACCGCGGGCTGGGGCAGGCGACCGAGAATGTGCTGATCGGCGGCGAGCGCATCGCCAACAAGGCGACCGACGCGCGCACCGCGCTGGCGCGGATAGCCGCCGATCAGGTCGCTTATGTCGACATCGTCGACGGCGCGAGCCTGAATGTGCCGGGGTTGACGGGGCAGGTCGCCAATGTCGTCCTCGTCGCGGGCGGCGGCGCGGGGGGCGGGTTCGTGACGACGATCCGCTGGCAGCCCGAATGGCGCCCGGGGCTCGCGAACAACTGGCTCAATGGCGAGATTTCGACCACGGGGCGGATCGGCGGCACCGGGGTGACGATCAGCCTCAAGAATGCGGCGACGCGGCAGGGCCATTGGGGCCCCGAGCAGGTTTTCGACGGCGCGGGCAATCTGCTTTTCGTGCGCGACGAGCATGCGAGCTATTACAACGATCCGCCGCGCCTGTCGGCGGCGCTCACGCGCACGGCGGCGAACGGCAACAAATGGAACCTCAACCTCGGCGGGCAATTGCAGCTGATCGACAACCGCACCCGCGGCACGTCGGTCCAGCCGGGCGCCGGCCGGGTCGACGAACTGTTCACCGTCACCGAGGACGAATATAATTACGACATCGGCGGCGATTACGAGCTGGGGCTGGGCAAGGGGCGGCTCAAGCTGATCGGGCTTTATCGTTTCGAGCACAGCCCCTTCGTCGATACCTTCGTCATCGACCGCGCGGTCGGCGGACGCAGCGGCGAACGCTTCCGCCAGACCGCCGACGAGAGCGAATCGATCCTGCGCGGCGAATATGGCTGGCGGACGGGCGGGGGCACCGATTGGCAGGTCGCGCTCGAAGGCGCCTACAACATGCTCGACGTCGATGCCGAATATGCGCTGCTGCAGGCGGACGGCAGCTTCCTGCCCGTCCCCTTCGGCGGCGAGAAGACGCGGGTCGAGGAAAAGCGCGGCGAGGCGTCGCTGACCTGGGGCCGCGCGCTGGCCCCGAACCTGACCGCGCAACTCAATCTCGCCGCCGAATATAGCGAGCTGACCTCATCGGGACCGGGCGGCCTGACGCGCCGCTTCGTCCGGCCGAAGGGCAAGTTCGCGCTGGCGTGGAAGGTGGGGCCGAAGACGACGATCAACTGGTTCGTCCAGCGCCGCGTCGATCAGCTCTCCTTCTATGATTTCGCGAGCTCGGTCGACGTCGCGAACAATCAGGGGAACAGCGGCAACGGCCTGCTCGTCCCGCCGGTGCTCAACCGCACCGAGCTGGAGGTGGTGCAGGACATGGGGCGCTGGGGCCATGCGTCGGTCGCCTTCGCCTATGGCTATGCGCAGGATCTGGTCGACCAGATTCCGCTGTCGCCGACCACCGAGGGGCGCGGCAATTTGCCCGGCGCGCATCTCTATCGCCTGACGACGAAGGGGACTTTGCTGCTCGATCCGCTGGGCTGGACCGGCGCGCGCATCAACGCCGACGCGTCCTTCCGCCGCAACCGTGTGCGCGACCCGCTGACCGGCGCATGGCGCGACCAGAGCTTCGGGCAGGAATATGTCGCCGACATCAGCCTGCGCCACGACGTCCCCGGCACCGACTTCGCCTGGGGCGGCGGTCTTTCGGACCAGCGCCTGAGCCCCGGGCTGCGGCTCGACACGATCCGGCGCGAATATAGCGCCGGCCCCTTCGTCACCGCCTTCGTCGAGCACAAGAATGTCGCGGGCTTCACGGTCAAGCTGTCCTATCGCAATCTCGCGAAGATGAAGGACGGCTTCGACCGCACCGTCTTCGTCGACCGGCGCGACGGGCCGATCGCGTTCAGCGAAAGCCGCCAGCGCGGGTTCGGGCGCTTTTTCCAGCTGACCGTGACGGGGCAGATCTAAATCCTCCCCACTCGTGGGGAGGGAGACCGCCGCGAAGCGGTGGTGGAGGGGGTTCGCGTTCTGGCCCATCGTTGCGCGATGACGCGCGCCCCCTCCGTCAGCCCTGCGGGCTGCCACCTCCCCGCAAGCGGGGAGGATTTGCTGGCCTCAGCGCTCGCTCAGATAGTATCGCTCGCGCGCCGTCAGATCGTCGGCGAGGTCGTAGACGATCGGCTGGCCGGTCGGGATTTCGAGAGCCGTGATGTCGGCGTCCGAAATGCCCGACAGATGCTTGACCAGCGCGCGCAGGCTGTTGCCATGGGCGGAGATCAGCACCGTCCTGCCCGCCGCGAGCTCGGGCGCGATGGCGCCTTCATAATAGGGCAGGACGCGCGCGATCGTGTCCTTCAGGCTCTCGGTCGAGGGAATAGCGATGCCGGCATAGCGCGGGTCGGCCGACAGATCGTAGGGCGAGCCCGCGTCGAGTGGCGGCGGCGGGATGTCGAAGCTGCGGCGCCAGATCTTCACCTGTTCCTCGCCATGCTTCGCCGCGGTCTCGGCCTTGTCGAGGCCGGTGAGGCCGCCGTAATGACGCTCGTTGAGCCGCCAGTCCTTGGTCACCGGCAGCCACAGCCGCCCCATCGCCTCGAGCGCGAGGTTGAGCGTCTTGATCGCGCGCGTCTGCACCGAGGTGAAGGCGGTGTCGGGCGCGATGCCCTTCGCCTTCATCAGCTCGCCCGCCGCCCACGCCTCGGCCGCGCCCTTTTCGGTGACATCGACGTCCCACCAGCCGGTGAAGCGGTTTTCCAGATTCCATTGCGACTGGCCGTGACGGATGAGGATGAGCTGCGGCATTTTCGGTCCTTCGGCTGGAGAGAATCTGCCGCCCCTTAGCGCGGCTTTTCCGATTAGGCCAACCGCCCTCTTGAAACGGTTTCGCGCGTTACCAGATTTGCCTCATCCGGCCGCCGCAACGGGGCCGGGTGGCGATCGCGGCATGCGTCCGCGGTCCCTGACTTCGCTTTGAGAAAGGAAGAAAGACCATGCGTAACAGCTTCGACTGGACCCCCTATCGCCGTTCGACGGTCGGTTTCGACCGCCTGTTCGATTTCCTCGAAACCGGCGGTTCGGGCGCCGAAAATTATCCGCCCTTCGACATCGAGAAGATCGCCGACGACCATTTCCGCATCACCGTGGCGGTCGCGGGATTCAAGGGCGACGAGATCGACATCACGGCGCAGCAGAACATGCTGACCGTCAGCGGCCGCAAGGCCCCCGCCAAGGAAGGCGAGGAGCGCCAGCTGCTCTACAGCGGCATCGCGACGCGCGCCTTCGAGCGCCGCTTCCAGCTCGCCGATTTCGTGCGGGTGGACACGGCGGACCTCGCCGACGGCCTGCTGACCATCGACCTGGTGCGCGAGGTTCCCGAGGCGATGAAGCCGCACAAGATCGCGATCGGCGGCAGCGCCGCGACGCTGATCGAGGCGGACAAGAAGGCGGCGTAACGCGCCCGATTGTCCCCTAGGCCCCCGGGGCCAAGAGCGGGGTCCGGAGTCCCTTCCGGACCCCGTTTCGCTGTGCGGGCTTCCCAAAGCACCGTCATTGCGAGCCCGGCTTTCGCCGGGGTCGCAATGACGAGAGTCAGATTCGCCGCGTCATGAAGCGGCTGAACGGGTCGGGCCGGTAATCAGCGAAGGGCTCGCAATCCTCGAAGCCGTGGCGGCGGTAGAGCGCAAGCGCGGGCTCGAACGCCGCGCCCGATCCGGTTTCGAGGCTGAGCCGTTCGACACCGCGCGCCTTCGCCTCGCCCATGATATGGTCGAGCAGGCGCGCCGCGACGCCCCGGCGCAGAAAGGCGTCGTGGGTGCGCATCGACTTGATCTCGCCGTGGCGCGCGTCGAGCAGCTTGAGCGCGCCGCAGCCGGCCAGATCGTCGCCGCGATGGATCGACCAGAAGGTCACGCCGTCGCCGCGCAGCCCACCCAAATCGAGGAAATGGCAGCTTCCCGGCGGCGAATTGGCGAGCATGCCCGCGAAATGCTGCTCCAGCAACGCGCGGATCGCGGCGCCCGACAGATCGTCCTCGACAATCCGCCAGCCGCCGCCCGCCTCCGCCATCAGAGCAGCTGGTCCAGCGTCGCGAGGCAGGCGTGGGCGAGCAGCTTCGACCGCTCGGGCGACCAGCCCTGCACCGGGTCGGGCAGGTCGCGATTGTCCTTGAACGGCATCTCCAGCGTCATCGACACCGCGCCGAAACGCTCGGCGAGCTGCGTCGTCGACATGCTGAGGTTCGCCTGCCCCGGCGCCGATTCGGCATAGCCGAGATCGAGCTGGAAATCGGGCGTGCTGGCGGCGAGTGCTTTTTCAAACGCCTTGTATTTCTCCATCTGGCCGGGCCGGATCGAGGGAATCCCCTCGAAGCCCGCGAGGAAGACCGCGGGGATCGCCTCGTCGCCGTGGACGTCCATCGCCCAGTCGACGCCGCTCTCGTCCATCGCCTGGCGCACGCACAGCACTTCGGGGCTGCGCTCCGCCGTCGGTTCGTGCCATTCGCGGTTGAGATTCACCCCCGCAAAATTGGTGCGCAGATGGCCGCGGCGCGAGCCGTCGGGATTCATGTTGGGAACGATGTGGAAGCGGCATTTCCGGCGTAGCGAGCGCGCGTGCGGGTCGGCGGGGTCGGTGAGCTTTTCGAGCGCACCCTCCATCCACCATTCGGCCATGCTCTCGCCCGGATGCTGGCGCGCATAGAGCCAGACCTGCGTATCGCCGGTGCCCATTTCGAGGCAGTCGATCGGCTGGCCTTCCAGACTGTGGCCCAGACGGCGATAGGTCACGCCTTCGCATTCGGCAACCCAGGCGATCAGGTCGTGATGCCGCTCCATCGAATAGGGCGCGAAATAGGCGATCCACAGGATCGGGCTTTCGGCGGTGTGGCGGACGGTCAGCGACCCGCCGTCGATGGCCGGATCATAGCTGGTGTCGAGGCGGAACCAGTGCTCGCGATCGCTGCTCGCGCAGACGGCATAGTCCGGCCAGCCGTCGGGATAGGCCGAGTTCGCGAGGCCCGCGATGGTCAGTTCGAGCGCGTCGCCGGCCTGGCAGGCGACGCGGAAATGGAACCATTGGAAGAAATCGGATTCGCGGTCCTTGCGGATCGAGAGCCGGGCGGTGGTCCCGGCGAGCGAATCCACGACGATATTGCCGCTGTCGAAGGCGGCGTCGATGCTGATTGTCATGGGACGCTGATAGTGCGTCCCGATTCGCCGGGGAAGTCCTTGAATAGGGCCTCGGCCAGTTTTGCGGCGGCGAGGCCGGGCTGGGCCGCGGGCGCCTTGGCCGGAACCGCCGCGATCGCGCGGCCTTCCCACAGCGCGTTGCCGGTGGCGGCATCGTCGATGCGCACCGACAGCTGGAGATCCTGCACCCGGCGCGGGCCGCCGCCGAGGTTGAAGCCGATGCCGACCCCGACGCCCGAACGATAGCCGCCGGTCGATCCGCCGACCCCGACCGACACAGGCGAATTGCCGCCGCCGCTGACCCGTTCGCTGCGGTCGATGCCGATGCGCACGCGGAGCGGCGCCGCCGCGCCGCCCTCCGCCACGACGAGACCCTGCAATTGCAACTGCCGCTCGACCGCGGCGCGATAGCTGTTCCATTCGATCGACGGCGCCGGATCGCCGGGCGCGCCCGCATCGACCGTATAGCGTGTGCCGGGCGCCCAGCCCGGCGCGGCGTTGGTGTGGAATCGCGTGACCTCGACCGGCGGGACGGCCGTCGCGCAGCCGCCGAGCGCCAGCGCCGCTGCACCGAGCAGGGCGGCAGAATGGAGAAGCTTCATGCCCGCATCATGCGCCACAAAAAATGGCCTGGCAATGAACGCTTTGCGCCGGCAGGGGGCCGGTTTGAATTTCCACTTCGGCAAAGAGCCGTTCTCTTCCTTCCATCGTCATGCTGAACTTGTTTCAGCATCCATGGCCTGCGCTCTCGTCCCGCGCCGCGTTTGTGGAAAGCCCGGGCCATGGACCCTGAAACAAGTTCAGGGTGACGAGAAAAAGAGAGGGTCGCGCCGAAGTCAGCGGTAGAAGATGTGATTGTCGATCTGCGCGATGCGCGTCTTGCGCCAGCCGGGCGAGACGTGGCGCGCGTGGAAGAAGAGCGCGCCGGGCGCGTGATTCTTCCAGCTGCCGTCGCGCGCGATCTGCGCGATGGCGACGGCGTTCGACCATTGGGCGCTGTTCTTGTTGACGTGCGGCATCTTGCCGCCGCGCACGAAGCTGAACTGGCTCTTCTGGTGGACGACGCCGCACAGGCTGCTCGGGAAGCGGCCCGATTCGGCGCGGTTGATCACGACATGCGCGACCGCGAGCTGGCCGACGAGCGATTCGCCGCGCGATTCGAAATAGACGGTCTTGGCGAGGCAGCGCAGCTCGGGGTCGAGCGTCGCCGGGCGCGGCGTCGCGGCGACGAGCGCGGCGAGCGAATCGGCGGTCACCGGCGCCGGCTGCGGCGCGGCGGGTTCGGTGCCGGGAATTTCAGGGGCCTCGGCCGGCTCGCCGGCTTCGGTCGGAAGATCCGCCTTCAGGGGTGCCAGCGGCGCGTCGGCGCCCGGCAGGGTGATGGCGGGGATCGCGGCATCGGCGCCGAGATCGCTCGCGAAACCGGGTTCCGCGATCACCAGCGTGGAAACGACGGTCATGCCGACCGCGGCCGCGCTGGCCAGGTTCAAAATGCGACTCATAAGGTCCGTCAAAAGGGCGGCCGATGCACCGAAACATGGTCAGACGGGGGACTATTGCTGTGTTCCGCCTGCGGTCATCGTCCGACTGCGTGTCCGAACCGTCTTGCCGGGCGCATCGGGAGAAATGCCGATGCAACCCGCGGAACGACCTACGCGCTATGGGTGCGCGCCACTTATTGTGCGGTGCAGCAATGTCAACCCAATTCGTTCCATTCGGCGACGAGCCGTGGCGCATCCGCGATATCCAGTTCGACGATCCACAGGTCGGGATCGGCCTTTCGCCGCCTTTCGCGGTAGTTTGCGCGCGATTCACCATCGCTGGGGTCGTCGGGGCCGACGGCCTCCCAGATATAGCGCCCGTCCATCGCGAAACGCCGCTCGAGCAGGGGGCCGGGGACACCGCGGTCGGCACACTGGACGAGAATAACGCCCGCCCGGTCGTCGCCGCGCGCGAGGATCGCGGCGAAACCGCCCGCCGCTTCGGCACGGCGCATCAGCAGGTCTACGAGGAAGCGGCTGGTCAGCCGCGCCATGCGGAAATCAGGCCGCGTCGCGCGTCTCGCCGTCGGCGAGCAGCGCATAGAGCGCCTCGTCGCTCTTGGCGCCGCGCAGCCGCTCGGCGATGCCCTCGTTGCGCAGCATGCGCGACACGCCGGCGAGCGCCTTGAGATGGTCGGCGCCGGCGTCGAGCGGCGACAGGAGGATGAAGAGCAGGTCGACCGGCAGCCCGTCGACCGCCTGGAAATCGATCGGCCGTGCGAGCTGAAGGAAAAGGCCGCGCACGCCGGTCAGGTCGGCCATCTTGGCATGGGGCAGCGCGATGCCGCGCCCGAAACCGGTCGAGCCGAGCCGTTCGCGTTCGAGCAGCGCCTCGGCGACCTCGCCCGAATCGAGCCCGAGCGATTTCGCGGCGAGATCGCCGACGAAGGGAAAGAGCGCCTTTTTCGAATCGAGCGGAACATGCGCGCGCACGGTCGCCGGATAGAGGAGAGAAGAAAGATTCATGCGTCTGGTCAAATCTCAAACAGCCCGGTCCCACGGCCGGGTCGTCCCTGCGGACATCGATCACGGTTCGTCTGGCAACCCCGCCAACCCGTCCCCGAACAGCTTCGGGCTATCGTTGGGCGCGGCCCTTAGGCGGAATGGCGAAGAAAATCCAGCCCCTATTGCGGTTCGACCCAGCCGATGGTGCCGTCGGTCCGGCGATAGACCATGTTGTGTGCGCCGGTCCGGCTGTTGACGAAGAGCAGCGCGTTGGTGTTGCGCAGGTCGAGCATCATCACCGCGTCGGACACGCTGCTGGTCGGAACGTCGACGCGCGTCTCGGCGATGATCGCGGGGGCGTCGCCCGCCTCCTCTTCCTCGCTGCCCGCGTCGAAGACGGTATAGCCCGCATTGTCCTGAATTTCCTCGATCGTCGGCGACGGCTGCGGACTGCCGGCGCTGTTGCGGTCCTTCAGGCGGCGCATGTAGCGGCGAAGCTGCTTTTCGATGCGCTCGGCGGCGCCCTCGAAGGCGACATGGGCATCCTGCGCCTGGCCGTGCCCCTTGAGCACCAGCCCCTGCATCACATGCGCGACGATATCGCACTGGAAACTGTCGTGCGGCCCCTTGCCGAAGGTCGCGTGCGCGCCGATCGCGCGCGAGAAATATTTGTCGGCGATCGCGTTCATCCGGTCCGCGACATGCGACTGGAGCGCTTCGCCGGTTTCGATCTGGTGGCCAGAGACGCGGATTTCCATTGTTCTTCTCCTTCCAGGGTCTCGGTGGCGGCGGCGATCGACCGCCGTCACGGGCTGTCGTGCCACAGCGGCTGTTTCAGCGTGGCGACGAATTCGGAATGACGCGCAAGCTCCGCCGGAGTTGCGGCATGCGGCCGGGGCTCGCGAAAGGCGCGCGGCGGCGTGCCGGCGGCGAAAGCGGTGCCGGAAGCGGACGGAGCCGCGCCAGCGTTCGCCGCGAGGCCGAGTCCGATCTGCCGCCCGCCGGTCATCTCGATATAGAGATGCGCGAGCAGCTCGGCGTCGAGCAGCGCGCCATGCTTGACGCGGTGGCTGCGGTCGATGCCGTAGCGGGTGCAGAGCGCGTCGAGGCTGTGCTTGGCGCCCGGGTGGAGCTTGCGCGCCATCTGCACCGTGCAGCACATGCGCGCCATGTCGAGCGCGGGCCGACCGGCGAGGGCGAGTTCGGCATTGACGAAACCGAAGTCGAAGGCGGCGTTGTGCGCGATCAGCGGCGCGTCGCCGAGAAATTCGAGCAGTTCCCCGACGCGTTCGGCGAAGCGCGGCTTGTCCGACAGAAACTGGATCGACAGGCCGTGCACCGCTTCGGCGGCGGCGGGCATGTCGCGGTCGGGGTTGAAATAGGCGTGGAAGGTGCGGCCCGTCTCGCGCCGTCCGACCAGTTCGATGCACCCGATCTCGACCAGCCTGTCCCCGGTTTTGGGGTCGAGCCCCGTGGTTTCCGTATCGAAGATGATCTCGCGCATCGAAGCCTCAATCTGGACCCTATCGGGCGCGGAAACAAGAGGCGATGGCGCGAATCTGGCGATGCGTCGCGCTTTTCGGGCGGCCCGTTTCGATGACGAAATCGGCGCGCGCGCGCTTGACCCGGTCGGGAACCTGGAGGCGGCGGATCGCCTTCAATTTCGCCCAGCTCATGCCGGGACGGCGCATCACCCGCTTCGCCTGCATCCAGGCCGGCGCCGACACCACCGCGATCGCCCCCACCCGCCGCCAGCCGCCCTTTTCGAACAGCAGCGGAATGTCGAGCACGACGAGGTCGCGCGCGCGGTGGCGGGCGAGAAAGCGCTTCTGCGCCCGCGCGACGGCGGGGTGGACGATCGCCTCGAGCGCCGCCAGTTCATGCGTGTTGCCGAGCACCTGCGCGCCGAGCTTCTGCCGGTCGACCCCGCCCGGCCCGGTGGTGCCGGGAAAGCGCGCCTCGATAGCATCGACCAGCGCGCCGCCGGGGCCTTGCAGCCGGTGCACCTCGGCATCGGCGTCGAACACCGGAATCCCCTCGGCCAGGAACATCGCCGCCGCGGTCGACTTACCCATGCCGATCGAGCCGGTGAGGCCGAGCAGGAAAGGCCGACGGAGCCGCGAGGCGGGGCGCTTGTAATGGCTCATGCGGTCAGCAACGCGCGCAGTTCCTCGTCGCGCCCCTCGGGCGGCGGCGCGCCGAAGAAAAGCTCGAAGGCGAGCGCCGCCTGGCCGATCAGCATGTCGAGCCCGTCGACGGTGTCGAGCCCGCGCGCCTCGGCGGCCGCGAGCAAACCCGTCCTCAGCGGCGAATAGACGAGGTCGTAGACGATCGCATCATCCGGCAAGGGTGCGAGGTCGATGTCGAGCGGCGGCTGTCCCGCCATGCCGAGGCTGCTGCTGTTCACCAGCAGCGCGGCCGGCGGCAGCGGCGCATCGAGCGCGAGCGCCTCGCCCTTGA
This sequence comes from uncultured Sphingopyxis sp., assembly GCA_937873425.1. Taxonomy (GTDB): domain Bacteria; phylum Pseudomonadota; class Alphaproteobacteria; order Sphingomonadales; family Sphingomonadaceae; genus Sphingopyxis. Next base: position 16,231 of record CALMYE010000151.1, on the reverse strand, counting down.
GCCCGAAGGTCGCGAGCAGGCCCATCGCCTTCAGCGGCGAGCGATTGAGGATCGTCACATGGCCGACCTTTGCCCGGGCGAGCGCGAACAGCACTGCGCGCGCGGCGCCGCCCGCGCCGACGACGACGACCGGCGCGCCCTCCAGATCGAGTTCGGCGAGCGGCGCGTAGAAGCCCGCGGCATCGGTGTTGGTGCCGATCAACGACCCGTCGCGCTGGCGCACCACCGTGTTCATCGCGCCGATCGTGCCGCGCACATCGCCGGGATCGGCGACGAGGTCCATCACCGCCGCCTTGTGCGGCATGGTGACGTTGCAGCCGCGCCAGCCGGGATCGGCGCCGCGTTCGGCGATATAGGCGGCGAGTCCCTCGGCCGTCACATGGCGGCGGCGATAATCGCCCGCCAGCCCGAGCGCATCGAGCCAGAAATTGTGGATCAGCGGCGATTTCGACTGGGCGATCGGGTCGCCGATCACCTCCGCATAGGGTGTGCCGCTGCTCACGACGGCGCCAGTCCGGTGGCGCGCAGCCAAGCGAGCAGGGGCAGCATCGGCATGCCGATGATGGTCCAGGGGTCGCCCTCGACCCGGTCGAACAATTGCACCCCCGCCCCCTCGATCTCGTAGCAGCCGACGGTCCAGCGGATGCTGTCCCAATGGCGCGCGACATAGTCGGCGATGAAGCCGTCCGACAAGGGGCGCATCCACAGTTTCGCCTCGCCGACCGACCGCCAGACAGGCGCGCCGTCGCGCGCGGCGACCGCGGCGCTGAACAGGCGGTGGCGCGTGCCCGCCATGCGGCGAAGGTGCGATGCCGCCTCTTCGGGGCTCGCGGGCTTGCTCAGCATCGTCCTGTCGTCGAGCGCGAGCGTCGAATCGGCGCCGATCACGGTAACCCCGGGCAGGCGCGAGGAAATCTTCACCGCCTTGGCCTCGGCGAGCGCGTCGGCGATATTGCGCGCCGTCTGCCCCTCGGCCTGCAAGGCGGCGGTCAGCGCTTCCTCGTCGACATGCGCCGCGGTCGTGTCGAAATCGAGCCCGGCGGCGCGCAGCATCGCGGCGCGGCCGCCGCTCTGCGAGGCGAGCAGGAGCCGCGTCATGCCGGGCGGCCCGCGCGGTCCTCGACCAGCTTGATCACCGCGGCGGCGGTCTCCTCGATCGAGCGGCGCGTCACGTCGATCACCGGCCAGTCATTGTCGGCGAACATCCGCCGCGCATAGGCGATTTCGGCTTTCACCCGCTCGTCGTCGACATAGGCGGTCTCGGGCGCCTGGTTGAGCGAGAGAAGCCGGTTGCGCCGCACCTGCACCAGCCGGTCGAGGCTGGTCGTCAGCCCGACGACGAGCGGGCGCCGCAGCCGATAGAGGGCATCCGGCGGCGGCGATTCGGGGACGATCGGGATGTTCGCGGTCTTGAAACCGCGATTGGCGAGATAGATGCTCGTCGGCGTTTTCGAGGTGCGCGACACGCCGGCGAGGACGATGTCGGCCTGTTCCCAATTCTCCCAGCCGATGCCGTCGTCGTGCGCGACGGTGAACTGGATCGCCTCGACGCGCGCGAAATAGGCGGCATCGAGCGCGTGCTGGCGCCCGGGCCGCGCCTTCGCCTCCTGCCCCAGCATCCGCGACAGCGCGTCGGTGACCGCATCGAGCGCCGGCACCAGCGGCAGGTTCAGCGCGCCGGCCCGCCGTTCGAGGCTGGCGCGCAGCTCGCCGTTGACCAAGGTGAAGAGGATCATGCCGGGGCTCGCCTCGACCTCGGCCATGATCCGGTCGAGATGCGATTCGGAGCGCACCATCGGCCAGAAATGGCGCACCACCTCGACATCGTCGAATTGGGCGATCGCCGCCTTGGCGATATTTTCGAGCGTCTCGCCCGTGGAATCGGATATGAGGTGGAGGTGCAGCCGGCCCATCGTCCGCACATGGCGCAAGCGCGCGGAAAAAGGCAAGCGGAGAGGCAAAAACGCCCTCAACTTCCTCGTCATCCCGGCGAAGGCCGGGATCTCACCCTCGCGTCGCCAGGCTGCGGCGAGATCCCGGCCTTCGCCGGGATGACGGGTGGGTTGTGGATAACTCCGCCAGCGACTCCGGGACAGAATATGGACGGTGGATTCATCCCCGGCCGCGCCGATTCCGCCCCGGCACCTGTCCACAGACAGCGGATTTTATCCACAGGCTGTGAATTAGGGGGATGGATGCAGGCGACTCCTTGGCAAAGATCGGCGGCGGCGGAGTCAAGCTGTTGGCAAAAGGGACGCTGCTGCCTAAAGCCCCGCTGTCCGCCCGCCAACAAACCACCACCATCTTTTTATATATGATTATGGATAGAAGACCGAAGGGGTCCGCGCGATGACGTCAGGGAAGAAACTGCTCGCGACGCTGCGCGGGGCGCGGCAGGAGCGGCCCGCGCTGTGGCTGATGCGCCAGGCCGGGCGCTATCTGCCCGAATATCGCGCGCTCCGCGAGACCAAGGGCGGATTCCTCGAGCTTTGCTACGATCCGGAGGCCGCCGCCGAGGTGACGTTGCAGCCGATCCGCCGTTTCGGCTTCGACGGCGCGATCCTCTTTTCCGACATTCTCGTCGTGCCGCACGCGCTGGGCCAGAATCTCTGGTTCGAGGCGGGCGAGGGGCCGCGGCTCGCGCCGCCGCTGGTCGATGCCGCGCTCGCCTCGCTCGACGCGGCACCGCAGCGGCTCGACCCCGTCTATGCCACTGTCGCGCGCGTCGCGGGCGCGCTGCCGGCGGAAACGACCTTCCTCGGCTTCGCGGGCAGCCCGTGGACCGTCGCCACCTATATGGTCGCCGGCGCCGGGTCGAAGGACCAGGCCGCGGCGCGGCGCATGGCGTTCGGCGATCCAGCGGCGTTCCAGGCGATCGTCGACGCGATCACCGACCTGTCGGTCGCCTATCTGTCGGGCCAGATCGAGCAGGGCGTCGAGGCGGTGCAATTGTTCGACAGCTGGGCGGGCAGCCTGTCGCCGGCGCAGTTCGAACGCTGGGTGATCGCGCCCAATGCCGCGATCATACGCCGGCTGAAGGCGCTGCATCCCGATACGCCGGTGATCGGCTTTCCCAAGGGCGCGGGCGGCAAATTGCCGGCCTATGCGAACGAAACCGGCGTCGATGCGGTCGGGCTCGACGAGACGGTCGATCCGGCCTGGGCCGACGCCGCGCTGCCGGACCATCTGCCGGTGCAGGGCAATCTCGATCCGCTCGCGCTTGTCGCGGGCGGCGAAGCGCTCGACGCGGCGATCGACCGCATCCTTGCGGCCTTCGCCGCGCGGCCCCATATCTTCAATCTCGGTCATGGCATCGTGCCGGATACGCCCATCGCCCATGTCGAGCATCTGATAAAAGGCGTTCGCGGCGGATAATATGGAACTGGCAGGTTTCCTGGGGGTGACGATGCTTTGGGTCAAGGCCGCGCATATCATTTTCGCGATCTTTCTGATGGCCGGCCTGTTCATGATGCCGCGCTTCTTCGTCTATCACCAGCAGGCACCCGTCGGGTCCGACGAGGACCGGAAGTGGATCGAGCGCGAGGACCGGCTGCGGCGGATCATTCTCAATCCGTCGATCGTCATCGTCTGGATCTTCGGCCTGATGCTCGCCTTCAACGGCGATTATTGGCGCGAGGGCTGGTTCATCGCCAAATTCCTGCTCGTCGTCGCCTTGTCGAGCTATCACGGCTGGCTGATCGGCTATTTCAAGAAGCTCAGGAAGGGCGAGCGCCCGCTCAGCGAAAAGCAGCTGCGGATGCTCAACGAGGTGCCGGGAATCGCCGCGGCGGTCATCGTCATCCTCGCGGTCGTCCGCCCCTTCTGACGCCGCATCCGGCGTAGCGCCGATTGACTTGATCCGGCCCGGGCGATAGGGGCCGGTCAACCCCGCGCCCGCGGGCGGCGCGTCCAAAGCGCCGAAACTATCGCAAACGGCCGTCCCCCGGCCGGATAGGCACCCGATAGGGTGCATCGAAACAGATTTTTCTCTCCCATTTCCATATCCGGATTCCATCCATGCATCTCAAAGAACTGAAAACCAAATCCCCCGCGCAGCTCGTCGAAATGGCCGAGGAGCTGGGCGTCGAGGGCGCCTCGACACTGCGCAAGCAGGACCTGATGTTCTCGATCCTGAAAGAGCTCGCCGAAGAGGGCGAGGAAATCATCGGATCGGGGACGATCGAGGTGCTGCCCGACTCGTTCGGCTTCCTCCGTTCGCCCGACGCCAATTATCTCGCCGGCCCCGACGACATCTATGTCTCGCCGAACCAGGTCCGCAAATATGGCCTGCGCACCGGCGACACGGTCGAGGGCGAGATCCGCGCGCCCAAGGACGGCGAACGCTATTTCGCGCTGACCAAGCTGATCAGCGTCAATTTCGACGATCCCGATGTCGTCCGCCACCGCGTCAATTTCGACAATCTGACGCCGCTCTATCCGAACCAGAAATTGTCGCTCGACACGGTCGATCCGACCGTCAAGGACAAGTCGGCGCGGGTGATCGACCTCGTCAGCCCGCAGGGCAAGGGTCAGCGCGCGCTGATCGTCGCACCGCCGCGCACCGGCAAGACCGTGCTGCTGCAGAATATCGCCAAGGCGATCACCGACAATCATCCCGAAGTTTACCTCATCGTCCTGCTCGTCGACGAGCGGCCCGAAGAAGTCACCGACATGCAGCGCAGCGTGAAGGGCGAGGTCGTTTCCTCGACCTTCGACGAGCCCGCGACGCGCCACGTCCAGGTCGCCGAAATGGTGATCGAAAAGGCGAAGCGCCTGGTCGAGCACAAGAAGGATGTCGTGATCCTGCTCGACTCGATCACCCGCCTCGGGCGTGCCTACAACACCGTCGTTCCGTCGTCGGGCAAGGTGTTGACCGGTGGTGTCGATGCCAATGCGCTGCAGCGGCCCAAGCGCTTCTTCGGCGCCGCGCGCAATATCGAGGAGGGCGGGTCGCTGTCGATCATCGCCACTGCGCTGATCGACACCGGCAGCCGTATGGACGAAGTGATCTTTGAAGAATTCAAGGGCACCGGCAACTCGGAAATCGTGCTCGACCGCAAGGTCGCCGACAAGCGCATCTTCCCCAGCCTCGATGTCGGCAAGTCGGGTACGCGCAAGGAAGAACTGCTCGTCGAGAAGGACAAGCTGTCGAAGATGTGGGTGCTGCGCCGCATCCTCATGCAGATGGGCACCGTCGATGCGATGGAATTCCTGCTCGACAAGATCAAGGATTCGAAGACCAACGAGGATTTCTTCGATTCGATGAACCAGTGAGCGGTGCGTGCTTTAGCACGCATCCTCGATTTCCCGTCTTTCCCTTGGCCGATGCCTGCGATAGTGCGGCCTTCGGTAGGGAACGGCACCAGACTGTAGATGGAAATCCCTTGTGATTGATATTCTCTCTATCCTTGCGAGCGGCGCTGCCCCCGGACCCGTCGATCTCGGCGGTCTCAGCGGCATGTGGGACCATATCGTCAACGATTTCTCGAACATCACCGACCCTTCGAACATGAAGGCCTTTTTCCTGGTGATCGCGATCGACCTGCTGCTCGCGGCGGACAATGCGATCATCGTCGGCGCGCTCGCGGCCGGCCTTCCGCCCGACCAGCGGCGCAAGGTCATCGTCATGGGCGTGCTCGCGGCGCTGGTGCTGCGTATCGCCTTCGCGCTTGTCGTCGTTCAGCTGATGAGCATCATCGGGCTGATCTTCGTCGGCGGCCTGCTGCTCCTGTGGGTGGCGTTCAAGATGTGGCGCGAGCTGCGCCACGTCGGCGGCGTCCATTCGCCCGGCTCGCCCGAGGTCCCGGGCGACGAGCATTCGGGCCTGAAGCCCGCCAAGAGCTTCTGGGGCGCGGCCTGGGCGGTGGCGATCGCCGACGTGTCGATGAGCCTCGACAATGTGCTCGCGGTCGCCGGCGCGGCGGGCGACCATCCGGGGATCATGATCGTCGGGCTGATCTTCGCGGTCGCGCTGATGGGCGTCGCGGCGAACTTCCTCGCCCGCCTGATCGAGCGCTACAAGTGGCTCGCCTATCTCGGCCTGTTGCTGGTCCTCTATGTCGCGCTCAAGATGATGTACGACGGCTGGGTCAACCCGACCGTCGGCGTCGGAACGCTGTTCGGCTGAATCGCATAGTGAACCGAGTCTTTCTGGTCACAGCTTGACTCGAAACAGACTCGGTTCGCCGATTCGGGATTCTCTTTTGGTTTGTTTTGGCCAAAATCCTTCCACCGAAGGAGGTTTGGGGCATGGACCGACTGCAGGTTGAAATCGACCGGAATTACGACTGGTTTCAGCGTAACCTGAAACAGCTTCTTGCAAGCCATAGCGGCGAGTTCGCCGTTTTGCGCGATCAGAGCGTGCAGGGCTATTTCGAGTCGCCCGGAGAGGCCTTCCGGACGGCTCTGGCAAAGTTTCCAGACCGGATTTTCTCCATTCAGCAAGTCGTGGATGAACCTCTGGATCTTGGGTTTTTGTCGCTTGCCGTCGATTGAAGGTCGCCACGACAAGCGGCGCATTCTTGTGAACATTGCGGTTCTGGGAGCCGAAAATCCGGCCGATTTAAGCCATGTGGTCGGCAAGGCGCTGATCGATACCGGCGCGACGAGCAGCGGCATTGGGCCTTCGATAGTCACCCGGCTCGGATTGCAAAGCTATGGCAAGCGCCCGCTCGGTTCGGCAACAGATGAGCGCATGATGCCCTATTACGTCTTCCGGCTCGGGTTTCTCCTTCGGGAAGGCCAGGATCTACCGGTCGAAACCCCTGCGCTTCCCTATATCGTCGGCGAATGCGACGGGTTTGGCTGGCCCATGCCCCGCAATTTCGATGTGATCGTGGGAATGGACATTCTGAGTCGATGCCGGCTAGTCATCGATCATGAGCGATGGTCGCTCGATTTCTGACGGTCGACATCATGGATTTGCTGCTTCGACAGCGCCTTGAATGTGCCCCCGCCGGACCCATGTCCGTTCGATGCCCCAGCTTCATCTGACCCGCGTTGCCGTCGCCTGCCCCGATTATCCGTCGCTCGCCGCGCGCATCGAGAGTCGTGCGGAAGGCGGCGAGGTGCGTTTCGCGACGCGGATGCGGCCGAAGCGTACTGCCGAGCTGATCGGCGGCCGGCTGCATTTCATCGTCCGCCACACGCTCGTCGGGCGCGTGGAGATCTTGCGCTTCGAGGATCGCGACGACGGGCGGATCGACATCGTCTGCGCCGCCGCGCTCGAGCGCGTGCACCCGCAGCCGAAGCGCGCGCACCAGGGCTGGCGCTATCTGGCCGATGCCGACGCGCCCAAGGGCGCCGACGATGCGAGCGGGGTCGGCGATCTGCCGCCCGCGCTCTATCGCGAACTGGCGGAGCTGATGCTGATCTAACCGGCCTGCGCCGCCAGCATCTCCGCCATTTTTTCCCAGACCTTGTTGATCGCCTTCAGCGGGCGAACCATCACCTTGAAATCGGCGATCTTTCCTTCCGCATTCCAGCGGATGATGTCGACGCCGTTGATCTGGATGCCGTCGAGCTCGCTCTGGAATTCCAGCACCGCTTGGTCGCCATCGACGATCTCGCGCAGATAGGCGAATTTCTCTCCGCCCAGGACATGGCTCGCCGCGTGGAGATAGGCGAACACCTTGTCGCGTCCCGCCTGCGGCGTGTGGACCACGGGCGAATGGAAAACCGCATTCTCGGCGAGCAGGTCGCGCAGCGCCTGCGGATCGCCGCCGTCCGCCATATAGGCGTGCCAGGCGGCGAGGCCTGCATGGCCGCTCATGCGAGATGCTCGGCAAAGAAGCTGCGCGTGCGTCCGTCGGCAAGCTGGGCGCCGTCCTCGTTGCGGCGATTGCCCATCGCCGCCGCAAAACCGTGGTCGAGTCCCTGATAGTCGTGGATCGTCACCTTCGGATGCGGGTCGAGGCCTTCGTGGATGACCTTTTGCGCCGCGTGGTCGACCAGATGATCCTCGGTCGGGATGTGCAGCATCAGCGGATGCGCGATCGCATGGCTTTCGTTCAGCATCTGGTCGATCATCACGCCATAATAGCCCACCGACGCGTCGATGTCGGTGCGCGCCGCGGTCATATAGGCGAGCCGGCCGCCGAGGCAGAAGCCGACCGCGCCGACCTTGTCCGCGCCCTGCCCGTGCGCCCAGCGGATCGCCGCCTCGATATCCTTCACCCCGTCGTCGGCGTCATATTGGCCGAAATAGCCGAAGGCGGTCTGCAGTTCGGCCTCGACATCCGGATTGAGTTCGACGCCCGGCGCAAAGCGCCAGAAGATGTCGGGCGCGATGGCCAGATAGCCCTCGGCCGCCCAGTCGTCGCATTTCTTGCGGATGCCCGCGTTCACCCCGAAGATTTCGGGAATCACGATGATCGCGCGCGGCGAATCGGCGTCGGGGCGCGCGACATAGGCGGGAATCTCGCCTTCGCCGTCGAGCGCGGGAATCACGGTGTTGGTCGGGGACATCGGCTTCTCCTGACACTTGCCAAACAGGGGGGAAAGCGCGAAGCTAGCGGGCGCGGGAGCATGGCTCAAGCGGGTAAGGGGCGGAGACAGGCGATGAAGATCAATATCGAGGTGGATTGCACGCCCGAGGAAGCGCGGCGGCTGTTCGGCCTGCCCGACCTGGAGCCGCTGCACGCCATCTATCTCGACCGCGTCAAGGAACTGATGGCCAAGGGCATCACCCCCGACATGGTGCAGACGATGGTCAAGAGCTGGGTGCCGATGGGCGAAAGCGGGCTGGGGCTGGTCCAGTCGCTGCTCGGCCAGTTCGGCGGCGGCTTCATGGGCGGCAATACGAACGCCGATGACGACAAGCCGGCGCGGGGACGCAAGAGCTGAACGACGAAAGCGCGAGCGACACCATCTTCGCGCTGTCGAGCGGCATGCCGCCGGCGGCGATCGCCGTCGTGCGCGTCAGCGGGCCGCGCGCGCGCGATGCGCTGAAGGCGCTGGCGGGACGGCTGCCCGAGGCACGCCGGGCGTCGCTGGCGGAGTTGACGGATGCGGATGGTGCGCCGCTCGACCGGGCGCTGGTCCTGTGGTTTCCGGGGCCGGCGACCGCGACGGGCGAGGATCTGGCCGAACTGCATCTGCACGGCGGCCGCGCGGTGGTCGCGGCGGTCGAGGAGGCGCTGGCGGCGCTGCCCCGACTGCGGCGCGCCGAGGCGGGCGAGTTCACGCGGCGCGCCTTCCTGAACGGGCGGATCGATCTCGCCGAGGCCGAGGGGCTCGCCGACCTGCTCGCCGCGGAGACCGAGAGCCAGCGGGTGCAGGCGCTGGGCCATGCGAGCGGGCATGTGTCGCGCGCGGTGGCGGGGTGGCAGGAGCGGCTGCTCGCGCTGATGGCGGGGGTCGAGGCTGAGCTCAATTTCGCCGACGAGGGCGATGTGGAAATTGGCGAAACTGTCGCGCAGCGCGCGGTGGCGGGCATGGCCTTGCTGGCGGATGCGCTGGGCGAGTGGCTGGCGCGGCCGGCGGCGGAGGTGATTGCCGACGGGCTGTCGGTGGTCATCGCGGGGCCGCCGAACGCTGGTAAATCTACTCTTATCAATGCGTTAGCCAAGCGAGAGCTGGCGATCGTTTCACCAGTGGCGGGGACGACGCGCGACGTGATCGAAACCGCATTGGCGCTCGACGGCATCGCGATGCGCTTTTCGGACACGGCAGGATTGCGCGCCGAAAGTGGCGACGCGATCGAAGCAATCGGTATTGATCGCGCGAAAGCGGCGGTCGAGGTGGCCGACATCTTGCTGTGGCTCGGGCCGCCGCGCGAGGCGCCCGCGCACCCGCGCACGATCCTGATCGCGGCGCAGGCCGACCGCTGGCGCGGCGATGCGGCGGCGGAGGCCGAGGCGGCGCGCTGCGATCTGATCCTGTCGGCGGCGACCGGCGAGGGGATGGACCGGCTCCACCATATGATCGTCGAGATGGCGCGCACGCTGCTGCCGCGCGAGGGCGAAGCGGCGCTGCGCCGCCGCCAGCGCGACGCGCTCGCCGAGGCGAAGGACTGGCTTGCGATCGAAGCGGGCGCGCGCGAGGCGGGCGATTTGATCCTTATCGCGGAACGGCTGCGGCTGGCGAGCAGTGCGCTCGACCGCATCACGGGGCGCGCGGGGGTGGAGGATATGCTTGACGCGCTGTTTGGACGATTTTGCATCGGGAAATGATGTTCCACGTGGAACAGCCCTGGCAGCGAACGTGGGCGAAGCCCCTTTTTTACTCACACAAAGACACAAAGATGGTGCGTTCGATTGCGGCGGCGCGCGCCATCTTTGTGTCTTTGTGTGAGAAATTCTGAGTGGCCTTGCCGTCGGTGCGCGCATCGGCGCCGGTCGATCGAAAGTCTCACGCAAAGGCGCAAAGGCGCAAAGAGGGGCCCTTTCTTCTTCGCGCCTTTGCGCCTTTGCGTGAGATAATTGGCGCTGCGCGCCGGATGGATTTCGGGCCGGCTTTGCGCTATGCGCCGCCGCAATCATGCAGAATGAAGCAGTTTTCGATGTCATCGTCGTCGGCGGTGGGCATGCCGGGACCGAGGCGGCGGCGGCCGCGGTGCGGCTCGGCGCGCGTGTCGCGCTGGTCAGCTTCGATCCCGCGCTGATCGGGACCATGTCGTGCAACCCGGCGATCGGAGGGCTCGGCAAAGGGCATCTGATGCGCGAGGTCGATGCGCTCGACGGCTGGATGGCGCGCGCGGCGGACAGCGCGGCGATCCATTACCGGATGCTCAACGCGTCGAAGGGCGCGGCGGTGCAGGGGCCGCGCATCCAGGCCGACCGCAAACTTTATCGTCGGGCGATTCAGGAGCTGCTTGCGGCCGAAGCGGGCATCACCGTCGTTGCGGGCGAGGCGGCGGCGCTGATCCTGTCGGATGACGGTTCGCGCGTCGAAGGGCTGGAACTGGGCGACGGCGCGAAACTCAAGGCGGGCGCGGTCGTGCTCGCGACCGGCACCTTTCTCGGCGGACGGATGTTCCGCGGCGAGGAAAGGATGGAAGGCGGGCGTATCGGCGAGGCCGGCGCGCATCGGCTGGCCGAGCAGTTGCGCGGCGCAAATCTTCCGATGGCACGGCTCAAGACCGGGACGCCGCCGCGGCTCGACGGGCGGACGATCGACTGGGGGCGGCTGGAGGAACAGCCGTCGGACAGCGCCGGGGGCGCGAACTGGACCTGTTCCACGTGGAACAGCGCGCGCACCGTGCCGCAGATTTTCTGCGCGATCACGCGCACCAACGCCGGATCGCACCGGATCATCGCCGACAATCTCCACCGCTCGCCTTTGTTCACCGGGGCGATCGGGGCGGCGGGGCCGCGTTACTGCCCGTCGATCGAGGACAAGATCCACCGTTTTGCCGACCGCGACGGGCATCAGATATTTCTGGAGCCCGAGGGGCTCGACACCCATCTCGTCTATCCGAACGGCATCTCGACCTCGCTCCCCGCCGATGTGCAGCTTGCCATGCTCCGCACGATGGAGGGGCTGGAACGCGTCGAGATGATCGTGCCGGGCTATGCGGTCGAATATGACCATATCGACCCGCGCGCGCTCGACCGGACGTTGCAGGTGCGCGCGATCAACGGGCTGTGGTGCGCGGGGCAGATCAACGGCACCACCGGCTATGAAGAGGCGGCGGCGCAGGGACTGGTCGCAGGGGCCAATGCGGCGCTCGCCGTGCAGGGGCGCGAGCCGCTGATCCTCGACCGGTCCGAATCCTATATCGGGGTGATGGTCGACGATCTGGTGCTGCAGGGGGTGACCGAACCGTACCGCATGCTCACCGCGCGCGCCGAATATCGGCTGCGAATGCGCGCCGACAATGCGGCGACGCGGCTGACGCCGAAGGGTATCGCGCTGGGGCTGGTGCGGCCGGCGACCGCGGCGCTGTTCGCGGCGCAGATGGCCGAGCGGGCGCGGGCGGCGGCATTGCTCGAGGCGCCGGTGACGACGGCCGATTATGCGGCGGTCGGTCTGGCGCTGCCGGGCGACGGCGCGGCGCGGCGGCGGATCGACCTGCTGCGCTTTCCCGATGTGACGATGGCGACGCTGGCGCAGCTCGCGCCCGAACTGGCCGAGATCGACCAAGCGATCCTGTCCGAACTGGCCGAGGATGCCCATTATGCGCCCTATATCGCGCGGCAGGAGGCCGAGCTACGCTCGCTCGCGGCGAACGAGGCCATATTGCTCGACCCGGCGCTGGACTATGGCGCCATAGGCGGGCTGTCGCGCGAGATGGTCGAGCGATTGACGAGGGCGCGGCCCGAGACGCTGGGGCAGGCGGGGCGCATCGACGGCGTGACCCCGGCGGCGCTCACCGCGATCCTGGTGCACAGCAAGCGACGGGCGGCTTGAGATTTCCGGCAGAGCGCCGGAAAAGTCTCACACGAAGACACGAAGACGGCAGCGTGAATTTGCGGCGGCCGCGCAGATTGTTGCGCGAAGCGCCTTTCGTCCTATGCGCATGGCAGTGGGCTTGGCACATCCAGCGCCATGGAGCGCAACATCTTTGTGTCTTTGTGTGAGATAATATGGGGATACGATGGCTGGCAGGCTTTCTCTTCGCGCCTTTGCGCCTTTGCGTGAGGCTTTGAAAATCTCGCGCAAAGGGCGCAAAGGCGCGAAGAGATAAAGGAAAAAGCGGGATTCCCGCTTGCGCGGGGATGACGAGGTTTTCGATGGCGAAAAATGGCGTGCTAGACAGTGAGGAGGGTGCGCGGGCGTGGCTGGCGGAGGTTTTTGCGCCCACGCCGGAGCAATGGGTGCGGCTTGAACGCTTCGCCGCGATGCTCATGGCCGAGAATGAGCGGCAGAATCTGATCGCGGCGTCGACGATCCCGACCCTGTGGGTGCGGCATATCGCCGATAGCGCGCAACTGCTGGCGCTTGATGCGGACGGCGAGGGGCTTTGGGTCGACCTGGGGAGCGGGCCGGGGCTGCCGGGGCTGGTGGTGGCGATCCTGTCGGAGCGGCCGATGCTGCTCGTCGAGTCGCGCAAGCGGCGTTGCGAGTTTCTGCGCGGCGTTGCGGGCGAACTGGGGCTGGGCCATGTCGAGGTGGCCGAAAGCCCGCTCGAACGCGTCGAAACGCGCGCTGCGGGGACGATCAGCGCCCGTGCCTTTGCGCCGCTCGACAAGCTCATCGACTTGTCCGCGCGTTTTTCCACCGAATCGACGCGCTGGCTGCTGCCAAAGGGGCGAAACGCGGTTAAGGAACTGGCGCTGTTGCCGCCGGCGTGGCAGAGAATGTTCCACGTGGAACAGAGCCGCACCGATGGCGAAAGCCGGATATTGGTCGGCCGGGGGCGCATCGCGCCGAAAAAGCGAGGGAAAGCATGATCCGTATCGCCGTGGCGAACCAGAAGGGCGGGGTCGGCAAGACGACGACCGCGATCAATCTGGCGACCGCGCTCGCGGCGACGGGGTGGCGGACGCTGATCGTCGATCTCGATCCGCAAGGCAATGCCTCGACCGGGCTCGGCATCGGCCAGGCGCAGCGCGAATGCTCGAGCTACGAGCTGCTGCGCGGCGATGCGACGCTGGCCGAATGCGCGATCCCGACCGCCGTGCCGCGGCTCGACATCGTCCCCGCGACGGTCGATCTGTCGGGCGCCGAGATCGAGCTGATCGAATATGGCGACCGGCTGCACCGCCTGCGCCAGGCGCTCGAAAGCGCCGAGGCGGGGCAGTGGGACATCTGCCTGATCGACTGTCCGCCGTCGCTGGGGATGCTGACGCTCAACGCGCTGATCGCCGCCGAATCGCTGATCGTGCCGCTGCAGTGCGAATTCTTCGCGCTCGAGGGGCTCAGCCAGCTGCTCACCACGGTCGAGCGGGTGCGCGGGCGCTTCAACGAGAAATTGTCGATCCTTGGCGTCGCGCTGACGATGTTCGACCGGCGCAACCGGCTGACCGACCAGGTGTCCGACGATGTGCGCGAGGTGCTGGGGCCGATCGTCTTCCAGACGGTGATCCCGCGCAACGTGCGCCTGTCGGAGGCGCCGAGCCACGGATTACCGGCGCTGATCTATGATCATCGCTGCGCCGGGTCGGCGGCCTATATCGCGCTGGCGCGCGAATTGATCGACCGCCTGCCCGGCATTCGCAAGGCTGCTTAAATGTCTGAAACAGAAAAAGAAAATCCTTCGGCTCCGGCGCGCAAGCGGCCGTCGGGGCTGGGGCGCGGGCTGAATGCGCTGTTCGGCGACGCGGCGGTCGAGGCGCCGGTGCTGGCGGCACCGGGCGCGGCGGCGAAGGCGGCGGACCCGGCGGCCGGCGATGCGGTGCAGCATGTGGCGGTCGGGTCGATCCGTCCGCTGCCCGGCCAGCCGCGGCGCCATTTCGACGAGGGCGCGATCGCCGAGCTCGCCGATTCGATCGCCGCAAGGGGCCTACTCCAGCCGATCATCGTGCGCTCGGCGCCCGATGGCGAGGGCTATCAGCTCGTCGCGGGCGAGCGGCGCTGGCGCGCGGCGCAGCGCGCCGGGCTGCACCGGATTCCGGCGCTGGTGCGGGCGCTGGACGACGCCGCCACCTATGAGATCGCGCTGGTCGAGAATATCCAGCGGCAGGATCTGAATGCGATCGAGGAGGCGGGCGCCTATCGCCGGCTGATCGACGATTTCGGCCACAGCCAGGAGGCGCTGGCGAAGCTGGTCGGCAAGTCGCGCAGCCATGTCGCGAACCTGATGCGCCTGCTCGACCTTCCGCAAGCGGTGCAGGCGCTGGTCGGCGACGGGTCGCTGTCGATGGGCCATGCGCGCGCGCTGATCGGCGCCGAGGGGGCCGAGGCGCTCGCACGCAAGGTGGTGAGGGACGGGCTGTCGGTGCGCGCGGTCGAGGCGCTGGTGCGCGCGGAGAAGCGCGGCAAGCAGCCGCCGCTCGAATATAAGAGCATGGACGGCGTCGGGCGCGATCCCGACATCGTCGCGGTCGAACGCCATCTGTCCGAGCTGCTGGGGATCGGCGTCGCGATTCACTATGCCGGCGGGGGCAAGGGCGCGCTGACGCTGAAATTCGCGTCGCTCGACCAGCTCGACATGATTTGCCAGCGGCTGAGCGGCGAGGCGATCTGAGCGCGGGCGATGACGCAGTTTGAAAAGCGGGGCGTGACTTTCCCTTCACCGTCACCCCGGACTTGATCCGGGGTCCCGCTTTCGGACGGTGCAGAGCGGGACCCCGGATCAAGTCCGGGGTGACGGAAAGGGGCAATCGAACCGATTCCAAACCTATATCCCCACCGCCCCTGCCTTCGCCGAAGCACATTGTGCGGGCGCATTTCCTGTTCGCGCGATTCGCGGTCGAATCGCCGCGCCCTTCGCGGCTTAATCTGTGCCGCTCCGGGTCGTTAACGGAGGAAAGACGGTCCCCGCATCGTCGCTGCATATGCACCAAGCCCTGATTTCGACTGCTTTCCACGGGAAATTCGGGCCAATCCCTAATGCGCCGTTTACCATGATCGTTGGGCAAAGGCTGAACGAGTGGCGGCTAGAAGGACCGCAGCGAACGGAGTGGGATTTCCCTTCGCACATCGACTGACCAAGGGACCAAATCATATGCGCACCATCGGAATGAAGCGCGCCCTCCTGGGCGCCGCGATTGCTGCCCTCGCCATGAACGCCCCGGCGGCGCATGCGGCGTCGGCGACGGGCACGGCCAAGGCGAAGATCCTGCGCCAGATCACGCTCACCAACACCAGCGACCTGCAGTTCGCGACGATCATCAGCGGCGCGACCGCCTCAACCGTCGCGGTGTCGACCTCGGGCGCCGCGACCTGCGGTTCGGGGCTGACCTGCACCGGCACGACGACGGCGGCGAATTTCAACATCGCCGGCACCAGCGGCGCGGTGGTCGTGGTCGGCGGCGATTCGAGCGTCACGCTCAACGGCTCGCTCGGCGGCACGATGACCTCGTCGCTGAGCTATTCGGCCACCAACGTCACGCTGAGCGCGACCGGCGGCAGCTTCCAGGTCGGCGGTACGCTGAATGTCGGCGCCAACCAGACCGCGGGCGACTATTCGGGGACGTTCAACGTCACCGCCAACTATCAGTAAGATCTGACCGGGTGGGGGGACGGCGGGCCGCCAAGGTCCGCCGGCCGCAAAAGGGTCGTCGGGAGCACCAGCTCCCGGCGGCCCTTTTTGCTGGCCGGGAGAATGTCGGCTCCGGGGTGGGCGCGGACGATCCTCCCCCTTGGGGGAGGGGGACCATGCGAAGCATGGTGGAGGGGCACGCGA
>CALMYE010000150.1 GCA_937873425.1 uncultured Sphingopyxis sp. | reverse complement strand
TCGAACCCGGCCTTGTCGCCGCGCGCGAGATAGGCGGCCTGGTCGACCAGATTGTCGCGCGCGATGCGGCCCTGGAAGGCGCCGAGCTGGGGGTCGATCGCCGCGATGTCGGCCTCGGTCCAGTCGGCGATCTGCTGGAAGCTGATCACGCCGAGGCCGTTCAGCAGCGTTGCCAGCTTTGGCCCCACGCCCTTGAGCAGTTGCAAATTGTTGGCGGCCGCCGGCGTCGCGGGCGGTTCGGCGGGCGTGTCCGCTGCCGGTTCGGGCTGCCCGGGTTCCGCAACGGGTTCGGGCGGGACGGTCGGCTCTTCCGGGATGTCCGCCGCGGGGACGGGCTCCGGTTCGGGAGCGGGGGGCGGTGCCGGCGGCGGGACGGCGGCCGGTTCGGCGGCGACGGGCGGCGCTTTGCGGAAGGCCGGTTCGGCGGCGACGATCTCCGGCCTGACCGGCTCGAGCGGCTTGGCGGGAGGCGGCGGCTCGGCGGCCGGGGGCGCTATCTCTTCGGGCTGGCGCCGCGCGAACAGCCACCAGAGGATCGCGACGGCGACGATCGCCACGACCAGCGCCGCGATCCAGTTTTCCTGAAGCCAGACCATGATCTTCTCCGCTCCCAAGCTTTCCAACCTCGTGCTCCCGCCCTTCGACGCCGCCTGCGGCGGCGCTCAGGACAAACTGCCCCTTCGGGGCAAGCGGGAGCCCAGAGCGTCATGGCGCGAACGTTGCCTTGTCCCGCTCTGGGTCCCCGCCTTCGCGGGGACCCAGGGTTTCTAGCCGAAAGTGGCAGGCTCTCACAGCCCTCTATTCCGCCTCGCGCGCGACTTCGCGCCAGCCGATGTCGCGGCGGCAGAAGCCGCTCGGGAAGTCGAGCCTGTCGACCGCGGCATAGGCGCGCGCCTGCGCCTCGGTGACGCTCTTGCCCGTCGCGGTGACGTTGAGCACGCGGCCGCCCGCGGCGACGATCGCGCCTTCGCTGCGCGCGGTGCCGGCGTGGAAGACGCGCACGCCGCCCGCCTCGGCATCGGCGATGCGGCGGATGACCCCGCCCTTTTCGGGGGTGCCGGGATAGCCGTTCGCCGCCATGACCACGGTCAGCGCATAATCGTGCGAGAAGGCCGGGGGGGCGGCATCGGCGAGCGCCCCGGTGGCGGCGGCGTGGAGCAGCGCGGCGAAATCGCCGTTGAAGCGCATCATCAGCACTTGACATTCGGGGTCGCCGAACCGGCAATTATATTCGATCAGCTTCGGCCCTTCGGCGGTCAGCATCAGCCCGGCGAACAGCACGCCGACATAGGGTGTTCCCTCGGCGGCGAGGGTGGCGACGGTCGGGCGGACGATGCGGTCCATCACCTGCGCTTCGAGGTCCGCGGTCAGCACCGGGGCGGGGCTGTAGGCGCCCATGCCGCCGGTGTTCGGGCCGGTGTCGCCGTCGCCGACGCGCTTGTGGTCCTGCGCGCTGCCGAAGGCGATGACGTTCGCGCCGTCGGAGAGGGCGAAGAAGCTCGCCTCCTCGCCGGTCATAAATTCCTCGATCACCACCTCGGCGCCCGCGCCGCCGAAGGCGCCGGCGAACATGTCCGCGATCGCGGCCTTGGCCTCGGCGCGCGTCTCGGCGATGATCACCCCCTTGCCCGCGGCGAGGCCGTCGGCCTTGATCACGACGGGGATCGCGAAACCTTCGAGCGCGGCGCGCGCGTCTTCGGCGCTGGTGCAGCGGACATAGGCGGCGGTCGGGATGCCGGCGCGGGCGCAGAGATCCTTGGTGAAGCCCTTCGACCCTTCGAGCTGCGCGGCGGCGGCGGACGGGCCGAACACCGGAATGTCGATGGCGCGCAGCCGGTCGGCGAGGCCGGCGACGAGCGGCGCCTCGGGGCCGACGACGACGAAGTCGATGGCGTGCGCGCGGACGAAGCCGATCAACCCGTCGAGATCGTCGGCGGCGATCGGCACGCATTCGGCGGCGAGCTCGATCCCGGGATTGCCCGGCGCGGCATAGAGCTTGCGGCACGAGGGCGATTGCGCCAACTGCCAGCTGAGCGCATGTTCGCGCCCTCCCGATCCGACCAGCAGGATGTTCATGTCCGTTCCTTTTCCCGATCCGGCGTCCGACGATGGCACCGAAGCGCGGCTGTTAGCCGAGGCGGCGCCGGGGGACAATGCACCCGAACTCTCGGTCAGCCAATTGTCGGCGGCGATCAAGCGCACGGTCGAGGATGGCTTTTCCCGGGTCCGGGTGCGCGGCGAATTGTCGGGGGCGAAGCGCGCGGCGTCGGGGCATTTCTATGCCGGACTGAAAGACGAGAATGCGCTGATCGACATGGTGATGTGGAAGGGGCAGGCCGCGCGCCTCGCCTTCCGGCCCGAGGACGGGATCGAGGTGATCGCGACCGGCAGGCTCACCACCTATCCGGGGCGCTCCAAATATCAGCTGGTCGTCGACAGGCTGGAGGTCGCGGGCGAGGGCGCGCTGATGCTGCTGTTCGAAAAGCTCAAGGCGCGCCTCGGCGCCGAGGGGCTGTTCGATCGCGAGCGCAAGCAGCGCCTGCCCTATCTGCCGCGCACCATCGGCGTCGTCACCTCGCCGACCGGGGCGGTGATCCGCGACATATTGCACCGCCTTGCCGACCGCTGCCCGACGCATGTCGTCGTCTGGCCGGTGCTGGTGCAGGGCGAGGGCGCGGCGGCGCAGGTGGCGAATGCGGTGCGCGGGTTCGACGCGCTGGCGCCCGGCGGTCCGGTGCCGCGCCCCGACCTGGTCATCGTCGCGCGCGGCGGCGGGTCGATCGAGGATCTGTGGGCGTTCAACGAGGAAGTGGTCGTGCGCGCGATCGCCGATTGCCGCATCCCGACGATCAGCGCCGTGGGGCACGAGACCGACGTGACGCTCGCCGACCATGCCGCCGACATGCGCGCGCCGACGCCGACCGCCGCCGCCGAGATGGCGGTGCCGGTGCGCGCCGAGCTGATGGCGCAGCTCGCGGCGTGGAACGGGCGGATGATCGGCGCGGCGAACCGGCAGCAGGGGCTGGCGGGCGAGCGGCTGGCGGCGCTCGCGCGGCATTTGCCGCGGCGCGAGGCGCTCTATGCGCCGCAGCGCCAGCGGCTCGACGATGCGGGCGAGCGGCTCGACCGCGCGCAGCGCCAGCGGCTCGCGGCGACCGCCGAGCGGCTGGCGGGCCGCGCCGGCGCGCTGCGCCCGGCGCTGCTGGCGCGGGCGTGGGACCGCGACCGGGCGAAGCTCGAAGGGCTGGGGCGGCTCCTGTCCTCGCTCGACCCGCGCGCCTTGCTGTCGAAGGGCTATGCGATGGTGCGCGATGCGGGCGGGGCGATGGTGACCACCGCGGCGGCGGCGCGGGGGGCGGGGCATCTGCGCTTGCAGTTCGCCGATAGTGAGGTTCCTGTCGTGGTGAAGGAGGGAGCGGCGCCCAAGCCTGCTCGCAAGCCGCTGCCTGCGCCCTCGGGACGGGGGCAGGGCGAGCTTTTCTAGAAGGGTTCACGCGGAGGCGCGGAGGCGCGGAGAGAAAAGATATTCGCGCAGAGGACGCAGAGTTCGCAGAGAAAAAAGGGGCGGCAAAGTCGCCGATCTTCCTTCCTCCGCGCCTCCGCGTCTCCGCGTGAACCGGAAATCTCTGCGATCTCTGGGCCCTTTGCGCGAAATTCGGTTCGGCTTCCTGTTTTGACGCGCGCGCCGCGAAGCTGTTATACCCCTGCCGACACCATGCTCTCCCACTGGATAAATTCATGCTGATCGCCAGCCGCAACCGCCTCGCCCGCCTCCATTACGGCCCCAACGGCTATCGCGTGATCGCGCCCGGCGACCATGTGCTGTGCGCGGTGAGCGGTGCGCCGATCGGGCTCGACGAGCTGCGCTACTGGTCGGTCGCGCGGCAGGAACCCTATGCGAGCGCGGCGATCTCGGTGCAGGCGGCGCTCGACGGCAAGGCGTGAGTTTCACGGCGTGAACATTATCCGCGACCGGGCCGGCCTCATCGCCGGGTTGGGCCCGCCGCTCGGGGCCGGCAGCTGCGTCCCGCCCGCCACGACGGCGGAGCAGGCCCTTCCGGCTCCTGCCGCGGTCCCCCCGCCGGTTCCGCCGCCGCCCGCTCCGCCCGTTCGTGCCGACTTCGTCCTGAGGGGGACGCCGGAACAGGGCGCCGCGCTCGTCGGGCAGGCGCCCGACGGGACGCGGGCGCTGACCCTCGACGGCAAGGCGGTGCCGCTGGCGGCCGACGGCGGCTTCCTGATCGCCTTCGACCGCGATGCCGGGCCGGAAGCGCGCCTCGTCGCGACGCTCGCCGACGGGCGCGCGGTCGAGCGCGTCCTTACGGTCGCACCCGGCAAATGGCGGATCGAGCATGTCAACGCCCCCTGGCGCGGGAGCGCGGCGAGCGACGCCGAATTCCAGCGGCGCCGCCCCGCCGAGCTGGAACAGATCCGGGCGGCGCGCGCGGTCGAGGCCGAATCGGGCGGCTGGCGCCAGTCCTTCATCTGGCCGGTGACGGGGCGGCTATCCGGCTTTTTCGGGTCGCAGCGCGTCTATCAGGGCAAGCCGGGCAGCTATCACAGCGGCACCGATGTCGCGGCGCCTGCGGGCACGCCGTTCGTCGCGCCCGCCGACGGGGTGGTGACGCTCGCCGCGGCGGTGCCCTTCACGCTCGAAGGGCATCTGCTGATCGTCGATCACGGCATGGGGCTGTCGAGCGCCTTCCTCCATTGCCAGCGGCTCGACGTGTCGGTCGGCGATCGCGTCGTCCAGGGCCAGCGGCTCGGCAGCGTCGGCGCGACGGGCCGGGCGACGGGGCCGCATATGCACTGGGGGCTGACATGGCGCGGCGCGCGGCTGGACCCGGGCAAGCTCGCGGGACCGATGGGGCGCTGATTCCCGGCCGGCAACCGGTCCGATTTGGTTTCCAATGAAATAAAATGTCGCCAAGGGCGTGCTGGCAGCGCCTTGTGTTTCGCGGCCTTTCCGCTTTGTTGCAAATACGTCACAATCGGATTTGAAACGGCGGAAGAGGCCGGGAATTTCCTTTACTCCCGATGAATGAAAGCTCATCCCGCACGCTATCGGGGTGTAGGTGCGGGGCTATTGTTCGGCTTGCGCGGTGCGCCCGGGTATCTCGAATCACTCAGTAGCAAGGGACTGCACTGTGAAGAAAACCCAATATTCCAAGCTGAAGCTGGGCGCCGCACCGGTCGTTCTGGGCATCGCCCTGGTTTCCGCTCCCGCCTATGCGCAGGACGTGACGTCGCAGGACGACACCGCGACCTCCGGTTCCACCGACATCGTCGTGACCGGCACCCGCATCGCCAACCCGAACCTTGAACAGTCGGCCCCGGTTTCGGTCGTCGGCGCCGAGGAAATCTCCTACATCCAGCCGACCTCGGCCGAAGACTTCATCCGCGACCTGCCCGGCGCCGTGCCGAGCATCGGCCCGCAGACGAACAACGGCAGCGACGGCTCGGCGCGCGCCAACCTGCGCGGCCTCGGCTCGAACCGCAACCTCGTCCTGCTGAACTCGCGGCGCGTGACGCCGCGCGGCACCGACGCGGTGGTCGACCTCAACGTCATCCCCGTCGCGCTGCTCGAGCGCGTGGACGTCTACACCGGCGGCGCCTCGACCGCCTATGGCGCGGACGCGGTGGCCGGCGTTCTCAACTTCGTCACCCGCCGCGACTTCGCCGGCTTCGACGCGCTGGCCAGCTACGGCCTCACCGAGCGCGGCGACGGTGCGGTCAAGCGCCTCGACGTTACGCTGGGCGCCAATTTCGATGACGGCCGCGGCAACGTCGTGATGAGCGTCGGCTATGCCAAGACCAGCCCGGTCCTCCAGGGTGACCGCGCGATCGGCCAACTCGCCCGCCAGTCCTCGGTTTGTAGTGCGGCGCAGATCGCCAACCTCGGCTGTAACCCGGCGATCCATAACGTCACCATGGGTTTCCCGCAGGGCTCCAGCACCGCGGCTCCGGCGACCATATTGTCTCCGAACCTGCCGGGTACCGGTTCGTCCGGTGTCAGCGCGGACGGCAATTCGATCATTCCGAACGTACCCAACGACTATAACTTCCAGCCGATCAACCTTTTTCAGACCCCGCTGGAACGGTTCAACATCTATACGCAGGGCCGTTACGAAATCTCGTCGGCGGTCGAAGCCTATGCCGAAGCGATGTATGTCCGCACGTCGGTCGACCTCAACCTGGCCCCTGCGGGCATTTTCGGCAGCACCGTCTCGGTTCCGCTGAACAGCCCGTTCCTGAGCGCGCAGCAGGCCAACTACCTCTGCTCGGCATCGTCGCAAAGTGCGACCGGCAATATTCCGGCTGGCGCGGACTGTGCGGCCGAGATCGCCGCGGGTAGCATGGTCAATGTCGGCATCGGCCGTCGCTTCGTCGAAGCCGGTCCGCGCATCAGCCGCGAAACCACCAACATGTTCCACATCAACGTCGGTCTGCGTGGCCCGCTGACTTCGACGCTGCGCTGGGATATCTCGGGCGCCTATGGTGAATCCGATCGTACGCAGACCCGCATCGGTTGGGGCCTGCTCAGCCGGGCGCGTCAGGCGGCAGCCGGCTGCCCGGCCGGTTCGGCCGCCGGCTGCGTCCCGCTCAACCTCTTCGGTCCCGCGGGCAGCATCACGCCGGAGATGATCGCGTTCATCGACGTTCCGACCTATTTCTTCTCGGCGACCGAATTCGCGTCGGCGCAGGGTGTGATCTCGGGCGACTTCGGTTGGGCGAGCCCGTGGGCGACCCAGCCGGTCGGCATCGCGGTCGGCGCGGAATATCGCCGCTACTTCGCCAGCTCGCGCGGCGACGGCCTTTCGGCGATCCCGGGCGAAGTCCTGGGTGCCGGTGCGGCCGGCCTGCCGATCTCGGGCGAATATGACACGACCGAATTCTTCGGCGAACTGGTCCTGCCGATCGTCGAGGACAAGCCCTTCTTCCACAATCTGACGCTCGAAGCCGGCGTCCGCTATGCCGATTATTCGACGTCGGGCGGCAACTGGACGTGGAAGGTCGGCGGCAGCTGGAGCCCGATCCGGGACATCAAGTTCCGCGGTGTCTATTCGCGCGCGGTTCGCGCGCCGAACATCGCCGAACTGTTCCAGCCGCAGGTGACCGCGCTGACCGCGCGGACCACCGACCCGTGTCAGGGTACGCTGGCGGAGGTCGCTGCGCGCGGTCCCAACCATGTGGCGCTCTGTAACGCGCAGCTTACACTTGTCGGCGCGCCGACTGCGCTGCTCGGCACGATCGAGGCGCCGACGGCCGGCCAGATTCAGTCCACGCAGGGCGGGGACCCGAATCTCGATCCGGAAAAGGCCCGCACGATCACCGCCGGTGTCGTGCTCCAGCCGTCGATGGTCCCGGGCCTCAGCCTGACGCTCGACTATTTCGACATCAAGGTCACCGATGCGATCTCGTCGCCGACCCAGTCGGACGTGATCGATGGCTGCTTCAGGGGCAATAGCGCCTTCTGTTCGACCATCTTCCGCAATCCGCTGACCGGGCAGCTTAGTGGCCCGGCCGAAACGACTTTCGGTCCGGTTCTTTTCCTGTCCAACCTCGGAAGGATCGAAACGTCAGGTTGGGATCTCGGCGTCAACTATCGCCGTGATCTGGGCTTCGCGACGCTGAACTGGTCTCTGAACGGCACCTACACCGAGAAGAACCTGTTCCAGGCGACGCCGGTTTCCGTCAACCGCGAGTGCGTCGGCTACTACAGCATTTCCTGCGGCGCGCCGCAGCCGAAATGGTCGTGGAACATGCGCACGACGCTCAGCTTCGGCGATACCGACGTGTCGCTGCGCTGGCGCCACCTGTCGGGTACGCAGGTCGAGCCGCAGGCTCCGAACCCGCTGCCCGCGGCCGGTGTTCCGACGACGGACGGCCCGACGACGACCAGCATTGTCGAAGCCTATCGCCGCATCCCGGCGTATGACTACTTCGATCTGTCGCTGCAGCAGTCGATCAGCGACATTCTGCGCGTGACGCTGACGGTCACCAACCTGTTCGACAAGGACCCGCCGGCCGTCGGCCAGACGATTGGTACCTCGGCGACGAACAGCGGCGGCACCTTCCCGACGGTCTACGACCCGCTCGGCCGCCGTTACACGGTCGGTGTGAACCTCCGCTTCTAAGCGCGGGTTTTGATCCGAAGATCAGGGGCGGGCCTGCGGGTCCGCCCCTTTTTCATGGGCGCGGCCGATGCTTCCAACCGGCCGCGACAGGCGATAGACGGGCA
>CALMYE010000149.1 GCA_937873425.1 uncultured Sphingopyxis sp. | reverse complement strand
CGGCCCGCGAAATAGGCGCCGATGTCGGTCGCCCACACCATGCCGAACACCCACAATGCCGCCGTCATGCCGAGATGTTCGCGGATGAACCATAGCCCCGCGACGGCGCCGACGATGAGGATCGGGCCCAGCGCCGTCAGCGCCGCCTTCGCGCCGCCGCCCAGCCCCATCGCGCGCACCAGCTGGAACCATTCGACGAGCAGCAGCGCGCCGCCGACGAGCAGCAGCAGCGCGAAGGCGATGCCGCCGAACCACAAGGCCGCGCCCGCGATGGCGAATAAAATGATCGCCGATCCGACGCGCACCATCAGGTCCGATTTTGCTACGGTTGCCATAGTCTAGACTCTTCCCGGCTTCGATGAAATCAAGCCCCTCCCCTTCAGGGGAGGGGTTGGGGTGGGGGCCGCGGCCTTGCGCAATGTCCGAAGGCCCACCCCGCTGCGACTAGCCGGCAAGCCGGCAAGTCTCGCTGCCCCTCCCCTGAAGGGGAGGGGTTGAAGATGGCCGGAGACAGCCCGCAAGAACATCAAAGCCCCCCATATCGGCGGTCGCGCCGCGCGAAGGCGTCGAGCGCCGCCTTCAGATCGGCCGGCTTGAAGTCCGGCCACAAGATATCGCTGAAATAGAGCTCGGCATAGGCCGACTGCCACAGCAGGAAGTTCGACAGCCGCACTTCGCCCGATGTGCGGATGAGCAGGTCGAGGGGCGGCAGGCCGGCGGTGTCGAGATTGGCCTCGATGCTCTCGGCGGTGATTTCCCCGGCCGCCGCCGCCGCGCTCGCCGCGCGCACCAACTCGTCCTGCGCGCCATAGTTGAGCGCGACCGCCAGCGTCGTCCGCTTGTTGCCGGAGGTGCGTTCGAGCGCATTCTCGATCAGCGCGACGACGTCGGGTGCGAGCGCGCGCCAGTTGCCGATCACCTTCAGCCGAACGTCGTTGGCGGCGAACTCTTCGAGGTCGGAGAGGATGAAGCGCTTCATCAGCCCCATCAGGTCGCTGACCTCCTCTTCGGGCCGCTTCCAGTTCTCCGACGAAAAGGCATAGAGGGTCATTGCCTCCAGCCCCAGGTCGCCCGCGGCGCGGACGATGTTGCGCACCGCCTCGACGCCCGCGCGGTGGCCCGCGACGCGCGGCAGCCGGCGCTTCTTCGCCCAGCGGCCGTTGCCGTCCATGATGATGGCGACGTGGCGCACGCCGTGGTGGGTGGCGGTCACAAATCCTCCCCGCTTGCGGGGAGGTGGCAGCGCGAAGCGCTGACGGAGGGGGGGTGATGCCTCGAACGGCGCGCGAGGACGCGAGCCCCCTCCACCATGCTTCGCATGGTCCCCCTCCCCGTTCCGGGGAGGATCGCAATGGCCGCAGCGTCGCGCATTGGCTTAGCCCAGGATTTCCTTTTCCTTCGCGCTCGCCGCGGCGTCGATGTCGGCGATGGTCGCGTCGGTCAGCTTCTGGACCTCGGTCTCGGCGCGCTTGCGCTCGTCCTCGCTGATTTCCTTCTTGCTCTCGTCCTGCTTCAGATTGTCCATGCCGTCGCGGCGGACGTTGCGGACGGCGACGCGCGCCTTTTCCGCATACTGGCCCGCGAGCTTCGACAATTCCTTGCGGCGCTCCTGCGTCATTTCGGGGATCGGCAGGCGGAGCAGCTGGCCGTCGACGATCGGGTTGAGGCCCAGGCCCGCCGCGCGGATCGCCTTGTCGACCGGGCCGACGTTCGACTTATCCCACACCTGCACCGACAGCATGCGCGGTTCGGGAACGCTGACCGAGGCGACCTGATTGAGCGGCATGTGGCTGCCATAGACCTCGACCGTCACCGGATCGAGCAGCGCGGTGTTGGCGCGGCCGGTGCGCAGGCCCGCCAGATCGTGCTTCAGCGATTCGACCGCGCCGTGCATGCGGCGCTCAAGGTCGGCCTTGTCATATTTCGCCATTTTCCTGTCCTCTCTTATGCGTTTCCGGCCGCGTCGCCGACGACGGTCGCGACGCCCTCGCCCGCCAGCACCCGCGCGAGGTTTCCGGCCTCGCGGATGTTGAACACGACGATCGGAATCTGGTTGTCGCGGCACAGCGCCACCGCGCTCGCGTCCATCACCTTCAGATTGTCGGCGAGCACGCGGTCGTAGCTGAGCCGGTCGTAACGGATCGCGTCCGGATGCTTCTTCGGGTCGGCATCATAGACACCGTCGACGCTGGTGCCTTTCAGCAGCGCGTCGCACTTCATCTCGGCGGCGCGCAGCGCCGCGCCGCTATCGGTGGTGAAATAGGGGGCGCCGACGCCCGCTGCGAAGATCACGACGCGGCCCTTTTCCAGATGGCGCTCGGCGCGGCGGCGGATCACCGGCTCGCACACCTTGTCCATCTCGATCGCCGACTGGACGCGCGTCTGGACGCCGAGCTGTTCGAGCGCATTCTGCATCGCCAGCGCGTTCATCACGGTGGCGAGCATGCCCATATAGTCGGCCTGCGCGCGGTCCATGCCCTTGGCCGCGCCCGCCATGCCGCGAAAGATGTTGCCGCCGCCGATGACGAGGCAGATTTCGAGGCCGCGGTCCTTCGCCGCCTTCACCTCGGCCGCCATGCTCGCGACCGTGTCCGGGTCGATCCCGAAGGGGGTCGGCCCCATCAGCGCCTCGCCCGACAGTTTGAGCAATATGCGTTTCAGGCCGGGCAATGCCATGATGTCGGGAACCCCTTGCTTCTCATATATAAGCGAATGGCGCGCACCCTAGTGAGAGTGCGCGCCATTGCCAAGCGGACTGCCGCGCTCCGGGCGCGGCAGTCTCGCAATATTGTCAGACGCCGGCGACCGCCGCGACTTCCGCCGCGAAATCGCTTTCTTCCTTCTCGATGCCTTCACCGAGCTGGAAGCGGACGAAGCCCTTGAGCGTGATCGTCGCGCCGACGTCCTTGCCGGCGGCGGCGAGCACTTCGGCGACCGGGGTCTTGCCGTCCATCACGAACAGCTGCGACAGCAGTGTGTTTTCCTTGCGGAACTTGGCGATCGAGCCGTCGACCATCTTGGCGACGATCTCGGCCGGCTTGCCCGACTGCGCGGCCTTTTCCTCGGCGATCGCGCGCTCGCGCGCGACGAGGTCGGCGTCGAGGTCGTCGCCGTTCAGCGCCAGCGGGTTGGCGGCGGCAACGTGCATGGCGAGCTGCTTGGCCAGCGGTTCGAGCACGTCGGCGCCCGCCGAGGATTCGAGCGCGACGAGCACGCCGATCTTGCCCATGCCGGGCGCGGCGGCGTTGTGGACATAGCCGGTGACGACGCCCGAGCCGACCGAGACGATCGCCGCACGGCGCAGCGACTGGTTCTCGCCGATCGTCGCGATGTTGCTGGTCAGCTTTTCGGCGACCGTGCCGCCGGTCGGATAGGCGGCGGCGGCCAGCGCGTCGATGTCGGTGATGCCGTTCGCAAGCGCGACCTGCGTCACGTCGCGCACGAAGCTCTGGAACTGTTCGTTCTTGCCGACGAAATCGGTTTCGCTGTTCACTTCGACGAGCGCGCCCCTGGTGCCGTCGGTGGCGACGCCGACCAAGCCCTCGGCGGCGACGCGGCCGGCCTTCTTGGCGGCGGCGGCGAGGCCTTTGGTGCGCAGCCAGTCGATCGCCGCTTCGATGTCGCCGCCGGTTTCGGCGAGCGCCTTCTTGCAGTCCATCATGCCGGCGCC
>CALMYE010000148.1 GCA_937873425.1 uncultured Sphingopyxis sp. | reverse complement strand
TCGGGTGCGCGAGCGGCCCCGCATCCTCGGGGAATTGCGCGGCGCGGAGCAGGCGGACGTCCTCGATCCGCTTGACCGGCGGCGATCCCATGTCGGCCGAGAAGCATTGGTCGCGATAGACGGTGAAGCCCTCTTTCAGGCTGAGCTGGAACCAGTCGCGGCAGGTGACGCGATTGCCCGACCAGTTGTGGAAATATTCGTGCGCGACGACGCCCTGCACGCCGTCGTAATCGAGGTCGGTCGCGGTGTCGGCATCGGCGAGAATATAGCGGGTGTTGAAGATGTTGAGGCCCTTGTTCTCCATCGCCCCCATGTTGAAGTCGCTGACCGCGACGATGTTGAACAGGTCGAGGTCATATTCGCGGCCATAGACGCGCTCGTCCCACGCCATGCTGTCCTTCAGCGCCTGCATCGCATGGCCGGTGCGGCCCTCATCGCCGTCGCGAACCCAGATGCCGAGTTCGACCTTGCGCCCCGACATGGTGGTGAAGCTGTCGCGGTTGACCACCAGATCGCCCGCGACCAGCGCGAAGAGATAGGAGGGCTTGGGCCAGGGGTCTTCCCACAGCGCCCAATGCGTGCCGCCCGCTCCTTCGCCCTGCTCGACGCAATTGCCGTTGGAGAGCAGGATCGGGAAGAGCGCATTGTCGCCCTCCATCCGCACGCGGTAGCGGCTGAGCACATCGGGCCGGTCGGGATGGAAGGTGATGCGGCGGAACCCCTCGGCCTCGCACTGGGTGCAGAGCATGTTGTTCGAGGCGTAGAGGCCCATCAGCTGGGTGTTGGCGCTCGGGTCGATCACCGTATCGACCTCGACCGTCGCCGCGTTGCGCTCGCCCAAGTCGACGATCAGGTCGGGGCCGTCCATGCGCCAGTCGTTCCACACCGCGCCGTCGACGCGCACTTCGGCGGCGGTCAGCCCGTCCCCGCGCAGCACGAGCGGCACCGGTGCTTCCGCCGCGCGCACCACCGAAAGCGCCGCCGTCACGCGCGTCTCTTCGATCCCCAGCCCGAAATCGAGCGCGATGTCGGGCAGCTGCCATTCGGGCGGGCGATAGTCGCCGCGATGGATGGTGACGGGGATGGCGGGAGTGGAAGAGGCGTCGGTCATGGATGCGGGTCTAGGCTTGGCCCGTTCGACGCGCAATAAGGGGCGCGATGGCGAAGATGCTGATTTTCGGAATGGGCTATGCCGCGGGACATATCGCGCGGCGGCTGGAAGCGCGCGGGTGGGAGGTCGCGGGCACGACGCGCGACGGGCGCGCGGGAAGCATCGCCTTCGCCGACGAGGCGGCGGTGCTGACGGCGCTGCGCGAGGCGACGCATATCCTGTCCTCGGTTCCGCCCGCCGAAGGCGGCGATCCGGTGCTGGCGCGCTATGGCGAGGCGATCGCGGTCGCCCCCGCCGAGTGGGTCGGATACCTCTCCTCGACCGGCGTCTATGGCGACACCGGCGCCGCATGGGTGGACGAGAGCGCGCCCATCAAGGGCCGCCGCCCCGACCGCAACACCGCCGACGCGGCATGGGCTGCGCTGCGCGGCGACATGCGCGTCTTTCGCCTGCCGGGCATCTACGGCCCCGACCGCTCGATCCTCGACCGCATCGCCGAAGGCCGCGCGCACCGCATCGACCTGCCCGGACAGGTCTTCAGCCGGGTGCATGTGGAAGACATCGCCGGCGGCGTCATCGCCTCCTTCCGCGGCCCGGCGGGCGTCTACAATCTCGCCGACGACGAACCCTGCCACCAGAACCGGCTGGTCGAATGGGGCTGCGCGATGCTGGGCGCGGAACCGCCGCCGTTGCAATCGCTGGACGAAGCCGGCCTGTCCCCCGCCGCACGGGCCTTCTATGCCGAGAACCGCCGCGTCGCGAACGGACGGGCGAAGCGGCTGCTCGGCTGGACGCCGCGCTATCCGACGTTTCGGGAGGGGCTGGCGGCTGTTTAGATCAGCACATCCACCGTGTGGATCGCCACACCGACCAGCCCGCCGACCAGCGTGCCGTTGATGCGGATATATTGAAGATCGTCGCCCACCGCACGTTCGAGCCGGTCGGTGATCGTCTTGGCGTCCCAGCCGCGGATCGTGTCCGACACCAGCTTGAGCGCCGTCTCGCCATAGCTGTCGACCATGCCGACCGCCGCGCGGCGGGCGTAGCGGTTGAGCGTGCGCTTGATCGCGGCATCCTCGCCCAGCATCGTGCCGAACTGGGTGACCAGCTCGCCGATCCGCCCCGCGAGCATCGTGTCGGGATCGCGCGCGGCCTTGAGCAGCGCGCCGCGGCCCTGTTCCCACAGACCGTCGAGCCAGCGCTTCACCGCCTTGTTCTCGAGCAGTTCGTCGCGCACCCTGGCGACCTTGGCCTGCACCTCCGGGTCGGTCTGAAGGTCCTGCGCCATCTTGGCGAGCCCCTCCTCGACGCGCAGGCGGATCGGGTGATCGCCCTCCGCCGCCATGTCGGCGAGCAGCTTCGACAGGCCGGCGACGATGCGCTTCGAGATGCTCTCGTCGAGCCCGGTGAAGCGGATGATCGCATTGCTGTTGTCGTGCACCATCTGGTGGATCAGATGCTCGTTGAGGTCGAGCGTTTTCGACCCCCATTTGACCATCGCGTCGAGCAGCGGCTGATGCCGCCCCTCGGCGAGCGCGGCCTGCAGCGCCTGGCCGAGCAGCGGCGCGACGTCGAGCTCGCGCAGCCGGTCGGCGATCGCCGACTTGACCATGCCGCCCAGCCTTTGCTGGTCGAGCGCGCCGAGCGCGTCGGCGATGATCCGCGAGGCACCGAGCTTCAGGCGCCCGCCGCCCTCCGCCGGCTCCGACAGGAATTTCCCGACCGCGCCGGCGATGTCGACGTCGCGCATCTTGCGCGCGACGAGGCGGGGCAGCAGGAAATTGGTGAGCAGGAAGCGCGCGAGCGTGTCGCCGATGCGGTTCTTGTTGCGCGGGACGATCGCGGTGTGCGGGATCGGCAGGCCCATCGGGTGGCGGAACAGCGCGGTGACCGCGAACCAGTCGGCGAGCCCGCCGACCATCGCCGCCTCGGCAAAGGCGCGGACGAAGCCGACCGCGGGGTGCATGTCCTGAAAATATTTGGCGGTGACGAAGACGATTGCCATCACGACCAGCATGCCGGTCGCAACGAGGCGGATGTTGAGACCGCCGGTCGGAACGGCAACGCCCACCCGCAGGGGGTGGGCGCTTGCGCTATCGGTTTGTGGCGAAACGCTTTCCGTCATGACCGTTCAAATGGCGTCACAACGCAAAGGTTGCAACCGGCGGATGGCGGGTCAGTCCGAATAGCGGTCACGGCGCCCGATCTCCCCTCCCGCAGGCGGGAGGGGTTGGGGGTGGGCAGCGAGCCGCAGGCTCGCTCCTGCGCTGTCGGCCTTGCCCACCCCGCTGCGGCTAG
>CALMYE010000147.1 GCA_937873425.1 uncultured Sphingopyxis sp. | reverse complement strand
TGTGGGTGTTCGGCATGGTGTGGGCGACCGACATCGGCGCCTATTTCGCGGGCCGCGCCTTCGGCGGCGCCCGGCTCGCGCCGGCGATCAGCCCGTCCAAGACCTGGTCGGGTCTGTTCGGCGGCATGATCGCGGCGCTGATCGTCAGCGCAACCATCGGCGACCGCGCCGGTATCACCGGCGTGCCGCTGTGGATCGGCCTGTTCATCGGTCTGCTCGCGCAGCTCGGCGACCTCGGCGAAAGCTGGATGAAGCGCCGCGCGGGCGTCAAGGATTCGGGCAGGCTGATCCCCGGCCACGGCGGCATCTTCGACCGCGTCGACGGGCTGCTGCCGGTCGCGCTGCTGCTCGGCGCGCTCGCCTTCGCGGGCCAGATCGCGGCACGCGGAGCCGGCTGAGATGACGCGCCGCCTCTCGCTGTTCGGCGCCACGGGATCGGTCGGGCAATCGACCCTCGATCTCGTGCGGCGCGACGGTGAGGCGTGGCGGATCGGCGTGCTGACCGCCAACAGCGACGTCGCCGAACTGGCGCGGCTCGCGAGGGAATTCCTGCCCGAACTCGCGGTGATCGCCGACGCGGCGCGTTTCGGCGAGCTGAAGGAGGCGCTGGCCGGCACCGGCGTCGAAGCGGGGGCGGGTGCCGATGCGCTGGTCGATGCCGCGCGGCGCCCGGCCGATCTGGTGATGGCGGCGATCGTCGGCACCGCAGGGCTGGCCCCGACGATGGCGGCGCTCGAAGCGGGCGTCGATGTCGCACTCGCCAACAAGGAAGCGCTGGTTTCGGCGGGCGAGCTGATGACCGCCGCCGCCCGCGCGTCGGGCGCGACGCTGCTGCCGGTCGACAGCGAGCATAATGCGATCTTCCAGTGCCTCGCGGGCGGGCGGATCGAGCAGGTGCGCCGGATCATCCTGACCGCGAGCGGCGGCCCCTTTCGCACTATGGATGCGGAGGCGATGGCGCGCGTCACCCCGGCGCAGGCGGTCGCGCATCCCAACTGGTCGATGGGCGCGAAGATCAGCGTCGATTCGGCGACGATGATGAACAAGGGCCTCGAACTGATCGAGGCGCATCACCTGTTCCCGGTCGGGCTCGACCGGATCGAAATCCTCGTCCACCCGCAATCGGTGATCCACAGCCTGGTCGAATTCGTCGACTGCTCGACGCTCGCGCAGCTCGGCTCGCCCGACATGCGCATCCCGATTGCGAGCGCGCTCGCCTGGCCCGAACGCATGGCGACGCCGTGCGCGCCGCTCGACCTCGCGGGCATCGCCCGGCTCGATTTCGAGGCGCCCGACGAAGCGCGTTTCCCCGCCACCGCGCTGTGCCGCGCCGCGATCGCCGAGGGCGGCGCGCGCCCGGCGCAGCTCAACGCCGCGAACGAGGTGGCGGTCGCCGCCTTCCTCGCGGGGCGCATTTCCTTCCCCGCCATCGTCGATATGGCGAAGCGCGTGCTCGACGCCGGCGCCCCGGCGCGGCCCGCCTCGCTTCAGGACATATTCAGTGTCGATGCGGCATCGCGCGCCGCCGCGCGGCCATTTGTGGACCGATACGAACATGCTTGAATCCCCCGGCTTCGCTTTCACGGCGCTTGCCTTCCTGCTCGTGCTCGGGCCGCTCGTCTTCGTGCATGAATATGGCCATTATATCGTCGGGCGCTGGTGCGGGGTGAAGGCCGACACCTTCTCGATCGGCTTCGGGCGGCGCATATTGGGGTGGACCGACAAGCGCGGCACCGAATGGAAGATCGGCTGGCTGCCGCTCGGCGGCTATGTCCAGTTCGCGGGCGACCGCGATGCGGTCAGCCAGCCCGACGCCGAATGGCAGTCGCTGCCCGCCGAGGAACGGTCGCACACCTTTCCCGCCCAGCCGGTGTGGAAGCGGTCGCTGATCGTCGCCGCCGGTCCGGTCACCAATTTCCTCTTCGCGATCCTGATCCTTGCCGGCTTCGCGGCGTTCAGCGGCGTGCCGACCAATCCCCCGGTCGTCGGCGCGGTCGAGGCGGGTTCGGCTGCGGATGCCGCGGGATTGCGGCCGGGCGACCGCATCCTGTCGATCGACGGCCGCGCGATCGACCGTTTCGTCGATATTCCGATGGCGGTGGCGCACCGACCGGGCGAGGCGATGGATATCCGCCTTGCGCGCGGCGGAAGCGAACAATCCGTCCGCCTGACGCCCCGGCTGTTCAAGGACAAGGACGCATTCGGCAATGATTTCGAGCGCGCGGTGATCGGCATTGCGGCCGGTGCGCCGCAATTCGAGCGCGTGTCGCTCGGCGAAGCGCCGCTCGTCGCGATGCGTCAGACCGGGCAGATCGTCCGCCAGACCTTCGACGTGCTGGGCCAGCTTCTGTCCGGCAAGCGGTCGATCAAGGACCTCAGCGGTCCGGTCAAGATCGCCAAGGTATCGGGCGAGGCGGCGGCGATGGGGCTGGCGTCGCTGATCTTCCTCACCGCGCTCATTTCCATCAATCTGGGGTTCATAAATCTGTTGCCATTGCCGATGCTCGATGGTGGCCATTTGCTTTTTTACGGCTATGAAGCGGTGCGGCGGCGGCCGGCGCCCCCGCAGGCCCAGGAATGGGCCTTTCGTTTCGGCTTTGCGGCGATCGTCACGCTGATGCTGGTCGTGACTTTCAACGATTTGGGCTCAATCGGGGTTTGGGACCGGATCGCGCGCTTGATTGGATAGGCGGACTGGGGCAGGAGTGCGCGCGGACCCGCGATCGAGCGGGTCCGTCGCTTTTGGGTTATTTTGGCGGGATGAACAGCGTGGCTTCACACATGACTTCGGCGCGGACGCGGCTGGCGGCGTGCCTTATGGCTGGAACGATGCTCGCAGGGCTCGCGGCGCCGGTCCTGGCGCAGGGCGTGCAGCCGCCTGCGGTCCCCGCGCCCGCGCCGGAAGCGGCCCCCGCCGCTTCGACCATCCGCTCGATCACCGTCACCGGCAACCAGCGGTTGGAGAGCCAGACGATCCTCTCCTATCTGCGCCTGCGCGTCGGCCAGAGCTACGACCGCGCGACGCTCGACCAGGCGCTCAAGGATCTTGCCTCGACCGAGCTGTTCCGCGATTTCCAGATCAGCGACGACCAGGGCGCGCTGACCATCCAGGTCACCGAGAATCCGGTGATCAACCGCGTGATCCTGGAAGGCAACCGGCGCCTGAAAGAGGACAAGATCCGCCCCGAGATCAAGCTCGCGCCGCGCCAGATCTTCACCCGCTCGAAGGTTCGCGCCGACGTCGCGCGCATCATCGAGCTCTACAAGCGCCAGGGCCGCTTCGCCGCGACGGTCGAGCCCAAGATGGTCCAGCTCGACCAGAACCGCGTCGACGTGGTGTTCGAGATCAACGAGGGGCCGAAGTCGAAGGTCCGCCAGATCAACATCATCGGCAACGAGAAGTTCAGCGACGGCGACCTCAAGGACGAGATGGCGACCAAGGAGTCGGGACTCCTCACCATATTGTCGTCGAACACCAGCTACGACCCCGACCGCCTCGCCTATGACCAGCAGAAGCTGCGCCTCTTCTATCTCCAGAACGGCTATGCCGACTTCCGCGTCATCTCCGCGGTCGCCGAGCTGACCAGCAACAAGCAGGATTTCATCATCACCTATGTGGTGGAAGAGGGCGAGCGCTACAAATTCGGCCCGGTCGACGTCGAAAGCCAGCTGCGCGACTTCCGCCCCGAAGCGCTCAAGACGCTGCTGCCGATGAAGGAAGGCGACTGGTACGACGCCAAGCTCGTCGAGGACACGGTCGAAAGCCTGAGCGAGACGGCCGGCCTGTTCGGCTACGCCTTTGCCGACATCAACCCCGAATTCCGCCGCGATGCCGAAAACCGGACGATGTCGATCACCTTCAACGTCGGCGAAAGCCCGCGCACTTACGTGGAGCGCATCGACGTCAACGGCAACACGCTGACGCAGGACAAGGTCGTGCGCCGCGAATTCCGCCTGAACGAAGGCGACGCCTTCAACAGCTTCGGCGTCAAGCGCACCGAAAACCGCATCAACAGCCTCGGCTATTTCCAGGAGAATCTGGAGATCGAGCGCAAGGAGGGCAGCGCCCCCGACCGTATCATCCTCGAAACCAATGTCGAGGAGCGGCCGACGGGCGAGCTGTCGCTGTCGGCGGGCTTCTCGTCGATCGAGAATTTCCTGCTCCAGGCGTCGGTGCGCCAGCGCAACTTCCGCGGCCTCGGGCAGCAGCTCCAGGCGTCGGTCAACTATTCCAGCTACTCGAAATCGATCGAGCTCGGCTTCACCGAACCCTATCTCTTCGACCGCAACGTCTCGATCGGCGGCAGCATCTATCGCCGCGACCTCAATTCGTTCAACTTCATCAACAACGACCGCCGCACGACCTTCGAGCAGGTGACGACCGGCGGCCAGATTTCGGTCGGCGTGCCGCTGACCGAATATCTGTCGGCCTTCGGGCGCTACAGCATCAACTTCGACGACGTCTCGCTCGACCGCACCCTCTATTATTTCGGCGACGACTGCGACCCGCTGATCGCCGGCCGCTATCTGTGCGATGCGATCGGCAAGCGCACGACCTCGCTGCTCGGCTATACGATCGCCTATGACGACCGCGACAACCGCCTGCGCCCGACGCGCGGCCAGTCGCTGTCGCTCAGCCAGGATTTCGCCGGTCTCGGTGGCAGCGTCAAATATGTCCGCACCCGTGCCGCGGCGAGCAAGCATTTCCGTCTGACCGGGCGCTTCATCCTCAATATCTCGGCCGAGGGCGGCTATATCTATCCGTTCGGCGGCCGCCCGACGCCGACCAGCGACAAGGTCCGCCTGACCGACCGCTTCTTCCTCGGCGAACCGCAGATGCGCGGTTTCGACATCCGCGGCATCGGCCCGCGCGTGATCCGTTTCGCCAATGTCGATCTGGCCGATCCGGCGAATCCGGTCCTCGATACCAGCCTCGACAACCGCAACGGCCGCATCGACGACGCGCTCGGCGGCCGCGCCTATTATATGAGCCGCTTCGAGATCGACATTCCGCTCGGCACCGGCGCGAAGGAGCTGGGGCTGCGGCCGTCGGTGTTCCTCGACATCGGCTCGGTGTTCGGCGTGAAGCGGCCGACGCTGACGACGCTGGGCGATTTCCTCGATCAGTCCGACGGCTTCACCAAATTCCTCTGCCGCAACGCGACCAGCGGTACGCAGCAGTTCGCGACCATCCCGCTCGACGCCGACGGCCAGCCGGTCGGCAACCAGTTCACCGCCTGCCCCGAAGGCTTCTCGCCGCTCGCCCCGTTCGAGGAACGCTTCCTCGGCAACACGTGGAAACCGCGCGTGTCGATCGGCGCGGGCGTCAACTGGAACTCGCCTTTCGGTCCCTTCCGGATCGACTTCGCTTACGCCCTCCGCAAAGAAGTGGGCGATGACACCAAACGCTTCTCATTCAACGTAGGAACCCAATTCTGATGAAGAAAATTTTTGCCGCATCCGCGCTCGCCATCGCGGGTCTTTCGGTCCTGCCGCTGGCCGCCGCGCCCGCGGCCGCCCAGTCGCGCACCGGCATCGCGGTCGCCGATGTCGAAGCCGCCGTCCGCATGTCGAACGCCATGACCGTCGCCACCCAGCAGATCCAGACGACCTACAAGGCGCAGATCGACCAGTATAATGCGCGCGCGACGACGCTGCAGGCCGAAGTCGACGTGCTCACCGCGCGGCTGCGCGAGGAGGCGGCCAAGGCGACGCCGAACCAGACCACGCTGCAAAACATCAACAAGGAACGCACCGACAAGGCCCAGGCCGCGCAGCGCGAGCTGGGTGAGATCGAAGCCCCCTATGCGCTGGCCGCCAATTATGCGCAGGAACAGATCCAGCTGCGGCTGCGCGACGCGGTGAAGGCGGCGACTGCGGCGAAGCGCGTCGACCTGCTGCTGACCCCCGACGTGGTGCTGGACCGCGCCGACAGCGTCGACATCACCGACGCCGTCGTGGCCGAACTCAACCGCATCGTCCCGAATGTGTCGATCGCGGTGCCGCAGGGCTACCAGCCCGGCCAGCTGATCCAGAACGCGGCACGCGCCGCGCAGGCCGCCGCCGCTCCGGCGCCGGCCGGCAGCGCGCCGACCACCCGCTAAATATCGTGGCGGACGGGGAAAGCGCGGACATGGCTTTGGGTCCGGCGGATATCCGCCGCATCCTCGCGTTGTTGCCGCATCGTTATCCGATGCTGCTCGTCGACCGGGTGGAATCGATGGTGAAGGACACCTCGATCCACGCGGTCAAGGCGGTGACGATGAACGAGCCCTTCTTCCAGGGCCATTTCCCCGGCCGGCCGATCATGCCCGGCGTCCTGATCGTCGAGGCGCTGGCACAGGCCGGCGGCGTGCTGGCGATCGAATCGCTCGGCCTCGCCGGGTCGGGCAAGCTCGTCTATTTCATGGGCATCGACGCGGTGAAGTTCCGCAAGCCCGTTGAGCCCGGTCACCTGCTCGACCTGCACGTCACCATCCTTCAGGCGAAGCGGAACATCTGCAAGTTCGAGGGACGGGCGATGCTGGGCGGCCAACTGGCGACCGAATGCCAGTTCACCGCGATGATCGCCGACCCGCCGGGCGACTGAACCATATCCTTTCGTCATCCCGGCGAAGGCCGGGATCTCGCCGGTGCGCTACGAGGCGACGATGAGATCCCGGCCTTCGCCGGGATGACGACATGGGAGCGGGTGTTGCGTTTTTCCCAATAGCCCACTAAAGGCGCCAACTTCGCGTCCTCGGGCGCATCGACTCAGCCGCTGGTCGGAAACCAGCGGCACAGGAGCTTTGAGATGAAAAAAGACATTCACCCCGACTACCACATGATCACCGTCAAGATGACCGACGGCACCGAATATCAGACGCGCTCGACCTGGGGCAGCGAGGGCGACGTGATGACGCTCGAAATCGA
Organism: uncultured Sphingopyxis sp.; assembly: GCA_937873425.1. Classification (GTDB taxonomy): domain Bacteria; phylum Pseudomonadota; class Alphaproteobacteria; order Sphingomonadales; family Sphingomonadaceae; genus Sphingopyxis. The sequence continues at coordinate 3,308 of CALMYE010000147.1, read as the reverse complement.
CCCGACGGCGCATCCGGCATGGACCGGTGGTCAGGGCCGCATGCTCGACGCGGGCGGTCAGGTCGCGAAGTTCAACAAGCGTTTCGGTGGCCTGACGCTGAAGCGCTGATTTTTGCTCAACCCCTCCCCTTCAGGGGAGGGGCAGCGAGACTTGCGAACTTGTTCGCTAGTCGCAGCGGGGTGGGCATTTGGGCGTCGCGCATGACAGCGGCCCCCACCCCAACCCCTCCCCTGAAGGGGAGGGACTTTTTACGCCAAAACCTTTGCAAGCGCGCTTTGCCACCTGGCAAGGCGCGTTTCGCGCGTCCGGGCGTCCAGCGCGGGGGTGAAGCGCGTTGCGCGCCCGCGCATCGCGGCGGTCGCGCTCGCGAGGTCGGGATAAAGGCCGGCCCCCGTCGCCGCCAGCATCGCCGCGCCGAGCGCCGTGCTTTCGACGAAATCGGGCCGTTCGACGGGCAGGTCGAGCATGTCGGCCAGATCCTGCGCCATCCAGTCGTTCGCGGCCATGCCGCCGTCGATGCGCAGTTCGGCCCAATCGACCCCGTCGGCGGCGAAGGCGGATTTGAGGTCGTGCGCCTGATAGGCCTGCGCCTCCAGCGCCGCGCGCGCGACATGCGCCTTGCTGCTGGCGAAGCTGAGGCCCGACAGTGCGGCGAGCGCGTCCGGCCGCCAGTGCGGCGCGCCGAGACCCGCCAGCGCTGGGACGAGATAGACGCCGCCATTGTCGGTCACCGAGCGCGCCAGCCCCTCGCTCTCCCCCGCGCTGGCGAGCAGGCCGAGCCCGTCGCGCAGCCATTTGATCAGGCTGCCCGCGACGAACACCGATCCTTCGAGCGCATAGCTGCGGACGTCGCCTTCCTGCACCAGCACCGTCGCGAGCAGGCGGTTGTTCGACTGCGGGCGCGTCGTCCCGCTTGCCGACAGGATGAAGGCGCCGGTGCCGAAGGTCGCCTTGGTCTGGCCCGGCAGCAGGCACGCCTGGCCGATGGTCGCCGCCTGCTGGTCGCCCGCCATGCCGCAGATCGGGATCGCGCCGTCGAACAGCGCGGGGTCGGTGGTGCCGACGGTGGCGGTGCAGCCGGTGATTTCGGGGAGCAGCGCCATCGGCACGCCGAGCATCTCGCACAGCCCGGCATCCCAGCCGCCCGCGCCGTTGATGTCCATGAGCAGGGTGCGCGACGCATTGCTCGCATCGGTCACATGCACGCCGCCGGTCAGGCGATAGACGAGGTAGGATTCGATCGTCCCGACCGCGAGCCGGTCGCCCGCCTCGCGCAGTTGCGGCCAGTTCCTGAGCGCCCAACCGATCTTGCTGCCGGAAAAATAGGGATCGAGCAGCAGCCCGCTCTTCGCCTGCACCGCCGCCTCATGCCCTGCATCCTTCAGCGCGGTGCAATCCCCGGCCGTGCGCCGGTCCTGCCAGACGATCGCGCGCGCCAGCGGCTCGCCGGTCGCGCGGTCCCAGAAGACCACGGTCTCGCGTTGGTTGGTGATGCCGATCGCGGCGACGGCGTCGGCGCCGCCTGCCTGTGCGACCATCTCGCGTGTGCAGGCGAGCGTCGCGGTCCAGATTTCGGCGGCGTCGTGCTCGACCAGGCCGGGCGCCGGATAATGCTGCCGGAACTCGCGCTGCGCGCTGCCGAGCGGGGTGCCGTCGGCGGCGAACAGCATCGTGCGGGTGGATGTGGTGCCCTCGTCGATGACGATGATCTTTTCGGCCATGACATTCTCCCTTGCGCCCGTGATGCAGAAAGAAGCGGACACCGGCAAGCGCTCGGAAAAACGCTTTCCTAAAATATCCGGCTGTGTCTTAACCTGCTCGATGACGAGGCAGCACCTGCAATCCGACGGCCCGAAACGCGAAGCCCGGATCGGGCTTAAAGCCACAAAGGACACAAAATCGGGGCGTCGATCGGGGACTTTTGTGGCTTTAAGCGTGCCTGGCCTTGCCAAATCGTCCTGTCCATGCCATATGATTGTGCAGCGCAGCATGGCGGACCGATCCGCCGCAACCACCGGCAGCGTGATTTTCCCGCCCGAAACAGGCGCGGGACGAGCCGGAAGCGCGCTTTGTCCCCAGAGGCACCCTTTCACGCGGGTCGTTTCGTACCCGCGGCCGTGCGCCGTCCGTTCGATGCGAACGGATGTGCCTGCGCGTCGCCCTATGTGAGTATATTATGACGAGTTTCAACGACTTTGGCCTGCACGCCGATATCAATCGCGCGCTTGCCGCCAAGGATTATACCCAGCCGACCCCGATCCAGATCCAGGCGATTCCGCCGCTGATGAAGGGCCGCGACCTGTGCGGCATCGCGCAGACCGGCACCGGCAAGACCGCGGGCTTTTCGCTGCCCTCGATCCACCATCTGCTGACCTATCCGCACCGCGCCAACCCGCGCAGCTGCCGGATGCTCGTGCTCGCGCCGACGCGCGAGCTGGCGGCGCAGATCGCGCAGAGCTGCCGCGACTATGGCCGTTTCACCAAACTCAAGGTTTCGACCGTGTTCGGGGGCGTGCCGATCAACAAGCAGATTCGTGACCTCGCGCAGGGCGTCGACATCCTCGTCGCCACGCCGGGCCGCCTGCTCGACCTGATCGACCAGCGCGCGCTGCGCCTCGACGATGTCGAAATCTTCGTCCTCGACGAAGCCGACCAGATGATGGACATGGGCTTCATCCACTCGCTGCGCCGCATCGCGAAGCTGCTGCCGTCGCGCCGCCAGAACCTGTTCTTCTCGGCCACGATGCCGAAGGAGATCGCGCATCTCGCCGAACAGTTCCTCGAGGACCCGGTCACGGTGTCGGTTGCGCCGCAGGCGACGACCGCCGAGAAGGTCAGCCAGCGCGTGACCTTCGTCGAGCAGAAGGAGAAGCAGGCGCTGCTCCATCATGTGCTGCGCACCGAGGAGATCGACCGCGCGCTGATCTTCACGCGCACCAAGCATGGCGCCGACCGCGTCGTCCGCCACCTGAAGGGCGCGGGGATCGAGGCCTATGCGATCCACGGCAACAAGAGCCAGGCGCAGCGCACCACCGCGCTGCAGGCGTTTCGATCCGGCCAGGTGCGTCTGCTGGTGGCGACCGACATCGCGGCGCGCGGCATCGACGTGTCGGGCGTGTCGCACGTCATCAATTTCGAGATTCCGAACGTCCCCGAACAATATGTCCACCGCATCGGCCGCACTGCGCGCGCCGGGGCGGAGGGCATCGCGATCAGCTTCGTCGCGCCCGACGAGAAAGCCTATCTGCGCGACATCGAGCGCGTGACGCGCACCCGCGCCGAGCCCGCGAAGCTGCCCGACGGCTTC
>CALMYE010000146.1 GCA_937873425.1 uncultured Sphingopyxis sp. | reverse complement strand
GCGATGATCGACTCCTTCTTCCCCTATGCCGAAACGACCGGGACGGTCACGGTGCGCGTGGCGGTCAGCTATCTGCCCGAACAGTCGCATCCGTCGCTCGGGCGCTGGTTCTGGGCCTATCATGTGCGGATCGAGAATCACGGGGACAGCGCGGTGCAGCTGATCAGCCGCCATTGGCGCATCGTTGACGGCCACGGGCAGGTCAGCGAGGTCGAGGGCGACGGGGTGGTCGGCGAGCAGCCATTGATCCAGCCCGGCGGCGCCTTCGACTATGTGTCGGGATGCCCGCTGGCGACCCCCGACGGGTCGATGATCGGCAGTTACGACATGGCCGGAGCCGACGGATCGCACAGTCTGGTCGCCATTCCCCATTTTCCGCTGACGATGCCCGCGACCGCGCCATGAAACGCACCCATTTGCCGCTCAACGCGCTGCGCGTCTTCGACGCGGCCGCCCGCCACCTGAGCTTCACCCGCGCCGCCGACGAACTCGCGGTGACCCCCGCCGCGGTCGGGCAGCAGATCCGCGCGCTGGAGGATATGCTGGGCGTCGTGCTGTTCCGCCGCACGCCCAAGGGGCTGGAACTGACCGGCGAGGCCGAAGCGGGCCTCGACGCGCTGCGGCAGGGCTTCCTGCAATTCGAGGAATCGGTGCGCGCGATGCAGGCGGGGCAGTCGTCGCAGTCGCTGACCATCGCCGCGCCGCGCGACCTGACCGCCAAATGGCTGGCGCCGCGCCTCGCGCGCTACAGCCAGCAGGCGCCCGACGTGCGTTTCACGCTCGTGTCGGCCGACGGCGGCATCGACTTCACCGAGGCCAACCTCGACCTCGCGATCTTCTGGACCGACGGGGCGGGCGATCATGAGGGCGTGGCGCTCGCCGAGCCGGCGATGGTGACGGTCGCGGGACCGGGCAGCGACAGCGAGACGCGCATCGCCTGGCCGGGCTGCCCGGTCGACGACGGCGAGCCCGCGCTGCGGCTCGGCGACGCGGGGCTGGCGATCGATGCCGCGGCGAACGGGCTGGGGCAGGCGCATGTCCCGGCGATGCTCGCCGAGGCCGACATCGCATCGGGCCGGGTGCGCGTGGTGCGCGAAGCCTTTGCGGTCAAGCGCGGATACTGGCTGGTCGCCCCAACGCCGCAGTGGCGGCAGGCCAAGGTCAAGGCGCTGGTCGCGGCGCTGACGGGCTGATCGGTCGCATCTTCAGAATAAAAGCGTGTGTCCCCGCGAAGGCGGGGACCCATCTCCGGCGGGTTCAAGATGGCACCGGCAGGTGATGGGCTCCCGCCTTCGCGGGAGCACGGGGTTTTCTATTTCGCGGCCAAGGCCAGCATCCGCGTGACCAGTCCGACGAAGGCGGCGGTGTCGAGCCCCGCGTCGGAATTGTTCCAGCTTGCCGTGACGACGAACCATCTGCCGTCGGACTTGCGTTCACCGAGCAGGCTCATCGACATGACGCCGAGTTCGGAGCCGCCCTTGTAGCCGAGCCAGCGCCAGCCGGCGGCGGCTCCGGGGCCGACGCCGTTGTTGATCGCCATCGCCGACAGCGCGGTTTCAGACCCGCGAGCGCGCAGGTCGATCATCAGCCGCGCGATGTCATTGGGGCTGGCGAACCATTCGAGGTCGTCGATGAAACGCGGGGCGCCCGAGAAACTGACGCCGTCGACGTTCGAGAGGATCAGTTTCGCCTCGTTGTCGTCGATCACCCGCCGCTGCGCCTTGTCGTCGGCGCCGATGAAGGCGGCGCGTTCTTCGGCGAAATTATCGCCCTTGAGCGCGAAAGCCTCGACCGTGGTGAGGAAGGGGATGTTGCGCGACGGATCGCTGTGGCCCGCGCTTTTCATCCGCGCCTCGATCTTCTCGCGCCCGAGCAGGTGGATCAGCGTGTCGGTCGCGCCATTGTCGCTGACCGAGATCATCCAGTTGGCGAGTGTTTGCAGCGTCACCGGCATGTCTTTGGGCCAGTTGGCGGTCCCCGCCGAGGAGAAGCTGGCGTGCGACAGTGGCACGACGTCGGACCATTTGCGCTTCTTCGCCGCGA
>CALMYE010000145.1 GCA_937873425.1 uncultured Sphingopyxis sp. | reverse complement strand
TCCCGACCGGCCCGCTGTTCGCCAACAATGGCGACATCATGATCCCGCTGCTGGTTGCCGGCGGCGGCATCGCGGTGCTGCCCGACTTCATCGCCGAGGAGGCGCTCGCGTCGGGCGCGGTGGTGCGCATCCTGACCGAATGGTCGCTGCCGCAATCCTGGCTTCACCTGCTTTCGCCGCCGTCGCGGCTGCGCCCGGCGCGCGTCAAGGCGCTGTCCGACCATCTGGTCGAGACGCTGAAACGGTCGTGCAGCGGCGCGCATGCGCAGCATGTCGCACAGCGCGAGATGTGAGACGTCGGCCATCGACGGCCGTTCCCCGGCGAAAGCCGGGGTCCAGTTTGCGGAAAGCCCCGCTTGCCTCACAGCGCGATGGACCCCGGCTTTCGCCGGGGAGCGGGCCTGCCTGGCGCTGTGCATTGGCCGCGACTCGTGGATTTCCGCGGGTTAAATCAAAATTAACCTTTTCCCTTCATTGCTTTCATGGTTAATGTTCCGGCAGTCCCGCACGGGGGTCGGTCGATGGCTTGGGGAAAGGCCATTTCGGTCGCTTCGCAGGGCTATCGTGGGAAACAGTCCCATCTGGGAAACGTATAAGGGGTGCCCAATGCGCGTACTGCTGATCGAGGACGAGCCGACGACCGCCAAGGCGATCGACACGATGCTCACCACCGAGGGCTTCAACGTCTATACGACCGATCTGGGCGAGGAAGGCCTCGATCTGGGCAAGCTCTATGATTACGACATCATCCTGCTCGACCTGAACCTGCCCGACATGCACGGCTATGACGTGCTGAAAAAGCTGCGCACGGCGAAGGTGCAGACGCCGGTGCTGATCCTGTCGGGCATTTCCGAAATGGACAGCAAGGTGCGCTCGTTCGGCTTCGGCGCCGACGATTATGTCACCAAGCCCTTCCACCGCGACGAGCTGGTCGCCCGCATCCACGCGGTCGTCCGCCGCTCGAAGGGCCACAGCCAGAGCGTCATCAAGACCGGCAAGCTGGCGGTCAATCTCGACACCAAGACGGTCGAGGTCGACAGCGTCCGCGTCCATTTGACCGGCAAGGAATATCAGATGCTGGAGCTGCTTTCGCTCCGCAAGGGCACGACGCTGACCAAGGAGATGTTCCTGAACCACCTCTATGGCGGCATGGACGAGCCCGAACTCAAGATCATCGACGTCTTCATCTGCAAGCTGCGCAAGAAACTCGCGCTCGCCTGCGGCGGCGAAAATTATATCGAGACCGTCTGGGGCCGCGGCTATGTGTTGCGCGACATCGATGAGGAAGGAAACGAGGTGCGCCGCGTCGCCTGACGCGCTGCGCGCTTTTCGCGAAGTTTATAACGGGGGACCCGGCGCGGAGCGATCCGCGCCGGTTTTCCTTTGCGCGCGGGCGGGGCGAATGGCGGCGTAGGGGTGGACAAAAGACATTCCCCTCCCTTTCAGGGAGGGGTTAGGGGTGGGTGCGAGCGAAGCGAGCCCAAGAAGAAAGAGCGCCGCCTCCGGCGGCTACCCACCCCCGGCCCCTCCCTGAAAGGGAGGGGAGGCAAATGCCCGAAACCGGTCACGCCCTAGCGGGTGTTCCAGTCGCTCTTGCCCGGATGCTGCGGGGATACGCCCGTCGTCAGCCCCGGCCGGCGCGAGACGATCTTCGGCGGCGGGACGATGCGGAATTCGACGCTCTGGTCGGCGGAGGGCAGGCCGCCGCCGTGCGCGGCGCGCAGCTGGTCGATGTGGATCTCCGCGTCGGTCTCGATGCCGAAGCGCCGATCGTCGACCCAGCGCACCGTCCCCGCCATCGCGCCGTGGCCGGGCAGGTGGACGGTCAGCCGCTCGCCGCGGTCCAATATATGCGGCCCCTGCCCGCCGATGCCGGTCTGCGACACGTTGCGGACGGTGACGTCGAACCGGCCGAACCGGTCGCATTCGAGCGTAGCCTTCACCAGACGCGACTGGCGCGGCTGGCGCTTGTCGGCGGAAGGTTCGTCGGCGTGATTCGACATGGGCGACCTGCATGGAGCCCCCCGGTTCCCCACTCCGGGCGGCGACTATGGTCCCAATCGCTGCCTTATACACATATGGTAAATATTCGCCTAGAGCATTGAGCGAATAGATTGAATCGATGGATTCCCAAGGGGATTTTTATG
>CALMYE010000144.1 GCA_937873425.1 uncultured Sphingopyxis sp. | reverse complement strand
CCGCCGAACGCGTCGTTGCAGGCCGCGACCATCGCGCGGATTTCCTCGGGCCGCGTCATGTCGGCACCGTGGTGCGCCGCCTTGCCGCCGTTGAGCGCGCCAAGCTCGTCGACCATCGCCGAAATCGCGCCCGAATCGCCGAAGCCGTTGATCATCACCGCCGCCCCCGCACCGGCGAGCGCCTTCGCATAGCCGAGCCCGATGCCCGAGGTGGAGCCGGTGATGAGCGCGGTCTTGCCGCTGAGGTCGATCGACATGGGGGAGCACTCCTGCTGCTTCGCTTGCCGCCCGCATAAGCGCCCCGCCGATGCGCGCGCAAGCCGCGATTGCGCAAGGGGGAACCGAAACCGCCGAGCCCTGTTCTCAAAGCCGCCGCACCGGTCTAAGACCAACCGGACAGCCGCGACGGCAAGGAGACCCAGATGCGCCTCGACGATTATGATCCCGGCGACGACATCCGCGACCTCGGGCGCGGCGGCGGCGGATTCGGCGGCGGCGGTGGTGGCGGCGGCATGGGCGGCCTGCTGTTCGCCCTGCTGCCGATGCTGCTCGGGCGCAAGATGGGCTGCGGGACGATCCTGATCCTCGGCGCGCTCGCCTTCTTCCTGCTCGGCCCCGGCGCGAACATGCTGAGCATGGGCGGCGGCACCGCCGACCCGATGGCCGACAGCCGCAGCGGCGCCAATGTCGCCTGCGACACCCAGGCGGAGCGCTTCGCCTGCAATGTCTTTGGCTCGACGCATCAGGTGTGGGGCGGGCTCATCAACGGCTATCGCAAGCCGACGCTCAATTTCTACACCGACCGGAATCGCTCGGGCTGCGGCGCGGCGCAGGCGGCGATGGGACCTTTCTATTGCCCCGCGGACGAGGGCGTCTATCTCGACACCAGCTTCTTCACCGAACTGGAACGCAAGTTCGGCGCGGCGGGCGACGCGGCGCAGGCCTATGTCGTCGCGCACGAGGTCGGCCATCATATCCAGACGATCACCGGCACCTCCGAACAGGTCCGCCGCGCCCAGGCCCGCGCCTCGCAGGCAGAGGGCAACCAGTTGCAGGTCCGCATGGAATTGCAGGCGGATTGCTACGCCGGCGTCTGGGTGAACCGTGCCCGCACCCGCGACGGCCGGTCGGTCATGGAACCGGGCGACATGGAAGAGGCGATGGGCGCCGCGCACGCCATCGGCGACGACACGCTGATGCGGCAGGCCGGGCAGCGTCCGGTCGAAAGCATGTTCACCCACGGCACCAGCCAGCAACGCATGACCTGGTTGCGCCGCGGCATGCAAAGCGGAGATCCGGCCCAGTGCGACACCTTCAACGCTGCCATCTGACCGCCGCGCTCGCCGCGGCTCTCCTTGCGGCGCCGGCGTCGGCGGAAACCCTCTATATCGAGGCCGGGCGGCTGATCGACGGGGTGAGCGACGAGGTCCGCACCGGACAGTGCATCACCGTCGCGGACGAACGCATAACGGCGGTCGCGCCCTGCGGCCCGACGCCCGACGGCGCGACGCGGCTCGACTGGTCGGGCTTCACCGTGCTGCCCGGCCTGATCGACCTGCATACCCATCTCGCGGACGTCGGCCAGAGCGCCGACCTTGCCGCGCCGATCAAGGCGTCGCCCGCCGAAACCGCGCTCGTCGGCGCGCGCAATGCCCGCGTCACGCTGGAGGCGGGATTCACCAGCGTGCGCGACGTCGGCACCTATCGCGGGCTGACCGACGTCGCGCTGAAGGGCGCGATCGAGCGCGGCGACGTGCCGGGGCCGCGCATGTGGGTCGCGGGCGCCTATATCACCATCCCGAAGGGCGGCGGCGAGCTGAACGGCGTCGTCCCGAACGAGGAACTGCCCGCCGACATGCGCCTCGGCGTCGCAGCAACACCCGAAGAGGCGGCGGAAAAGGCCGCCTTCCTGCTCGACAACGGGGTCGACTTCATCAAGACGATCGCCACCGGCGCGGTGCTGGCGATCGGCACCGAACCCGGCGCTCCCGAATTGACCGAAGAGCAGTTGCGCGCGGTGGTGAAGGTCGCCCATGCCCGTGGCAAAAAGGTCACCGCCCACGCCCACGGCGCCGAAGGCATCAAGAATGCGATCCGCGCGGGCGTCGACAGCATCGAACATGCCAGCATCGCCGACGAGGAGGCGTTGCAGATGGCAAAGGCGCAAGGCACCTGGCTTTCGATGGATATCTACAACGGCACCTATATCGACGAGGAAGGCACGCGCGAGGGCTGGCCCGAGGAATATCTGCGCAAGAACCGCGAGACGACCGACACCCAGCGCGCCGCCTTCCGCCGCGCGGTCGAGCTGGGCGTCAACATCGGCTATGCGACCGACGCCGGCGTCTATCCTTACGGGCTCAACGGCCGGCAGTTCCGCAACATGGTGCGTTTCGGCATGACGCCGATGCAGGCGATCCAGTCCGCCACCGGCCGCGCCGCAGTGGCGATGGGCCGCGACGATATCGGCGCGATCGTGCCGGGCCGCTACGCCGATCTGGTCGCGGTGAAGGCCGACCCGCTCACCGACATCACCGTGCTGGAAAAGATCGACCATGTGATGAAGGGCGGAGCGCTGGTGCGATGATCCGCGTGCTGCTTGCAGCGGCCCTGCTCGCAACGTCGGCGTCCGCAATGGCGCAATATGACGACGACTGGATATGCAGCGCGATCGTCAAGGGCGGCCGCGGCGCGCAAGTCCATGTGATCGCGCAGGTCGACAGCGAGGGCGAGATATGGTCGCGCTCGGCCAGCTGGACGCCGCCGATGCTCGACGCGAGCAAACCGCAATATCGCGATCTCGACAGGCCGGGCCTCAGCATCCAATATGACGACGCCGAAGCCGGGGCGATCGGCGAGCTGACAAGCGCGATCGGCGATGTGTCGAGCGTCGGCGGCCCCGTCGGCGCGCTGCGCGACCTGACGCTGTGGGTGATGATGGACGGCGGCTACAGCTGGAGCGTCGAACCCGAGCCTTTCGGCGTCCAGCAGCAGATCGGCGGAATCCCCTTCCGCTATGCCTCGGCGCACATCGACGAGACCGATTGGGACGGCGATCCCTATGAGGTGCTCGAAGCCGGCGGCATCGTGACGCTGTCGCTACGCGACGCGGTGGGACGCCCGGTGGCGCAGGCGCGCTATGACCTCGGCGCGAAGGCCGAGCGCGACCGGCTTTTCCGCAGCGCCTGGCGCAAGGCCGAGAAGATGGCCAGGAACCGCAAGGGGTGCGACAAGGCGAGCGCCGCCTATTGACCAGGCGGCGGCTTGCATCGCCGCGACGCCGCGCTAAACCGCTTGCATGCGTAACTATCTGCTCCCCGGCGCCATCGCGCTCGCCGCCGCCCTATCCTCAACCTCCGCGCTCGCCCGGCCGATGACCGAGGTCGATCTCGCGACGCTCAAGCGCGTCGCGGCGCCCGCCGCCTCGCCCGACGGGCGCTGGGTCGCCTATCAGCTGACCGAGACGGCGCCCGAAAGCTACAAGCGCTCGACCGGCCTGTGGCTCGTCGACCGCAACGCGAAGGACGCGCAGCCGGTCCGCATCGCCGACACAGCGGACAAGAATGAGAGCGCCCCCGCCTTCCACCCCGACGGCAGCCTCTATTTCCTCTCCAACGCGAGCGGAAAGAGCCAGGTCTGGCGGGTCGACCCCGGGGCCGGCGCCCCCCCAGCGCAGGTCACCGATACGAAGGCCGACGTCTCCGGTTTCAGGATTTCCCCCGACGGCACGAAGCTGCTCGCCTGGGGCGATATCGCGCGCGAATGCACCGACTTCGGCTGCGACGCACAGGACAAGGGCGAGTTGCCCGGCCCCGGCACCGGGCGCCATTACAAGGACGGCGCCGGCTTCGTGCGCCACTGGGACAGCTGGGAAACACCCGGCACCTACAGCCGCCCCTTCGTCTTCAATCTGGAGGGCGGCAAGGCGGTGACGCCGCGCGCCGTCGATGCCGGGCTGACCGGCGACAGCCCGTCGAAGCCCTTCGGCGGCGGCGAGGAACTGGCCTGGGGCGCCGACAGCCGCACCGTCTTTTTCACGCTGCGCAAGGCCGACAGGGACGAGCCGCGCTCGACCAACCTCGATATCTACAGCTGGCTGATCGACAGCAGGATGATGCCGGTCAATCTGACCGCCGGCAATCAGGCGACCGACACCCTGCCC
>CALMYE010000143.1 GCA_937873425.1 uncultured Sphingopyxis sp. | reverse complement strand
ACGTGATGACCGCGCCGCCCTCGGTCATCAAGGGGCTGTTCAAGCATGTGCTGACTGAAAAGGGCATCGAAGGCTTCCTCGCCGACTGGGCGAAGACCGGACAGGCGATCTGAAAAAATCCTCCCCACTTGTGGGGAGGTGGCAGCGCGCAGCGCTGACGGAGGGGGGCCGCGTCATGACGCAAGGCCGCTTCAGGCCGATAGCCCCCTCCACCGCCTGCGGCGGTCCCCCTCCCCGTTCCGGGGAGGATTACAGTTGACGTAAACGTCAACTCACGCCGATACTCTCCCGCCACAAAGGGAGAGATTCGATGACCGACACCGCCGCGCCCGCCGTCCTGACCACCCGTCAGGATCATATATTGATCGTCACGATCAACCGGCCGGAGGCGCGCAACGCCGTCAACGCCGCGGTGCATGTCGGCATCGGCACCGCGCTCGAGGAAGCAGAAAGCGATCCCGAAATCCGCGTCGTCGTGATCACCGGCGCGGGCGACAAGAGCTTCTGCGCGGGCGCCGACCTTGTCGCCCTGTCGCGCGGCGAAAGCCTCGCGCCCGCCGACAAGGACCAGCAGGCGTGGGGCTTCGCGGGCATGGTCGCGCACCCGATCTCGAAGCCGATCATCGCGGCGGTCAATGGCTTCGCCTTTGGCGGCGGCTGCGAGATTGCGCTGATGAGCGATCTGGTCGTCGCCGCCGATCACGCGCAGTTCGGCCTGCCCGAGGTGAAGGTCGGGCTGTTCGCCGCGGCGGGCGGGGCTTTCCGCATCGCGCGGCAATTGCCGCAGAAGATCGCGATGGAGCATCTGCTGACCGGCGATCCCTTCGATGCAGCCACGGCGCTGCGCTTCGGTTTCGCCAACCGCGTGGTGCCGGCCGCCGAACTGATGCCGACCGCGCTGGCGCTCGCCGAGAAGATCGCCGCCAACGCACCGCTGTCAGTGCAGGCGTCGAAGCGCGTCGCCTTGGGCATTCAGGACGGACGCATCACCGCCGACGCGCCCTATTGGGAGCATAACACGATCGAGCGCAGCGCCCTAATGCGCAGCGAGGACGCGCGCGAAGGCCCGCGCGCCTTCGCCGAAAAGCGCAAGCCCGAATGGAAGGCGCGCTGATATGGCGATGACCGATCCCGAGCGCATTCCCGTCATCATCGGCGTCGGGCAGGTGAACGACCGGCCCGACGACCCCGATGCGGGGCTCGATTCGCTCGGGCTGATGGTCGCGGCGCTGAACGTCGCGGCAGAGGACGCCGGCGTTTCGCTGACCGAGATCGACAGCCTCGCCATCGTCGACCAGATCAGTTTCCATCACCTCGGCAAGCTCTGCGAGCCGCTCGCCGCCGCGATCGGCGCGAGCCCGGCGATCAACTATCAGTCCGCCGCGCCGCACGGCGACACGCCGGTGCGCCTGCTCAACGAAGCCGCGAACCGCATCGGCGCGGGCGAGGTGAAGCTGGCGGCGGTGGCGGGCGGCGAGGCGCTGCGCACCGCCGCGGGCCGCGCCGCCAAGGCGGCGAGCGGCGAGGACAAGAGCTACAACGCCGTGCGCCAGGTCGCGACGCGGCGCGAGCCCAACTATGCCCAGAAGCACGGCCTGTCGGCGCCGGTCGACGTCTATCCGCTCTACGAGAATGCGACGCGCGCGGCGTGGGGCGAGAGCCTGGGGGATGCGCAGTTCGAAAGCGCCGAGATCTGGTCGCGCTTCTCCGAGGTCGCGGCGGCGAACGACGGCGCGTGGATCAGAAAACCCGTATCGCCCTCCGACATCCTCGACGTGAACGAGCGCAACCGGCCGATCGCCTTCCCCTATTCGAAGCTGATGGTCGCCAATTCGTCGGTCAACCAGGGCGCCGCCTTCCTGATCGCCAGCCTCGCCGAGGCGCGGCGGCGCGGTATCGCCGAGGAGCGGCTGATCTTCGTCGGCATGGGCGCGGCGGCGAAGGAGCCTGCAAGCATCCTGCGCCGCGACCGCTATGACGGCAGCGTCAGCATGGAGACGTCGATCACCCGCACGCTCGACCTCAACGGCATGACCGTCGAGGATTTCGACTGCGTCGAACTCTACAGCTGCTTCCCCTGCGTGCCCAAGATGGCGCGGCGGATATTGGGATGGCCGTGGGACCGGCCGGCGACCGTGTTCGGCGGCCTGACCTTCGGCGGCGGGCCGATCGCCAATTATATGAGCCA
>CALMYE010000142.1 GCA_937873425.1 uncultured Sphingopyxis sp. | reverse complement strand
CCCCGCTCCCCCCCACGGCGCGCCGGGGCGATCCCCGGCCGCGCCTTTCCCCGCCCTCCCCGCCGGTGTCTCCACCGCCGCTTCGATAGATTGGCTTTTTCCGGGGCGCTGGCATAGTCGTCCCTTCATCCCGCCTTTTTCCGCCCGGCCTTCTCCTATCGCAATGACCAGCCGAAAAGCCCTCATCATTCGCCATGTCCCGCACGAGGGGATCGCGGGCTATCGCGACCCGGTCGAGGCGGCGGGATATGCGATCGACCGCGTCGATGTCGGCGATCCGGCCTTTGCGTCGCTCGACCTGCTGGCGCCCGACCTGCTGATCATGATGGGCGGCCCGATGGGCGTCTACGAGGCCGACCGTCATCCCTGGATCAACTGCCAGCTGCGCCGGCTCGCGCGGCGGCTCGAATCGGACCGGCCGACGCTCGGGGTCTGCTTCGGCGCGCAGATGATGGCGGCCGCGCTGGGCGCGCGGGTCTATTCGGGGCCGGTGAAGGAGGTCGGCTTCCACCCGCTGACCGCCATCGACCGCGCCTCGCCGCTGCGCCATCTGGAGGATGTGCCGGTGCTCCACTGGCATGGCGACACCTTCGACCTGCCCGGCGAGGTCGAACTGCTCGCCTCGACCGGCGCCTATGCCCATCAGGCTTTCCGGCGCGGCCGCAACCTGCTGGCGCTGCAATTCCATGCCGAAATGGGCCTCGACCCCCGGTTCGACGAATGGGTCGACCAATGGCCCGATGCGATCGCCGAGGCGGGGCATTGCCCCGACGGCATGCGCCGCCAGCACCGCGACCACGGCCCCGCCGCGGTGGCCGCGGGGCGCCGGATGGTCGGCGAATGGCTTTCGGACCTGGCGCACTGACGGCCGAGCCGCCGCGCGCGGCGGTTCAGTCGATGTCGAACAACCCCGCTAGCTGCTCGACCATCGTGCCGCCGAGCTGCTCGGCGTCCATGATCGTCACCGCGCGGCTGTAATAGCGGGTCACGTCGTGGCCGATGCCGATCGCGCACAGTTCGACCGGCGAGCGGTTTTCGATCCACTCGATCACCTGGCGCAGATGCTGGTCGAGATAGGCGCCATGGTTGACCGATAGCGTCGAATCGTCGACTGGTGCGCCGTCGCTGATCACCATCAGGATGCGGCGCTCCTCGGGGCGGTTCACGATCCGTGCATGCGCCCACATCAGCGCTTCGCCGTCGATATTTTCCTTGAGCAGCCCCTCGCGCATCATCAGGCCGAGCGACTTGCGCGCGCGGCGATAGGGTTCGTCGGCGGGCTTGTAGATGATGTGGCGCAGGTCGTTGAGGCGGCCGGGGTGCGGCGGACGCCCGGCGGCGAGCCAGTCCTCGCGGCTCTGCCCGCCCTTCCAGGTGCGCGTCGTGAAGCCCAATATCTCGGTCTTGACGCCGCAGCGTTCGAGCGTGCGCGCGAGGATGTCGGCGCTGATCGCCGCGATGCTGATCGGCCGTCCGCGCATCGAGCCGCTGTTGTCGATCAGCAGCGTGACGACGGTGTCGCGGAAGTCTGTGTCGCGCTCGATCTTGTAGGACAGCGAATGGCCGGGCGAGACGATGACGCGCGCGAGGCGGGCGGCGTCGAGCTGGCCTTCCTCCTGATCGAAATCCCAGGCGCGGTTCTGCTGCGCCATCAGGCGGCGCTGGAGCCGGTTGGCGAGCTTGGTCACCGCGCCCTGCAGATGCGTCATCTGCTGGTCGAGATAGGCGCGCAGCCGGGTCAGCTCGTCGGCGTCGCACAGCTCGGTCGCGGCGATGATCTCGTCATGCTTTTCGGTGAAGCGCAGATAGTTGAAGTCGGGGACATCGGTCGGCAGGCGGTTGGGGCGGACGGGCAGCATCCCCTCGTCGCCTTCGCCGCCCATTTCGGGCTCGCCGTCGGCCTCCATCTCCTGTGCGTCGGGGTCGCTGTCGCCGTCGTCGGCCTGGTCGCCCGCCATTTCGGCGCGGGCATCGACCTGGCTTTCGCCGGCGCCGCCGTCCTCGCTTTCCTGCTCTTCGGGCGACTCCTCGGCTTCGCTCTCATCCTCTTCGCCGCCGTCCTCGGCGCCCTCGTCCATCGGCTCGTCGCCATAGATGAGGTCGAGGTGACGCAGCGCGAGCTTCGCGGTCTCGGCGAAGGCGGCCTGATCGTCGATCAACATCGCGAGCGCGTCGATGTCGCCGCCCGCATCCCTGGCGATCCATTCGCGCACCAGCGACAGGCCGGTCTCGGTCCCCTGCGGCGGCGCCTCACCGGTCAGCGCCTCGCGCAGCATCAGTTCGAGCGCGCTCGACACCGGCACATCGTCGCGGTTCTGCGCGCGGGCAATCGGGTCCGACCGCATCCGCATCGCGAGGCTCGCTGACAGATTGGCGCGCATGCCGTCCATGTTGCGCGCGCCGAGCGCCTCGATCCGCGCGCGCTCCATCGCGTCGAAGGCGGCGGCAGCGAGCGGTTCGCCGGGGCGCGCGGCGGCGTGGAGCTTCTCGCTGTGATGCCGCATCCGCAGCGCGTGGCTGTCGGCGAAGCCGCGCGCTTCGGCGACCTGATCGCGCGGCAGGGTGCGCGACGGCGTCGGCACCTTGATCTGCTTGCCGATCACCACCGGCGCATCGGCGGTGAAGCCGACCTCGACCTCGGCATCGCGCGTCACTGCGCGCGCGACGCTGGACAGCGCGGCTTTCAGGTCGTCGAGGGGAGAGGGAGCGGTCATGGCGTTTCGGGCGGCGGGTTTCGGTTACAGAGGCTTTCGTCCATTCCCTTGGGCGCTGCCGGGTCGGGAAGCAAGCGGAAGACGTGGGCGAGCGCCGTCGGCATCCTCTCGGGCCGTGCCCTTTGATCCGCAATGACGTCGACGAAATCCCGGCAGGCGACCGCGCTGCGCAGAAAATTGCTGTGGCCGGTCGATCCGCGCGACACGTCGGTGGTGTCGATGACGGTCAGCCCGGGTATGGCGCCGGGATAGCAGCGCTCGGGCAGGCCCTTCGCCTTGAGGTCCTTCGCTTCGAACGGATCGAAGCAATAGGGCGAGCCCAATCGCGGATAGCCGTGCAGCGCGCGCGACGCGGCAAGCGCCTTGTCGCGAAGCGAGACATAGGCGGTGATGCGACGTCCCTGCGCGACGCGCTCGGGCGACAGCACATCCTCGACGATGTCGCGCTCGAACGTTTCGCGGTCGATGTCGGGCGAGGCGAGGACGATGTTCATGATCTTGTCGCGACGGTCGACGCGCCGCGCGAGCCGGTCGGCGGCGCCGACCGCCGGAATGACGAGCCGCGCGCCCAGCGAGTGCGACACGATCACGATCTCCTGCACCCACTCGCGTTCGGCGAGCGTGCGCAGGAAGTCGCGGAAATTGCGGACGTCGTGATACATGTTGGTTTCGTCGACGGCATAGCCGAGCAGCTTGTGCTGCGACGGCCAGCTGTATGCGATCACCGGCCCGTCGAAGCCGGTCATCCGCCCGATCTGCGCCGCGTCCTTCGCCGTCGTCTCGAAACTTTCGCGGTAGCCGTGGACATAGAGCAGCACGCGCCCCTGCCGCCGGTCGGTCTCGGCGTGCAGCGCGCCCCACCAGTCGCCCGCCTCCTGAAACGCCATCGGCGCGCGCAGTTCGGTCTTGCCGCCTGTTTTGGTCTTCGCGGGCGCCGCGAACCGGCCATAGCGCACCGCGTCGCCGCGATGGATCAGCAGGCGGATGTCGGCATTGCGGCAGTCGGGAAGGCGGCTGGTCGCGAAGAAGAGCGGCAGCGCCTCGCCATCGACCGCCGCGCCCGCCTGCGCCGTGCAGCGCGGATCGGCGACATAGTCGGCGTGACGGATGTCGCCGTAATCGACGGGGGTGATGCAGCCGGTGAGGGTGAGGGCGGCGAATATCGCCGCTGGCCCTCTCACGACGATTCGGTCAAACTAGCCCTCCCCCTTGATGGGGGAGGGTTGGGTGGGGGTGAGGTCTCGTCCAAAACGGTCGCCAGTTGGATTGCGACGCCTTCGATGTTCTTCAGCACGTCGTTATTCCAGAAACGCAGGACGCGATAGCCGTCGGCTTCGATGATCGCCGTTCGTGACGCATCGACGAATTCGTTATGCTGACCGCCATCTATTTCGATTACCAATCGCGCACGGTGACTGGCAAAGTCCGCGATATATTGCCGGAAAGGCACCTGCCTGCGAAAGCGCCATTCCGGGAATGCCGATCGCAGCAGCGTCCAGACTTTCCTTTCGGTATCGGTCATGTTCGTGCGCAACACCCGGCTTCGCGCCGTCGCGCCGTCAGGCGGAATCCGCTTCATGCCGCGATTTCACCCCCTCCGCTGCGACTAGCCAGCAAGCTGGCAAGTCTCGCTGCCTCCCCCATCAAGGGGGAGGGAGACGGCGGATCGCGCCTCATTTGGTTCCGACAACCCCCTCGGGCAGATCCTCGCCGAACACGCGCTGATAATATTCGGCGACGATCA
>CALMYE010000141.1 GCA_937873425.1 uncultured Sphingopyxis sp. | reverse complement strand
TCCTCGCCGCGCTTGATGACGGTTTCATAGAAGGCGCGCGCGCCCTGCACCTTTTCGAGGATCACCGTCGCGATCACCCGGTCGTCGAGGAAGGCGGGGCGGCGGTAGGTGATCTCGTGCTTCAGCGCG
The DNA here is from genome assembly GCA_937873425.1 of uncultured Sphingopyxis sp. Lineage (GTDB taxonomy): Bacteria > Pseudomonadota > Alphaproteobacteria > Sphingomonadales > Sphingomonadaceae > Sphingopyxis. The sequence goes on along the minus strand of CALMYE010000141.1, from coordinate 4,324 downwards.
ACCCACAGATGCTGCGCGACCGCCTCGGGCGGCGCGATGTTGCGCCAGTGGGCGAGCACCGCTTCCTGCACCCAGCTCAGATAATGGGCGTTGTTGACATGCCCCATGAAGTCGATCGCGTCGGCGCCGACGGCGATGGGGTGGTCGTGGGGGAGCGATGCGGCGGTCATGGCGTTGACACTAATGTCAACAATTGGTGACGGAAAGATGAAACTTCGGGTGATTCTATAGAAATCAACCAGCTCAGTCGCATGCGCCTTGGCAAACCTGCCCCATTTTCGACGAACATGTTGCGCGGCCGCCGAATTGGAAATAGCATCCGTGGCGGGGAGAAAGTCATGGAAGACGGGGTGGAGGTCGATCCGGCAGAGGCCGGGCGCTGGCAACAGATGCGTGACCGTTGGTCATCACGGCTGTTACCGAAAATCGGGCGCGCGACTGAAGGTGCGGAGGCCAGGTATCTTGGCCTGCTAAGGGTTTCGAGCCTGATATTGGCAACGATTTTGCTGATCGGTGCATCGATATTCATTCTGATGGGCGCCGTAAAGCAGATCGGATCGAGCGACATCGAACCCGAACTGGCAAAGGTCGCAATCGGCGACCTCATTCCTGCCGAAGAGCCGCAGGGCGCGCGCGCCACGCAAAGCAAGCCGAAATCCCCCGACGGCAAGCCGCCTCCGTTATGGGCGCAGCGGTTCACGTCGGCACAGCAGCAGCGGCTTTATGGCATCTATAAGGATAAGTTCGAACCGTCGCGGCGCGCGGATGAACAGCCGCTGGCGCGCGAACGCTTCTTTGAACAGGCTTTTCCGGACGAGCGGCTTGAGGCACTCGATCTGTTGCCCGTCGCCCGGATCGCGGGCGCGAACGGGAAGCCGCTGACCGGGTTTGCGCAGCTCGCCGATGCCTTGGCGGTCGCGCTGGACGAGGCGGCGGCGACCCCTGCAGTGAAGCGCCAGTTAAGCGCCTATAAAAGCGCGTCAAAGGTCGAAGTATGCGAAACGAAGATCGTTTCGCGCAGCCGCCAGATACGTGTCTGGGACAGCCAGTCGATGGGCTGCGCCTATTGGTACGAATATCCCTATGGCTGTTCGGTCACGCGCACGATCAACGAGCCGGTATCGACGCGCTCTTGCGCGATGCGGCTTCCCGGGGCGTTGAAACGCCCCGTCGCGCTCTATGGCGAACTGGTCGGTCGCTATGCAGAAACCGCGATGGCGGGAGTCGAACGCGAAGCGGTCGTTGCGGCGGAGAAGCGCGCTGAAACGCTGGCGCGCAAAGCCGAGGGCAAGGGTGCGCTCGTGTCGGGCGGACAGTGGTTCCTCGCCTTCATGGCGGTGATGTTCCTCTATCTGATCGTCGCGATGGAGCGACATCAGCGGCGGCTTGCCGCGCGGATTGAGGATCGGCTGGCCCGGTCTGGAGAGATCGATGACGTTGTTTGACGCGCGCGCGATCAGCCCCGCCCGCGATAGGGGGCGACGCCCTGGCCGGGGAGCCACAGGCCCTCGGGCGGCGGGCCGGACTGCCAGAAGACATCGATCGGGATGCCGCCGCGCGGATACCAGTAGCCGCCGATGCGCAGCCATTCGGGCTGCATCTCGTCGAACAGGCGGCGGCCGATGCCGACGGTGCAATCCTCGTGAAAGGCGGCGTGGTTGCGGAAAGACCCGAGGAAGAGCTTGAGGCTCTTCGATTCGACGATCGTTTCGGCGGGCGCATAGTCGATCACCAGATGCGCAAAATCGGGCTGGCCGGTCACCGGGCAGAGCGAGGTGAATTCGGGCGCGGCGAAGCGCACGAGATAGAGCTCTCCGCTGCGCGGGTTAGGCACATAGTCGAGCACGGCGGCCTCGGGCGCGGCGGGCAGTTCGCTCGGCTGGCCGAGATGTTTGGGCGCGGGGGACGCGGGGCTGGAATCGGACATGGAAACGCTCTAGGGACGCGCGCGGCCGATGTCATCCATTGGGTGGCGGCCCATTCAGCGCCAATTCAGCCGATGCGGCGCCAGACGGATGTTTCGGGATCGCGTAAAGAGCATGACGATCAGGCACTTCGGAACCGTGGGCGGCGCGTCCGCCGCGCTGGCGCTCGCGCTGGCGGCGGTCCCGTTCGTCCCGGCCGCGGCACAGGACGCCGACACGCCCGCCCCCGCGCCGAGCCGCCCGATCGATTTCCGCCTGCCGCCGCCGACGCCCGACGGGCGGACGCCCGGCGTGCAGGGACCTGCGGACAATGGCCTGCCGCCGCTCGCGCCCGGCGAACGGCTCGGCCAGCCGGTTTCCAGGCCGGCTCCGACCCCCGCGCCGACACCTGCCCCGCAGCCCGCGCCGCCGCGCGTCGCGCCGACGCAGCCGGGGACGGCGGCGCCGGGGCGCGCACAGGCCGCGCCGCCGCGCGAACAACCCGCCGTGCCCCCGCCCGCCAGCGCCGCCGCGCCGGCGGTAGACACCGCTCCGCTGCCGTCGAGCTCCGCCGTGAGCGACGCCGCGCCGGGCTTTTCCGAGGCGCCGCCGCCTGTCGCCGAAAGCGCATCGCCGCCGGCCGACGACGGCGCGCCGCTCCCGGTCGCGCCCGCCGGAGGCGACGGCACGCCCGTCTGGGCCTGGCTGCTCGCCGCGCTCGCCGCCGGCGCGGCCGGTTTCTGGTATTGGCGCCGCCGTCCCGCATTCGCCGGCGATGCCCCGGCCGAGCGCACCGCGCCGGCCGCGGCGGATTCTGGTCCGCCCGCGCCGCCGCCGGCCCCGCGCTCGCCCGTCCCCGCGCCGCGCCCGCCGTCGCCGCTGGTCACCCGCCCCACCGCCGAGCGGCGCGCGCAGGTGTCGATGGCGCTCGAGGTGAAGGCGATCCGCGTGACCGCCGAGCATGTCGCGGTCGCCTTTGCGCTCAACCTCGCCAACAAGGGGTCGGCCGACGCGACCGGGCTGATGGTCCGCATCGCGTTGAACCAGGGCTCGGCGATGCCCGAGCCGGTGCTCGCGCGCTTCTTCGACGGCGCGGGGGGCAGCGTGCTGCGCGACGACATGGCGATCGGCGCCGGCGCGGACGAGGCGCTGACGACCGAGGCGATGCTGCCCCGCGCGATGATCGAACCGCTGATCATCGGCGGCAAACCGATGCTGGTGCCGGTCATGGCGTTCGACGTCACCTATCATTGGGAAGGCGACGCCGACGCCTTCGGCCAGGTCGCGGGCAGCTTCGTGCTCGGCCGCGAGCGGGGAACGAGCGGCAGCGAAAAGCTCGCGCCGCTGCCACTCGACCGCGCCGCCTATCAGGTCGACCGGCCCGGCGCGCGCTCGACCGCGGTGCAGCGCGTTCAGTAGCGCGGGGGTTTTCGCCTTCCTTTTTTGTTGCAGCGCAGCATCGGCTGGGGCAGGACGCCACGGCGCTTGAAATGGCGCGGGCCGGGGCATAGGCTGGGCTACCCCGGAAAGCAGGATGGCCGGCGAGGGGACAGGCACAGGTCCGCCGCCGGGTCGCAGCAGGAGCATGACATGGACGCCTTGGTCTCAACCGACTGGCTGGAACGCGAACTGGGGGCATCGGATCTGCGGATCGTCGATGCGACGAAATTCCTGGGCGGAACCGACCGCGACGCGCGCGCGGAATATGAGGCGGGGCACATCCCCGGCGCGGTGTTCATGGACCTGGCCGAGCTGACCGATGCCAACGACCCCATCGACAATATGGCGCCCCCGGCGGAAAAATTCGCCAGCCGCATGCAGTCGCTCGGCCTCGGCGACGGCAGCCGCATCGTCATCTATGACGACAGCCCGCTGAAGAGCGCGGCGCGCGCCTGGTGGCTGCTCAAGCTGTTCGGCGCGCACGACGTCGCGCTGCTCGACGGCGGCCTCGCCAAGTGGAAGGCCGAGGGCCGCCCGCTCGAGATGGGCAAGCAGACGCTGCGCCATCGCCACTTTACGGTTTGGCGCGACGCGAAGGCAGTGCGGACCAAGGACGAGATGCTGGCGAATTTGGGCAGCAAGGCCGAACAGGTCGTCGACGCGCGTCCCGCGGCGCGCTTCACCGGCGAGGAGCGCGACCCGCGCCCCGGCATGGCCCCCGGCCACATCCCCGGCTCGCGCAGCCTGCCGCACAGCCAGCTGTTCAACGCCGACGGCACCTGGAAGCAGGGCGACGAATTGCAGGCGGCGTTCGACGCCGCGGGCATCGACCTCGACGCGCCGCTCGTCGCGACCTGCGGCAGCGGCATGACCGCGACGGTGGTGGCGTTCGGCGCGCACCTGCTCGGCAAGGAGGATGTCGCGGTCTATGACGGCAGCTGGACCGAATGGGGCGCCGACCCCGCGACGCCGAAGGCGAC
>CALMYE010000140.1 GCA_937873425.1 uncultured Sphingopyxis sp. | reverse complement strand
CGCATCGCGGCGATGACCGGGCAGTGGCTCGACGGGCGCAAGGGCTTCGGGTCGGCGCGAGTGACCGCGACGGTCGGCGATACGGTCTGGAACACCTCGGTCTTTCCGCATCGCGAAAGCGGGGGCTGGCTGCTCCCGGTCAAGGCCGCGGTCCGCAAGGCCGAAGCGCTGGCCGAGGGCGAGGCGGTAACGGTGACCGTCAGTCTTTAGGCGGCGTTTCGGCCTTCGCCTCGCGCGCCTGCGCCTTGCGCTTGCGCAGGTTCGCGCGCAGCGCCTCGGCGAGGCGGCGTTCGCGTTCGAGGTCGGCGGAGGAGGGCGGCTTGCTCACGCGGGCTCCTTCCCGCGAAAAGCGCGCATCGTCAAGCCTCGCACCTTGACAGGAACAAGGCGCCCCGCCATAGGCCGCGCCTGCCCGGCGAACATCGCTTACGGGCGTTCCGGCTGCTGCTGTAGCTCAGTGGTAGAGCGCACCCTTGGTAAGGGTGAGGTCGAGAGTTCAATCCTCTCCAGCAGCACCATTTTCCTTCAGATTTTCGCCCCGAGCAGCCAGTCGTGGAACAGCTTCACCGCGGGCTGGCGCAGCGCGCGCGGGCGGCAGACGAACCAGTAGCTGTAGGGGCTGTCGACCTCGAAATCGAACAGGCGGATCAGCCGCGGGTCGTGCGCGTCGTCGAAATGATGGCCGTGCATGAAGGCGACGCCGATTCCCTGCGCCGCGGCCTCCAGCATCAGCGGGCCCGAATCGAAATAATCGACCCCCGCCGGCTCGAGCCACGGCATGCCGATCGCCTTGCGCCATTCGGCGAAAGTTTCGGGCATTTCGCGGTGGAGCAGAATGGTCATGCGCTGCAATTGTTCGGGCACCGCGATCGGTCGCTCGCCGTCGGTCAGCGTGCGCGCCGCGATCGGGAAGACCTGATCCTGGTCGAGCCGCGCCGCATAGAGCGCGGGGTCGATCGTCCGGGCCAGCGCGATCGCCGCGTCGATGCCGTCGCCGAGCCGCGCCTCGGCATGCGAGATGGTCTCTATGTCGATATGCAGCTCGGGATGCTGCTGCCGCAGCTCGGGCAGGCGCGGGAACAGCCGCTGCTGCGCGAAGAGCGGCAGGACGTTGAGGTGCAGCCGCAGCGAGGCGTCGGGGCTGCCCGCCTGCTTGATCACCGCGCGCAGGTCGTCGAGGATCGGCGAGAGCTGGTCCTGCAGCGCCCGGCCCGTCTCGGTCAGCCGCAGCCCGTGATGGTGGCGGTCGAAGAGCGGGCGGCCGACCGCATGTTCCAGCGTCTGGATGCGGCGCGACAGCGCCGGCATCGACAGGCCGAGTTCGCTCGCGGCGGCCTTGACGGTGCCGTGGCGGGCGACCTCTAAAAAGGCCTCCATGCTGCTGAGGGGGGGAAGGCGTGCCATGTTCGTTCGGACGCGATGATGACATGACACCGCGCGTCACGCCAGATACTTTTGTGCAGTGCGTCATAGCCTTGCGGGACGGGAAGGGGGTCGCAAATCGGGAACCGCCGTCCTATCTTCGGCATTTGGACCATCTAGCGGGAGACACGCCTTGGCCGACGCACCGGTGAAAGAAAAACAGGTCAAACTGCAGGTAGCGAATGCGAGGGCGGAAGAAAGCGGCGGCGGTATCGCCCGCATCCCGCGTTCGGCGATGGCCGAACTGGGGTTGAGCGAGGGCGACGTCGTCCAGATCAGCGGCAAGCGCGACACCGCGTCGCGTATCGTCGCGCCCTATGCCGAGGACGAGGGGCTCGACGTCATCCGCCTCGACGGCCTCCAGCGCGCCAATGCCGGCGCGGGCGCGGGCGACATGGTGACGCTGAGCCGCGTCGAGACGCGCCCGGCGACGCGCGTCGTCTTTGCCCCGGCGCAGGAGAATCTGCGGCTGCAGGGCTCGGCGATCGCGCTCAAGCGCAGTTTCTTCGGGCGACCGCTCGTCGCGGGCGACACCGTCGCGACCGCCGGGCAGCAGCGCGTGTCGGCGGGCGACATGCCGCCGCAGCTGCGCCAGATGCTCAACGCGCCCGCCTATGCGCTCGCCGAGGTGCGCCTGATCGTCGTGTCGGCGAGCCCCAAGGGCGTCGTCACCATCGACGAGAATACCGAGATCGAGCTGCTCCCCGAATATCAGGAGCCACAGGACGCGCGGCGCACCGATGTCACCTATGACGACCTCGGCGGGCTGGGCGACACGATCGACCAGCTGCGCGAGATGGTCGAACTGCCCTTGCGCTATCCCGAATTGTTCCGCCGGCTGGGCGTCGATCCGCCGCGCGGGGTGCTGCTGCACGGGCCGCCGGGCACCGGCAAGACGCGGCTCGCGCGCGCGGTCGCCAACGAGAGCGAAGCGCAATTCTTCCTGATCAACGGGCCGGAAATCATGGGGTCCGCCTATGGCGAGTCCGAAAAGCGGCTGCGCGACGTGTTCGAAGCGGCGACCAAGGCCGCGCCGTCGATCCTGTTCATCGACGAGATCGATTCGATCGCGCCGAAGCGCGGGCAGGTGCAGGGCGAGGCGGAAAAGCGCATCGTCGCGCAGTTGCTGACGCTGATGGACGGGCTGGAGCCGCGCACCAATCTGGTCGTCATTGCGGCGACCAACCGCCCCGACGCGATCGACGAGGCGCTGCGGCGTCCGGGCCGCTTCGACCGCGAGATCGTGATCGGCGTCCCCGACGAGAGCGGGCGGCGCGAGATTTTGGGCATCCACACGCGCGGCATGCCGCTGGGCGAGGATGTCGACCTCGCCGAACTGGCCCGCACCACCTTCGGCTTCGTCGGCGCCGACATGGCGGCGCTGACCCGCGAGGCGGCGATCGAGGCGGTTCGGCGGATCATGCCGAAGCTCAATCTGGAGGACGGGACGATTCCGCCCGACCTGCTCGACGAGCTGCGGGTGACGCGCGACGATTTCAACAATGCGCTGAAGCGCGTCCAGCCGTCGGCGATGCGCGAGGTGATGGTGCAGGCGCCGAAGATCCGCTGGAGCGACATCGGCGGGCTCGACAAGGCGCGCGACAAGATGATCGAGGGTATCGAACTGCCGCTCAAGCATCCCGAGGCGTTCCGCCGGCTCGGCATCCGTCCCGCCAAGGGCTTCCTGCTCTATGGCCCGCCCGGCACCGGCAAGACCCTGCTGGCGAAGGCGGCGGCGCGCGAATCGGACGCCAATTTCATCGCGATCAAATCGTCGGACCTGCTGTCCAAATGGTACGGCGAGAGCGAGCAGCAGATCGCGCGCCTGTTCGCCCGCGCCCGCGCCGTGGCGCCGACGATCGTCTTCATCGACGAGATCGACAGCCTGGTGCCGGCGCGCGGCAGCGGATCGGGCGAGCCGCAGGTGACCGAGCGCGTCGTCAACACGATCCTCGCCGAGATGGATGGGATCGAGGAGATGCAGTCGGTCGTCGTCATCGGCGCGACCAACCG